>JAHZJL010000004.1 GCA_022600935.1 Gammaproteobacteria bacterium
AGTTTTTATGAATTATGCAGTATGGGATTCAGTCGCGGATTTCAAAAACGCATTTAATCACCCAGATTTTCAAGAAACACTGAAAGATTATCCTGCATCTGCTGTAACTTCACCCCATTTATTTAGTAAAATTGCTGTTCCTAACCTTTGTACTGAATAAAAGCATAACAATCGCGCTAACTCGGACGGCATAAAGCGTCGTTCGCTTTAACAACTGTACCCTTCAATTAGGACAAGTAATAGCAAGTTTTAAGGAGCTATGTTTTGTACACTAAATTTCTAATTTAATCGTATTGAATTGAAATGAGAGGAACAGACAATGAGTCAGAAACGACGTAATCATTCAGCGGACTTTAAGGCCAAGGTTGCTTTAGCAGCCATTAAAGGGGATCAAACCTTAAGCGAATTATCGAACCGCTATCAAATTAATGCCAATTTGATTGTCAAATGGAAAAAGCAGTTATTGGAACACTCTGCAGAAGTCTTTGTTTCAGGCAACGGATTGGCCCCGGACCGTGAAGCCGAGATCAAAGCCCTCCAAGCAAAGATTGGTGAAATCACGATGGCCAATGATTTTTTGTCCAAAGCGCTCGGTCATTAAGCCGGCTTGAGCGCAAGACAATGATTAATCGAGATCATACATTATCGTTGGTCAAACAGTGCCGTATGCTGAATATTGCCCGTTCTGGGATTTACTATAAACCCAAGCCGGTCAATGAAGATGATTTAGTCCTGATGCGCTTAATCGATGAGATTCACCTGGCCAAACCTTTTTTGGGTATTCGGCGAATCAACGATGCATTGGATGCTTTAGGTCATACAGTCAATCACAAGCGCATTCAACGGTTGATGCGCAAAATGGGGATTCAGGCGCTGTATCCAAAGCCTCGCTTAAGTCAAGCCAACAAACAGCACACGATCTATCCGTATTTGTTAAGACAGCTTGATATCAATCGTCCCAACCAGGTATGGGCCTCTGACGTGACGTATATTCCGATGGCGAAAGGATTTGTCTATCTCACCGTCATCATGGACTGGGCGAGTCGAAAAATTCTCACCTGGCGGTTGTCGAACAGTTTGGATGCAAGTTTTTGTGTTGATGCGTTGGAAGAGGCATTATCGCGGTATGGCACGCCTGAAATCTTTAACTCGGATCAAGGGTCACAATATACCAGTGAAGCCTTTACAGACGTGCTTAAGGCCCATAAGGTTCGTATCAGTATGGACGGCAAAGGCGCTTGGCGAGACAATGTGTTTGTTGAACGGCTCTGGCGGAGTGTGAAATACGAAGAAGTGTATCTGAATGCCTATGACTCAGTGAGTCATGCCAAACAACGTGTTGGTCAATGGATCAACTTTTATAACTCTGAGCGCAAGCATCAAACACTGAAATGTACACCTAATCAGAACTATGATCAGGTTGATCTGCATACTTGCGGACAAAGACAGAGACAAATAGCATGAAATTTAGGCATCAATAACTCCTAAGCAATCTGTCTAAATTTTGGGGCGCAGCTCTTTACAGACTTTTTGTTTTAAAGGGCAATATTAATCGATTGGCTTCCTTTCGATTTCTGCACGCAATTGACGTTGGCGAGCTTGATCAATTGGGAAATTCCATAATAATGGAGCGGCGCAGAATACAAGTAAGCAGGGTATCCAGCCGTAGATCGCCATGAGATAAAATAAGGTCGTGTCGCTATGCTGCAGAGCTGAAGGTTCGAAACCAAACAATGATGGCACCCAGGTGCCAAACAGTACACCAATCGCAACCGAACACTTAATTGCCATTCCCCATACCGAGAAATACAGTCCGGTGCGGTGTTGGCCCGAGGTGGCAGTGTCATAATCCACTACATCAGCAGCAATGGAATTGGATAACAGAAAAATTGATGTAAAACTGCTTCCGCGCAGCACGATTAAGCAGACATACAAGATGGTATCGCCTGCACCAACCAGAGGAAATATCAGGCTCCACAATCCCACCCATATAGCTGCCAGTGTCACTGCCCGGTGTTTGCCAATACGATCTGATACCCATAGCCAGAACGGGACAGCCGCTAATGAGGCGAGATTTTCCAATAGGATCATAGGCGCGAACAAATCGGGTTCACCAATCACATGGGTCAACACCATTTTATGCAAGGTGGCCTGACAAAGCAGCGCTGCTCCGAATAACATGATGGATATCGCTGTTCTCAGAAACGCCCGGTTTTTGAATATCAGCAGTATCTGTTTCCAGCCTGATCGATGCTTGATTTGCACAGTATCAGGTGGTCGTTCGCCAACCTTGACCACCATCACCAGCATTAACAAGGGAACACTGATGATGACAACCATGGCAATGGCTAATAATTGCTGGTAAGCCTGGTGATAACCAAAATACGCCAGACCGCTGAGCATGGATAAAAACAACACTTGCCCAAGCGCGCCCATGCCTTCACGCCAGGCGGCAACTCTGGAACGTTCAGAATAGTTGGTTGATAATTCAGCGCCCCAGGCTTTATAAGGCAGATCAACAATGGTAAATGCCAGATACAGCAGGCATGACCAGACCAGCAAGTAGCTCACCGATACTGGCTGAACCGGAGCGAACACCATCCAGGTTGCCAGCATCAGCAGTGGTGTGCCGGCGATTACCCAGGGTTTGCGCCGTCCCCAGCGAGTTTGAAAGCGATCGCTGAGTATGCCGATTAAGGGATCGGTGAAAACATCGACAATCCGCGATGCAGCAATTGCCAAACCGACTGAGGCAAGCGGTAATGCCAGTTCATCGGCGTAATAAGACGGGATAAATAATGCCAGCGGCAGCATCACCACAGCATGGGTTAAATGCGGCAAGCTGTAATAAAACATCGTTTGCCGTGAAACCCGGGGGTTGTTTTGGATATCAGGTTTCACAGGCAGAAAGCGATCGAGCTGAATATTGAAACCGGATGCTTACTACAATCAGCAGTGTTTACAGACTTAGGTGTCAATCAGCAAATTGAGTAATACAGGTTGGCCATGATACGTCTGTTTTCCGCGTCAGAAAACTTTCCACCACCATGGCTTCGGGTTGATGAGCCATTAAACCTTTGGTCAATCATCATATCTGGCTCACCAACCCATAACACTCAAGCTCATGCATTACTTTTGTCATGATGCTCCAGACTGATTCCAGGGCATTTTCGCTAACATCATAGCCATCCCGCACGAGTCAGTTACGCCAGCATACATCAGCCCGGCGCCAATAAACGCTGATAACCAGATAAACACGGGGTGAATCGCCAGGCTCAGCAACACTCCTGCCACGACAAAACTACCGGCAGCAATTCTGACCTGGCGTTCCAGTGAAATTGTCTTCTTGCCTTCGACAATCGGCAATCCGGCGCTTTTCCAGGCTGCAGTACCGCCTTCGACACTGACAACCTGGGTAAAACCTAATTCTATAAATTTTGTATACGCTGACTCGGCGCGCTTTCCGGATTCACAAATGAGATACAACGCATCGTCAGCAGAACCGGTTCTATTTGCCATGACTGCTTGAGGGTCAAGTGTCTCAAGCGGAACATTGCGGGCTGGTTCGGCATGGGTCGCTTGATATTCCGCTGGTGTTCGGACATCGAGCAATTCCACTGGCTGACCGGATTGCACCATTTTTTGTAATTCATCGGGACTGATGGTTTCTATCATTAACGCCATTGCTAAAATCCTGTTTGATATTAGAAAACGCTATCTTAACAAACAATAGTCACAAACCCACAATGGATTACAATGCAAATTCATATTCAAATCCAAGCCAGGCATTATGATTGTTGACACTGTCATTTTCAAAATTGAATTTTCGGTTCCCAAATTGCCAGCCTAAGGTCAATCTGGCATCAGCATTCAATGTATAAAACAATTCTATTTCGCCCTGTACATTGTTTTCGATGGCATTGTGATGGATATCATCATGAAAATCACTGGTGAATACATTGTGTTCATAGTCAACAATCAATGCAGCGGATAATCGCTGGTAAAGAGGAAATATCAATTCCGCCGAAACATAATGATTATTGTAAGACACATCATCTTGCAACTCAGAATTACGGTCATGGTCAGTTCTGCCCCGCTCATAGTGATAACCAAGCATCAACTCGCAACCGGGAAAAAACTGCCACTCGACATGAGTTCCCAGGGTCCACAGTTGAGTATCACGATGTTTAAACGGGCGCTTGTATTGTCTTAAGCCAAACCGTCCCAGTAACCGCACAGACAGGTTGTCTGATAATTCATAATTGATATGTGTTGCCCAGATATGACTGTCCAGCCGCTCGTCAAACAATTCAATGTCATCTTCATGTTCTTCGATTTCGCCGGATATCAAATCATTGACGCCGATGAACAAATCCGGCACATAGTCGTAAAACAATCGGAATTCAAGCGCTTCATGAATGTGTTGACCGAATTGTAATTGATAAAATCCATGCGTAAATTCATGCTCATCGACAAAGACATAACCACCAGCATCCAGACGAAAATCAAATCCACCAAGCGGATTATTCGACTCATAGCTCAAAACGGCATTGGGTTCGTAGACAAAATCATTGCCTTGCTGTGGTCGGTCGACGACAGGCTGGGTGGGGTCTTCCAGCAACGATAATTTGCGGGTCACCGAGAACAAGCCGACATCATTGGTGTAAAACAGATTGGTATCGATTTCAGCGGTCCACTCAGCACAGGCAAGTGTGCTGAATAACATGAAAGAACACAAAAACAGAGATTGAATAACACGCATATAGGACGTTACGGATTGCCGGTTTATGAAAAGAGACCAATGACAAAGACACAACTGTCCTGTCTTCAGCATCGTCTGTATTGATTCAGCTTAGTTCAATTCTGCAACATTGTGCCGTTCAGTGATTTTAAAAAACTCACAAGATCTGTTTTTTCCTGCTCCGTCAAGCGCAACGGGAATATGGCTGGATCGAGAAAAGGGTTTGGATAACCACCCTTATCGTAATAATCCACCACTTGTTCCAGTGTTTGCATGCTGCCATCATGCATATATGGTGCGGTTAAGGCAATATTTCTTAATGTCGGAGTTTTGAACTGACCAAGCGTATCCAGCTTTCCGGTAACTGCAAAACGACCCAACTCAGAACGTTCTGCATCGCTGAATAATGACAGCATTGCAGACATGTCATTGGGGTTTTGTTTGTATCGTTTGAGCAGTTTTAACAGTTTTCCATCCAGCTTCTCGAATCCGACACCCAGGTTGTAAAAACGGTTATCGGTAAACAAAGCATGGTTAAAATTTATTTCATGACAATTCGCACAATTGCCTTTTCTCTGGAATATTCTCAACCCGCGCTTAGCGCTTTCAGTTAATGCAGTGTCATCGCCTGCATACAAATAACGATCAAATGCGCTGTTGGCGTTAACCAGAGTTCGCTCGTAACTGGCAATCGCCTGGGTAATATGAGTTTGATTAATTTGATCGGGATTAATTGAAAAAACTGTTTTAAATTGAGTTCGATAATACGAATCCTGAGTGACCAGGCTGATTAATTGCTGATGGTCTTTCAAACCGTGTTCAATGGGATTCAGCAATGGGCCCAAAGCTTGCTGCTCCAGGCTGTCTGCGCGTCCATCGTGAAAGAACGATGTATAAAACACAGCATTCAATATTGTCGGAGTATTGCGCTGGCCGACCATTCCGTTAATGCCTGTTGCTTTAGCCAAGCCATCGGAAAACGCCTTATCTGGCTGATGGCAGGATGCACAACTTACCTTTGCATTAGCACTGAGTCGTTTGTCAAAAAACAAACGCTTGCCCAGTGCAATTTTTTCGGTCGTTGAAGGGTTGTCTGCAGGTGCTATGACAGGTTTCAGGCCTAAAAGAGGCCCAGCCTCCACATTTCTAATGAATAGGCAAAAAAGGACTAAACATAGTTTGCATAGAAGAAGACGATTTTGCATCATGCCTACTCGAAATTGATTGGTTTACAGAAAATGATGGGAAAATTATCGTTACCTGTCTGAGAGATACCTGCACCCATAGGGTATTTAGAACCTGTCAAGAATTTGAACAATGGATGGAGTCCACGTTTAACGCCGGAATACGCCATTCAGTGAGATCTTGAACAGGTTCTTAGACCGATGTATTCACATCTATGCGCCAAGATGCGAATACATGGGCGCTTGGCATTCTATTCAGTCAACATTCGGCATGCTGTGAACGTCAAGAATATACGGTTGCCCAATCGGCAGTTTGTCATCAGGATGCTGGATGTAAATCACCTTTCCATAAGTTTCAGCAACGGCTGGCAATAATTTGGCTGCTTCGTCCTTGGTTAAATCAGGAAAAGTTGCTTTTGCCAACGGCACCTCAACCTTGTGGTAATGCCAGTGTTTTTTCTCGGTTGCCGGGAGTGAATCGTATTGCGCTTTATTGATAATGTATTCAAAACCAATTGGCTTATCGTTATCTTTCATTCCGCCATGAAACATTAAGCAGATTAATGCCCCATCATCATAGGCTTTACAGTGATGATGAACGATATTGTGCAATTTTGGTTTGATATTCTTCTCGCCTTCAATTGGCAAATGACGTATCGCCTGAATATGCAAATCATTAAAGCCAAGATGATTCGGATATTCTTTTTGCCGTGGGTTAAACGTTGAATTGTATGGACGCAAGGATTTGGCTTGAATTCCAGCCAAAACCTCTTGCACTGAACTTGCATCTGACTGCTTTACAGTTTTATTGCCGGAACATGCTGTTCCAGTTGTTAAAACCAGTAAACTGGCTATGACCCATTTTATTGAATTTTGCATTATGTCACCTCTTTATCAAACAATGGTTACTTGCTTAAAATCTGTTTTTCCA
>JAHZJL010000046.1 GCA_022600935.1 Gammaproteobacteria bacterium
GGTAAGAGTGCAATCGAATACTGTCAAAAAAGTATCTGAAAATGAGCTTAGTGTAGTCAACACAGCTGTAAAAGATTTAACCGAAGCGTCCAACGAGCTGAACAACATTGTAAAACTCGCCAAAAAATGTAATGAGGCGGCAGATGAAACCATCAATATTACCGATAGTGCACAGAAATCTGTAACAGAGTCTGTCGATGGGATCAACAATATTCGCGATAACATCAGAGAAACAGAAAAACGCATCAAACGCCTGGGAGAGCGATCTCAGGAAATCGGCGGCGTGATTGACTTGATTAACGGTATCGCTGAAAAAACCCATGTACTTGCACTAAACGCCAGTATGCAGGCAGCGTCAGCCGGTGAAGCTGGGCGCGGATTTGCTGTTGTTGCAAACGAAGTACAACGTCTCGCAGAAAACGCCCGTGAAGCAACGCTGGAAATCAGCCAACAGGTTAAAAACATTCAGGTCGATACAGCTGATACTGTCACTGCAATGAACAAGGCGATATCCCAGGTCGTTGAGGGAAGTCAACTGGCCGAAAAAAGTGGTCAGCAAATGAACTCCACTCGGGACAAATCATACGAGCTGGTAAAACTGGTACAACAGATTGCTGAACGCTCTGAGGCCCAGGCTAAAGTTGCCTGGGGTCTCCAGAAACAGGCAGCTGAGATTAAAAAATCCAGTATTCATACCTATCAACAAATGAATGAGCAGACACAGCACACCGAGAAACTTGTTAACTACTCAGCTCAATTGCAGAAAGCAATCAACAGTTTTAAAATCGCCGACGCCCACAAGGTTCAGGGAAATAAAGCTGTCAATTCATAAGCGGGAGTTATCGGCATATGTCAGAACAAACCACTCCTCAACAAATTGATGAACATATGAATAGCAACAACACCAGTAATTTGGATACAAAAAATCCTGCCCTGGTGAAAATACATCAGGTTAAAAATTTGTTGCCGGAACATGGATTTGATGGTTTGACGGAACTGTTGAGCTTACTGGAAGAAACCCAGCTTGAACGAGTCCAACAAAACCAACCAGACCAGACTGCAAGCGAAGAAAGAGCGCTGATGCTGGATGAAGTTCTGGAACTTGCCGAACACCACCTGCATCAAACACACGGCAACCAAATAATCGATGATCTATTATTTGGTTTCGCCGAGGTTTGTACAACAGAGTATGTTACAGAGGAAGATCTTGCCACATTAAGCGAGCTTCTGCATAACGATTGCAGACAACAAAAATCTATTCAGATGGATGACCCAGGTCTCAATCAAAACAACAAGCACTCAAACACGTTAAATCCTGAGAAAGTAATTCAGTATCAGGATCAGATTAATCAGTATGCTGATCTGGCAGAAACAAAAGGTTTAAGCGGCGTTCTGGATATTCTGTTAGCACTGAAAGAATGGCTGGAATGGCGACACAGCCCAGAAACAAATGATGCTGAATTGACTAACGTTGATCGTGCAGGTCTTGATATGTTTTCAAATGCAATCATAGACTATTTCACCTTAAATAATGTTGAACTTGCTGTTCAACAGCTGTTCAACGGGATCGGGCAATTGAGCGGTGAGTCAATTGTCCCGGCAGAGGATATTGAAGAATTCAGTCAAGTCCTGATTGATGAAATACACTTATTTTCAACATCAAGTCAAAGCAATCCACAACCTGAATCGCGCAACTCTAATCCAGAGCCAGATACTGATACGGGTGAAGTTAAGCTAACTGAAACCAACGAAAATATCCCAGAGCATCTCAAAGAATTTGTCGAGCTGTTGCGAGTATCGGCCAATGAAATGGCGAATAGTTTGGGTGAATTGCTGCAATTGTTGAATAAAAACACATTCAGCCAAGAGCAACAACTGGCTGTCTCAGATCGCTTTGAAACCGAACTGAATAAATTTACCGGTGTCGCTGGAATTGCTGGGTTTTCTGGATTACAGCAATCTTGCGAACACATACAGGAAAATTATCTTGCGCTTCAAAAAGAACATTTCAATTTAACCGAACAAGATCGTCAACGTTGGCGAGAGTGGAATGATGCAGTGCTTGATTATTTACAATCACCACTGGATCAAGACCGAATTCAGCAATTACTGATTGTGCATTGTGCACCAGGTTGGTCATCGACTCTGGATGAAGGTAAAACAGCCGAATTATTGGTCAATTTAAGAGGGCTGGATTCTACAAACGACCAAAATGAAATTCCTCAGCGTCAAGTCGAGGCCACTGATGAAGATGTTTCACTCAGCATACCCGATGATGTGTTCCCAGAATTACTGGACAGTTTATTAGAGGAATTGCCTGTACTGACGGAAGAATTCTCTCAGGCTGTTCAATACTTAAGCCGTGGGGGACGTCGGGATGATGTTGCAACAGCTCAACGAGTCGCTCATACCATTAAGGGTGCGGGCAATACAGTTGGGATTAAAGGTATCGCCAATTTAACCCATCATCTGGAAGATATCTTAACTGCCCTGGCAAATGCTGACAGTTTACCAGGTCAGGTAATCACCAGCACTTTGCTCAGA
>JAHZJL010000047.1 GCA_022600935.1 Gammaproteobacteria bacterium
CGGAATGCAACTGTACCGGTATCTGATGGACTATTTTTTGAATGGCCCATTTCAATCACTTCAATACTCCCTTCTGAACACCCATTCAAAGCAACAATCTGGTTATTGTTTGCCTTGACAGAAGGAAACGTACAACTTTGATCACCGGGAACTCTGACGCGGAGTGCTCCGGCATTGTTCTCGATTGCTGCAATCCAGACATCATAAGGGGATAACGTCACAATAAAACGGGCGCAGCTTGAGCCATCAGTCGCACGTCGAAAATTGAATTTCAACGCCAGGGTATGCGGACTGGTATTGGCAATATCAAGAAATGTGCTGTATCCGTTTCGGGTTGTAAAATAGGGAAACAGTAAAACATCACCCAGGTTATTGGAGGCAATTTCAACCGCGTTTACATTCATTGAACAGGTGCTGGCGATTAAAAACAACGGTAAAACAAGCCGTTTGAATTGTTTCAACATGATCGGTCCTTATTATTTAATAATTATCTCTATAGTCATTATTGCACTCTATTCTAACAATGTTCGCCTGGTTTAATCATCAGCATGCACACTCTATTCAGTCAGATACTGATTCCGGTAACATTATCAAGCAGTATTTCAGCTTGACTTTACAGACACCATCAATCACCAACAAATTTGTCATTGTACTTGAGAATGCCCGATCCCGAAGTGCGTAAACGAAAAATTTTGTCAATCATTGTTAAATACGAGATACATTGACTGTATTAATTGCGACTAATATTTGATACAAGCAACAAGCATCACTCAAACAAGACGTGACAAAATGGAAAAATCACTGCAAATGCTGTTTTCATTACAAAACAGCAATTTTGGTAATTTCATTTGACTGCTTTACTGACTATAATATTTGAACAAGACTCAGAACAATATTCCAAACAGCTGAGGCTAGGAGCTTGATCAAGTTCAAACAGCAAACATTGAATCAGCATTACATATTATTAAACCAGACCCGAAGAGGATTTGAATGGCATTTGCAATTAAAAATATGCTCAAGAAAGAATTGAACCTTGGTGAAAAAGACATCTACCTGCGCAGAACAATTGGAATTGGTTTGTCCATTTTTTCAGTTGTGCCGGGGAGCGTGCCCATGCTCATCATCGGGGTCTATTTAATTAGTTCAGCGACATCAGGATGGTGTCCTGTCTATTCAACAATCAATAAAAATACCAACTAACGTGATTTGAAACTGATATTAATTGTCGACAACTGCACTTGTCTTTCTGGAACTGGAATATATTTCCAATAAGAATTGCTGGCAATTTGTCATTTTGATACTTTGATTAACAGGCTGGAACGATTTTTTTTCAGCTTGATTAAGGCCTGAATGTTATGTTTTATTAAACTTCATAACATTCAATGCCTTGGCGTTCGCAAAGATGCACTTTACTTGCTTTAGAGATCCCGTAGATTTCACCTTATGTTCAGCAATCGTTGGGGTTAAAAACCTCAGAATGGGAACTCTCTGGTTAAGTATTCTTTGGTAATTCAAAACGTTGTCATCGCCTAATCATGACGAATATAGTCTCCATCAATGGTTTTAGAAGTGGTATTGTGAGGCGACTGCCCAGAAGACGCATTCGGAACAACAAGATGTTTAAGCGCATAGCCCACAACTTTATCCCGGGTCGAAGGGATCAAACAGCAAAAACCAATTGCATCTGTAACAAAACCAGGTGTCAACAATAACGCACCACCAACCAGTAGAATCGGTCCTTCAATCAGTTCTCTGGCCGGGAGCGAACCTTGCGCCAGATTCTGTTGCAAGCGTTGCAGAGTTGAAAACCCCTGCTGCCTCAGCATCCAGCTCCCGATGACGGCTGTTGCGACAACCGAAAATATCGTCGGGATAACACCAATTACAGAACCGATTTTTAATAATAAGTAAATTTCAAATACCGGGACGACAATTAAAAATATGAGAAAAATTCTTTGAAATGACATGTTGGCACCGCACAATGAGAAAACGTTCAGATTTCTGTTTCGCCGATTAAATACTGGGCATTAATCTGTTTTTCAGGCAACACAGAGAAACCAAAGATCAGTATAACAGTCTACCTGATCAGAATGTGTTTAGTGTGTTGAATTGAGCACACCGTCTTTTCTGTCATTTACAATGATGTTTTCCAAAAGGGAAAACCCTGGTTGAGAGTGATCGACAACCCACTGAAACCCATCCTGATAATAACTATTGACAACCAAGGAACCGATAACCATGACAGAATCGAATCATCTTCTAGTCATCTGCACCTGTCCCAGCCATGAAGAAGCGAAAAAGCTGTCTCGCTTAATCATCAGCGGCCATTTGGCTGCCTGTGTCAATCTTATCCATGGAGTCACTTCAATATACTCCTGGAATGAGACAATTGCTGAAGATAACGAGATCATCTTATTGATTAAAACAACTCGTGACAGCTACAGCGCACTGGAGCAAGCCATACTCAATCATCACCCTTATGAATTACCTGAAATTATCGCGGTGGATATTAACGACGGGAACTCTAATTATTTGAAATGGATCAGTGAATGTGTAAAACCACTCGATTAATTGTTCTTGCTGCCTTTTTTATTGTCTGCAACGGGTTCTCAAACACTCAGCCGGAATTACTGACCGCGCAACAAGCATTTCCGTTCACTGCACGCATTGAGTCTGGTTCTGATCAATCTGCTCATCTGGTCGTGAAATGGACGATTGCCGATGGCTATTATCTGTATCAGAAAAAATTCAAATTTGTCTCTCAAAACCCAGCAGTTCAATTCGGGCATCCAAAATTCCCTGCATCAACCACCATGCAGGATGAATTTTTTGGTGAGGTCAAAATTCACAGAGATCAAACAACTGTTAGCATTCCAATTGAAACACAAGCTTCACCGTTAACACCGCTTGCAGTTTCAATCGGTTTTCAAGGGTGCGCTGATATCGGGATTTGTTATCCGCCGCAAACACAGCAAATCACAGTCGACTGGCCCAAATCGGCTAAAACTGGCACTCAGTCCACACCATCAGGCAATCCGTTTACAAATGTCCTGAACTCTCTGGTGAGCGATTCAAAGGGTCAATCTTCTGAGAATGAATTACTGCCATCAGACCAGGCATTTCAATTCAACGCCGAAGCCACTGATGTTGATAGCACTGCCAGCCAACACATCGCGCTCGACTGGACGATTGCCCCTGATTACTATTTATACAGAGAACAATTCTCAGTTCGGATTCTGAACCCGGAAATCGCCATATTGGGACACTACAACATTCCGCATGGAAAACCAAAATTCGATGCCGAATACGGTCAGGTGGAAGTGTTTTACAACTCTGTCAATCTGCTGATCCCACTGTTACGAAAAACGACTGATGCATTCGAGCTGGAACTTGAGGTGTCTTACCAGGGTTGCGCTGAAATTGGTGTGTGTTATCCACCTGTGAAAAAAACAGTCAGTCTGCAAATCACCCCAGGTGCAGTCAACAACTCAGCCGATTCAGGTCAACCATTAACAGACATGTCCACTCCGGTATCTGAACAAGACCGTATCGCCACAGCCTTGTCGCAAGATAACTTTTGGTGGACAGGTCTTGTTTTTCTTGGATTCGGGTTAATGCTGGCGTTTACTCCGTGTTGTTTCCCGATGATTCCGATTCTTGCAGGCATCATCGTTGGCCAGGGCGAAAAAATAAATACCTGGCATGCGTTCTGGCTGTCCTTGAGTTATGTGCTGGGATCTGCTGTCACGTATACAATCTTTGGTGTTCTGGCCGGGTTGTTCGGCAGCAACCTGCAGGCACTGTTTCAAAACCCTTGGCTGTTAGGAGCGTTCAGCGCATTGTTTGTGTTTCTGGCATTATCAATGTTCGGGTTATTTGAATTACAACTGCCCTCGTCCATCCAAACCCGGTTAAATGAAATCAGCACCAAACAGAAAAGCGGTTCGTTTCTGAGTGCAATTATCATGGGCATTTTATCAGCACTGATTGTTGGTCCTTGCGTTGCCGCGCCACTGGCTGGTGCTTTGATCTATATCGGTCAAACCGGAGATGCCACAATCGGTGGATTCGCCCTGTTCATGATGGCGCTCGGCATGGGGATTCCATTGCTCATCGTTGGCACCTCAGCAGGCAAACTGTTACCAAAAGCCGGTGCCTGGATGGGGCGTGCCAAAGTGTTGTTCGGTTTTATCATGCTGGGTGTTGCTATCTGGTTACTGGAACGTATTCTTCCTGGTTTAGCAATTCTTCTGATGTGGGCTCTAATGTTGATCTGTTGTGGTGTGTATCTTGGCGCCCTTGATACAATCAATGCAGAGACTGGCGGTTATCGGCGATTATTCAAGAGTGTCGGTCTGGTGTTGGTCATCTGGGGTATCCTGGGTCTGATTGGAGCAGCTTCCGGAGCGCGGGACATTAGTCAACCACTGAGTCGAATCGGTATCGGCAATGGCTCGACCACGTCTACAAAACCGATGCCGTTTAAACTGGTTCGCTCTACTGCCGAACTCGATAATCAAATCGCTCAAGCAGCTTCGCAAGGTCAATGGGTCATGCTTGACTATTATGCGGACTGGTGTATTTCCTGCAAGGAAATGGAACGCGACACATTCTCTGATCCGTCAGTGCAGGATTCATTATCAGATTTTGTATTACTCAAAGCCGATGTCACTCAAAACAATGTTGACGACAAAGCGTTACTTGACCGTTTTGCTCTGATCGGTCCTCCTGCGACATTGTTTTTCGGGCCAGACAAACAGGAGCGCAAAGGCTTCAGGATAGTTGGTTACAAACCAGCAACAGACTTTATCAGCCACTTAAATACATTGCTGTCATCGTGAACAATGCAAAACGCAAACATTTTCAGGTTTTCATCCTGATCCTGTGTTTAATTCCAGGGGTGGTTTTAAGCGAAAATCTGAAACTTCCCGATCAAATTTTGCCTGACCTGGATGGCAAAAAACATACACTGCGGGAATGGACAAACAAACCGGTATTGATCAACTTCTGGGCCACCTGGTGTACACCGTGCCGCAAGGAAATGCCTGACCTGGCGCTATGGCAAAGTGAATTTTCAGATCAAAACCTTCAGATTATCGGCATCGCGATTGATGAAGCTGATAGTGTCAAACAGTTTCTGAAAACTGTCCCGGTCAATTACCCAATACTTCTGGCTCCTGACACAGGTACGCAACTCAGTTTCACATTGGGAAACCAGATGGGCGTGTTACCGTTTTCAGTGTTTGTCGATCCCGATGGAACCGTAACATCAACCCATATCGGCATATTACACAGGGATATGCTGAAGCAATGGTTTGTCGAACTAACGCACAAACCGGAATAATCAGTTTGACTGCGATGTAAACACGTCTGCGATCTGTTGTTGAATCGATAGGGCCATCTCTGCGGGATGTTCGGCATCCCGTATTGGTCGACCAACAACAATGTAATCGGCACCATTGTTAAATGCATCCGTAACAGTCACAACACGTTTCTGGTCATCTTCCTGACGGTTTGTCACCGGACGGATTCCAGGCGATACGACAAGTAATTGTTGATTCACTTCCTCTCTCAATCGTGGCACTTCCAGCCCGGATGAAATAACACCGTCACACCCTGCTTCAAATGCCCGGCGCGCTCTGGATAACACAAGCTCTTCAATAGAACATTGAAATCCGAGATCATCCAGATCGCCTTGATCGAGGCTGGTTAACGCGGTGACAGCCAGGATTTTGAGATCTCCTTTGGTCTTGACCGCTGCCTCCATGATGGATTGATTCCCATGTATTGTGGCAAAATCCACTCCGCGTTGACTGAGCGAATCAATCGCACGTGCAACGGTTGCCGGGACATCAAAAAATTTCAAATCGACGAAAATCTGTTTATCATTTTGTTTTAACCAGTCGATCAACTGAAAATAATCGCCAGCCATGAATAGCTCCATACCGATCTTATAAAATCCGACACTATCACCCAGTGTGGTAACCAATTGTCTGGCTTGATCAGAAGTGGGCACATCAAGCGCCATAATCAAGCGCTGGCGTGGCAATATGGATTTTTGAGAGATAAAATTTGTCATTGAGTGAATTCCAAAAAAACAGGCTAAAACAGAATATCGGGAATTGAATGATGGTCGTTCATCTGCTGAACATAGCAGCAACAGTGTATCAGGAATTGATTTAATCAGTATTGGTTAACGTGTTACCGAGAACAGGCTTGACTGTGAATAGCTGGAAGCTGAAAATAGTTGATGTTGATGTTTCGGGGCTAATTGAATGAATGATCATTATCAAGAATACACGCGACAATCTGAATCCTGGAAGCCTCGCAGAGCACTTTCTCAATAATAACTATAACAATAAGGAATCAACCATGTCTTCCCAACCCGCATCAACCAGCATTAACCAACCCCGGATTGTATACAAGGTATCGTTCAAAGTTATTGTCTGGCTGTATTCAATTATCCCGGTGTGCCTGATCCTGCAATGGCTTGATACGAGTTTGTGGAACGGATATTTAAGTCATAGCCTGCCCAGCAGCCCAAGTCATTTCATCCTGTTTCAGATATTGTTCGGAACACCGCATATTCTCGCCAGCGCGTTATTGATGACAACAAACCGGGACTATTTTCGTCATTTCCGCAAGAGAGTCTTTTTCATGTCGATTGCATTGGCGATTGTACTGGGAATTGGTAATCTGATACTGCCGTATCATCTGCTCTACATCATGGTTGCAAGCTGGACTGTATATCATGTCCTTAAACAACAGCACGGCATTGCCCGTGGAGTTTGCCGGTTACCGGAATTTAATTTCAATGGATTACTGTGGTCCAGTGTCACTGCCGGAATTTTAATCTATATTGGTATCTTCCTCAATCTCAGCCTGTCAGAACAACAAGCATTGTGGGTTCTACGGATATCTGCAGTGTTATGTACCGTCCTGCTTTTATTCTCGATTGCCAGTCACAGCAAAATTGAAACCCGTTTTGGGCAGTTATTCATGTGGAGCAATTCCTTCCTGGTGTTTACAAGCTTTTATTTATACAGTCAACAGTATTATTTTCTGGCTATTCTGGTTCCAAGGATTGTTCATGACACAACCGCTTATTTGTTTTATGTCACTCATGATTACAACAAACACCATCAATCACCCAAGAATTTACTCTATCGCTCAGCCAAACATTTAAATATACCATTGGTTGCTGTTTTACCGGTCCTTTCCTTCTTGCTCGCATTCTTTCTGCAAGCCTATGGAAACGAGATATTCAGGGTAATCACCGGTGTGTTGTTTGGTTATGAGATTTATAACTTTGCCACTTTAATTATTATTGGCTATTTTGCATTAATGCATTATTACACTGAATCATTCACATGGAAAAAAGATTCTCCTTATCGTAATTATATTGGATTCAGGTTTTAGGGATCGATTATCAATTCACATATTTCAACTCACAGGAAACATTCTAACATATTGTTAATCAGGCATTTAAATTTTTTTTACAGTTCCTATGCAATTTTAAATAATCCTGTCAGTAGTTTTTCTATTCAATTTTGAACTGTCGCAACATTGAACAATCCAATATTTACTTACAAAGCCAAAAGTGGTAATTTTTCACGTCACTATTGTATATGTTAACCGGGCAACTAGTTTTAAATTTTTGCTCAATAATATATAGATACTGTTTTTATACTAAGGATTTTCGAGTGACATATGCAAACAGAAAATAACAACTCAGAAAATAATTTAACGGCTAACCATAAAATTATTAACAGGGAATTCCCGTTTCTGGATGGTCATGTCATTGTGACCTGGCTTGACCAAGATGGTCTGTTCTCACAAATCAACCAGTCCCTGCTTGATATGAGCGGGTATCGTGAAACCGAACTTGTCGGTGTCAACTACAAGTTACTGAAACATCCTGAGATACCTGACTCAGTGTATGAGGATTTGAACAACAGATTGCGTGCCGGAAAACGCTGGAAAGGAGTTATCAAATATTTGCGCAAAGATGGCTGTTATTTCTGGGGGTTGACGACAATTTTACCCATTCTGGACCAGGCATCCGCAAGCCGCTACCTTTGTACAGTGCGCAAAGCGTCCAGAACACAAATCAATGCTCATATTGAACAGCATGCTTTAGCAACAGGATAACCATGGAAACATCAATCAATTATGCCGTCAGTCCGACATTAATGGACACTAACACAACCAAGTGGCCTGATTTCGAACGATTAGTCAAAAACAAGACTCAACTGTCATTAACATTAAAACAATTCCCTAATTCTAAAGCATTTAAAAAGCAATTGGGTAATGGTAAGCTCGGTCTGGTTTATGCCGACCCGTTTCATGCGTCCATATTACTCAGAAGCCATGGATACTGGCCGGTTGCCAGGGCAATGGGTCAATATCATGAGTCACTTGTAGTCGTTCAGGCCGATTCAAATTTGATGGATATCGAGGATTTAAAACCACAAATGTATTTATCCATTTCAGTTGACCCGATTAACCGGGTGCTTGGCCGTTTACTACTGCAACCTGCAGATATCAATGAAGATGATATGGTATGCCGGTATCACCGCAGTCAAAAGTCAGTGATTCGGGATCTGCTGCTTGATAAAACGGATATAGGCGTCATTTCATCCGGCTTTTTTGATCGTCTGCAGCCCACACATAAAGCCCGATTACGGATTTTGGTGAGAAGCCAGGCTTACCTGTTTTCATCACTGTGGATGTTGAGCCCGACAAGCACTGAAAAATTTCCCGAAATTTCACGGACGTTCAGACGTATGCATAAAAACCGGACTGGTTGCAGGATTTTGAAAACCTTCAATACCGAATCCTGGCTGCAGGTTGAACATATCAAAGCAGAAGAAATGGCTGATTTATTAAATATGCTCAGGTAGAGCGTCTCTGCCGGTTCTTTCTCGTTATATCAAGGTATTTTCAGCTCAACCAATGCAATCCGGTTTGTTCAACGCTTGAATGGTTATGGATTATGATAAAATGAATCAGGAGTATACAATTATTCGTTAATCAGCATTCAATGACACACATTCAACAGCCTGCGACACAACTGATTGATCGCTTTAACAGGATCATTAATTATGTGCGATTGTCAGTCACTGATCGCTGTGATTTAAGATGCGTGTATTGCATGAGCGAAGACATGAAATTTTTGCCTCGTGCAGAAATCCTATCTCTGGAAGAAATTCAGTTCATTGCTGCAACATTTGTAGAATTAGGCGTCACCAAACTCAGAGTCACAGGCGGTGAACCACTGGTTCGTCATGGCATTATCAACTTACTGAATAATCTCGGTCATCTAACCGGCCTTAACGAACTTGTCATCACCACCAATGGCACTCATCTGGAGTCAATGGCTGAAAAAATCCATGATGCAGGAGTCAAACGTATTAATATCAGTCTGGATACTTTAAAACCAGATCGATTTAGAACGATAACAAGAATTGGGGATATTGATCAGGTCTGGCGTGGCATAGAGACTGCCAGCAAGCAAGACTTTAAAAAAATCAAAATTAATTCAGTAATTCTCAAACACCGCAATCACGATGAAGTTGTTGATTTAGTCAACTTCGCAATTGATCATGGCTTTGATATCAGTTTTATTGAAGAAATGCCGCTCGGCATTGTCAATCAACACAACAGAGCCGAAGCCTATTATAGTTCCGATGATATTCTTGCTGATCTGAAATCAAGCTTCAATTTAATCCCGACGACCGAGTCTACCGGTGGCCCATCGGTCTATCACAAAGTGGCCGGCTCCAATACCAAAATCGGCTTAATCTCACCACACAGCCATAATTTTTGCGGCAGTTGTAACCGGGTCAGATTAACAGTTGAAGGTCGATTACTGCTCTGCCTGGGCAATGAACACTCAGTCGATTTAAAACACGTCATCCGTCAGTATCCCGGCGACTCAAAACAACTTAAACACGCTATTATTTCCTCTCTGGCAATTAAACCGGAACAACATGAATTCACAGTAACAGACCAGCCCGTAATATTCAGACACATGAGTGTAACTGGTGGCTAATCTTGAATCAGCATGTTGAGATTGCAACCCCTGCAGGATCAGGGTTGTTTATGTCGCTGTTCATTTGGAATTAAACCAAGGCCAATTTTTTGATCGATCTGATTGATCAGAGGCAGGGCAAGTTGTTCGGTATGGTCAGGTCCACCAAGGTCGGCGATTTGAGTCATGCGTAGATTATGTTGTCCACAAACCACGATATCTTCAAATGGTTCGAGATCCATATTCACATTTAAGCTGATTCCGTGATAGCTGCACCCTCCCCTGACGCGTAAACCAACTGAAGCAATTTTAGCCTGGTCGACATAAACACCAGGATTTCCTATCCAGGTTTCAGCGCGAATATGGTACTCAGACAACAAATCAATGATTGCCTGTTCCAGACTGCCGACAAATTGACGTATCCCCAGTTGTCTTGTTTTTAAATCAAGCAGCAGGTAAAGAACCAGCTGTCCCGGGCCATGATAGGTTATTTGACCACCACGGTCCGTTTCATGGAATGGAATGTCAGTATCCGGTCTTATAGCGTTGGTTCGATTACTGCCCAGGGTGTACACCGGGTAATGTTGCAATACCCAGATCTGGTCGACAGTTTGAGCAGAACGCGATTGGGTGAATTCCAGCATTTCACGAAAGCTGTCAGGAAAATGCTGAACACCTTTAAAAATAACTTTGGTTTTAGAATCAAACGACATTCAAAATGAATCAGCTATAAACTCATGAGGACGGTGTCGTGACTGGATAAGTCGTTATAAATCAAATCCAGTTGATGTTTGGACTGTACGCTGAAGATAATCGTTAATGCGATATATTTTCCGGTCTTACTGGGCCTTGACCGGATTTCACTGATTGTAACATCGGCGACATGTGCGTTGATAATTCCAACAACGACAGTTTGCAACTGTTCTTTATCATATCCGAACACTTTCAATGGAAATTCACAGGGAAATTCCATCACAGTGTCGCTATCCCCATTCATTTTTTTGGTTTCTGAACGCTTGTCTGTCATTATCCTGATCTCTGTCCCTGTACACTTAATTTATGAGCTTGAAACAAGTCATTCATTTGATGCCACACCGGACCTGCAATTCCACCGGACACTGTGTTGTGATTTAAACTGATTGCCGGAACAATTTCTTTGGTCGAGCTGGAAATCCAAATTTCACTAGCCTGATTTA
The DNA here is from genome assembly GCA_022600935.1 of Gammaproteobacteria bacterium. Taxonomy (GTDB): domain Bacteria; phylum Pseudomonadota; class Gammaproteobacteria; order Methylococcales; family DRLZ01; genus DRLZ01. Next base: position 11,230 of record JAHZJL010000047.1, read on the forward strand.
ACATCTGCTCTGATATTTGACCCTCTATGATTTGAATACCGGCATCAGTGGCCAGTTCGATCAGGATATCACGAGTCACTCCAGGAAGAATCAACTGGCTTTTTTGAGGTGTCATAATCTTGTTTTCAGAAACAATAAACACATTGCTGGCAGCTCCTTCCGTTACCATTCCATCCCGTATTAATATTGCTTCATCTGCACTCTGATCGTGTGCCTGCTGACGGAGCAAGACATTCGGCAGCAATGCGATGGTTTTAATATCACAATGTTGCCAGCGATCATCGGTGATCGTTACTAATGAGACACCGTGTTTGGTCTGTTGTTGTACTGAGTTTGCCATCACAAACACTGTCGGTTTAACGTCTTCGGGAAAACCATGATCACGTCTGGCAACGCCACGGGTAATTTGCAGATAAACAGACTCCTGCTCATCCCCTTTAATCAACTGCTTGATGATGTCTTTGAGTTGATTAATATTAAATGGTACTGAAATTCTGACCGCATCAAGATTTCTCGTTAAGCGGATAAAATGCCGCTTCAGATGAAAAATATGTCCGCCGTAAACTGGGATGACTTCATATATTCCATCGCCAAATAAAAATCCGCGGTCAAGAACTGAAATCCTGGCGTCCTTAAGCAAGGACAATTCCCCGTTTAAAAAAACATGTCTGTTTTCAAAATTTGACATGGTCAGTATATAATTCCTGATGATGTTTGGGGCACTCTGTCAACAGCACAAATACCAGTCAACATGTGCAAGAATGCTAACAACTTGATTGAAATTTAACCAATTAATGTATTGCAACTGAGATTGGAAACGAATTCGATCCGCCTGGATAGACTGAAACAATCAATCTTTGGGATATCCGGTTGTTTCTTTGATGAATCGATATGTTTGATCGTAGAGGCGTCTCAACAAACCACCTTGCTGGACAGAATCCAAAGCCACCAAAGGCTGTTCTGTAATCACTGAGTCACCCAGCATAACCTTAACCGAACCAAGGGTCTGGCCTTTTTCTACCGGGGCGCTGATGTTCTGTTCAACATCAATGATACTGTTCAATTGATCAGCATATCGGCTTGGCGCTGTGACATACAATGTCTTGTTGAGACCAGCAGGTATGGTTTTCAATTCCCCCATCCATATACGCGGTTCAGCAATAGTATCTGTGTCTGAAAAAATCTGTTTGGTTGCAAAAAACCGAAACCCGTAATTTAACAACGCCTGATTGGCATTGGCGCGTGCGTTCGTACTTTTGGTGCCTGTGACAATCGAAATCAGTCGTCGGCCATCACGTAATGCAGAAGCGACCAAGCTGTAACCAGCCTCTTCTGTATGTCCGGTTTTGACTCCGTCAACAGTTGAATCACGCCAAAGCAATTTATTTCTGTTACGTTGCGTAATTTTGTTGTAGGTATATTCTTTCTCGGAATGCCAACCATAATATTGGGGAAATTCCATGATCAGCGCTCTGGTTAAAATACCAAGATCATGAGCAGTTGTGTAATGATTTTCAGAGGGCAACCCCATGCTGTTTTCAAAATGGGTATTCGTCATCTGCAAACTCTGTGCAGTCTGATTCATCAACTGGGCAAATGTCGCTTCATTCCCGGAGATATGCTCGGCCAGTGCCACGCTGGCATCATTACCGGACTGAATGATAATGCCTCTTAACAGTTCTTCAACTGTAGCCGGTTTATTGGGTTCCAAAAACATGCGCGACCCTTCAGTGCGCCATGCATTCTCGCTGATAGGAACTGAATCTGTCAGTTTCAACCGCCCTTCCACCAGCTCTTTAAATGTCACATACACAGTCATGATTTTAGTCAGACTTGCAGGAGGAATTGGAGTATCCGCCTGATAAGCAGCAATGGTCTGTCCACTATCAAAATCGAGCAGATAATAACTGCTGGCTTCCAGTGGTGGAGGGTCCGGAACCAACGTCAACAGATCTTTTGTCTGCTCCGCTTTGAGATCAGACAATAACACGCCGTTAATGATCAGCATCATCGTCAGAACGATGCCGGGATGTAATAATTGGTGATACAGTGAACTTTTCATACGTTGTATTTGATTTTTCTCAGGGGGCAATATAGTTTTTATGCTGAATACCCATTTTATCCAGCCGCGCCTGGACTGAGTGCAATTGGCTTTGTGACTGGACCGGTCCGATCACGACCCGATACATTTCTTCACTGTTTAATTGATCTGTCACAATCTCCGGGGTCGGCAATGATGAATGTAATAATTTATCCTGCAAGCGTTTGGCATTTTCAATTTCCGTAAACACACCGAGTTGAACGAAATGTTTGCTGATGTTGCTGACCTGCTCATTTCTGGCTACCAGAACTGGTTCATCTGAATGTTTTGCAGCTTGACTGGATAACTTGTTGAAATGTTGAGGGTTGATAGCTTCGATAGTGACCGAGGCGGTACCATTGGCAACAATACCCAGTTTGAGTGCTGCCGCATAGGACAAATCGATAATTCGACCGTCATGGAAAGGACCGCGGTCATTAATCCGCACAATGACTGATCGGTCATTGTCCTGATTATTTACTCTGACATACGTCGGCAATGGCAAGGTTTTATGTGCGGCGGTCATGGCAAACATATCATAGGTTTCACCACTGGATGTGCGGCGTCCATGAAACGGTTTGCCATACCAGGATGCAGTGCCTTGCTGGCTGAACTGTTCACTGGTCTCTAAAACATAATAGCGTTTACCAAACACTTCGTAAGATGGCGGGTTACCGTAACGACTAATGGGCTCCGACTTTGGTACAGCATCCTTAATGCTGGCAGGGTTCTTATGTCCCGGGTATTGCTCGGGTACACCCGGTGACGATGGATCTGTGGCGCAACCACTTAACAACATGACAATTAACAACAGGCTGTAATAAAACACTGCGGGCATTATTTTTTGCTCTTTTGCTTGTTTTTACGATTTAAAATTTCCTGACTTAACTGGAACACAGCCATGGCATAAAGCTGACTGTGATTGTAACGCGTGATTGTATAAAAATTCTCAAGTCCAACCCAGTATTCTTTTCCCTGTTCCGTATCATATTCCAGTAATTTCACCAGATCTTCAGACTTGATCTGTGGTGCAAGGCTAATTCCGGCTTCAGTCAATTGTCCGGCTTTAAGGGTTGGTTTTAAACCATCAGTCAAAAATGCCTGCAATTTAGCGGAATCTGTGTTCAATCGTAATGCAACTGGCTGACCGGATAACCAGCCATGTTTGATAAAATAATTTGCAATACTGGCCAACGTGTCAGTAGGATTTGTCCAGATATCGCGACGTTTGTCGTCATCAAAATCAACTGCAAAATTCCTGAAACTACTCGGCATAAATTGCGGCAAACCCATTGCACCGGCGTATGAGCCTGTCAAATCCTTATGCTCTACTCCTTCTTCACGTGCCAAAAGCAGAAATTGCTCCAATTCACTGCGAAAAAAGCGACTGCGTTTCGGATATAAAAACGCCAGGGTAGATAATGCATCCAGTACAGGGTAGGAACCCGTATTCCCTCCGTAACGAGTTTCAACACCTAAAATAGCAACCATAATCTCAGCTGGCACACCATAATGACTGGCGACATCGCTGATCGCTTGCTCATGCTTGTTCCAGAATTCCACCCCACCTTTTATTCGCGACCGGGTTAGAAAAATTTTCCTGTATTCATGCCAGGGTTTGGATTCAGCCGGACGAGTGATAGCTTTAATGATTGAATCACGCAACTCTAGTTTTGAAAACACGTGATCTAGATAGTGTTTATCAAAACTGTGTTTGGCGACCATTTTGTTTTTAAACTGCTCAATCGCTGATTCAGTATCACTCGACTTTGCAACAACAAGAGGAGGAATCCCGAACAATAAAACCAGGTAAATCATTAATTTAAGGTGTGTCATGAGCGGCTCAATGTCTCAAAATGGTTGGAAAAGTTGAATGGAAATACAGGTAGAGTTAAAAAAAGTATCAGAATCCCCAGGACAATAATCAGGATTATGTTATCGAAGTTACACTTAACCTAAAATTAAACACTGCACAAATAGCATGTTAATCCCTGCATTCAGCTTGGAATAAATTTTCTATGTGTTTGAATTGACATTAATATTCCAAACCCAAGCATCAGTGTAATCATAGAGGTTCCGCCATAACTGATCAGCGGCAGGGGAACACCAACCACAGGAAGGATACCAGACACCATGCCGATATTGACAAATACATAGACAAAAAACGTCAAGCTAATTCCGGCTGCCAGCAATCGACTGTAGCTGTCCTGACCCTGAGCGGCAATCACCAACCCACGAGCAACTACACACAGATATAACACCAGTAAAGTCAATGTCCCAACCAGACCGAATTCTTCAGCAAACACTGAAAAGATAAAATCAGTTGAACTTTCAGGGAGGAAATCCAGTTGGGTCTGCGTCCCTTTTAACCAGCCTTTGCCATGCAAACCACCGGAACCAATTGCAATTTTCGACTGGATAATATGATATCCGGTGCCCAGAGGATCTTGTTCAGGATTGAGAAAAGTCAGCACCCGGTTACGCTGGTATTCACGCATAAAATGCCATAATACCGGTGCACAGGCTCCAGCAATTCCAAGACCACCCAATATCAGCAACCAAGGCAGTCCGGCTATAAACAGAATGGTAATGCCGGAAGCTGCAACCAGAATCGCCGTTCCCAGATCCGGTTCTTTTGCGATGAGTACAGTCGGGATAGCGATCAGGACAAATGACACAATCAGATGTTTGATACCCGGCGGCAAACGGTGTCTGGCCAGATACCATGCAATCATCATAGGCATGGCAATTTTCATCATTTCAGATGGCTGAAAACGTAAACCGGCGATCACCAGCCAGCGTTGTGCGCCCTTACCGGTATCACCGACCAATAACACCAAAACAAGCAGAATCACACTGACCAAAAACAGAACGGGACTGCTGCGCTGGAAAAATACCGGTGGCAACTGGGCAACTGCAAACATAACTGTAAAAGCCAGACCAAGGCGAATAATCTGTTTGTTAAGCATTGCACCATTGGTTCCACTGGCACTGTAAAAAATGATCAATCCCATAACTCCAACCAGAATCAACAAAAAAACCAGCAACAGATCAAAATGCAGATGGCTGGTTATCCAGTTGCGGTTATGAGGCGTATCAAAAACACGATGATAAGTTGAAGATTTTCTCATAACACAGACGTGTCTTCACTTTTGGCAGCTGCATCAGTTTGTAAATAATGGTCAATGACTTGACGAGCAATCGGTGCTGCAGCTGAACCACCATGCCCGCCGTTTTCGACCACAATCGCGACAGCAATTTTTGGTGCCCGGGCTGGCGCAAATGCAATAAACAAGGCATGATCGCGAAGTTCTTTAGCAACCTTGTCCTCCTCGTATTTTTCTTCCTGTTTGACTGTAAACACCTGAGCTGTACCGGTTTTTCCTGCCATCGTGTAAGTCAATTCCCGGCTGATACGCTTAGCTGTTCCACGAGCACCATGCACGACATTGACCATATCATCGACAATGGCCTGAAACAATTGTGCTTGCACATCAAGTTGTTCAGGATCAATGTCCTCAGGTTGACCCGCATCACTGTTAACCAGATGTGGTTTGATCACCTTGCCCCCGTTAGCCAGAATTGCAGTGGCTCGTGCCAGTTGTAACGGACTGATTTGTAAAAACCCCTGGCCGATTCCGGTTATCAGGGTTTCTCCGGGATACCAGGGTAACTCACGATAATTGCGTTTCCACTCTCTGGAAGGTAGTAAACCAGCTTTTTCACCCGGTATATCCAGCCCCGATTGCTGACCAAATCCGAATTCAGATAAAAAAGTATGCATTCTGTCGATGCCAAGATTTTGAGCCAGTGTATAAAAATATACATCACAAGACTCTGTTATCGCTTTGGTAAGATTGGTACTGCCATGCCCAGTTTTTTTCCAGCACCGGTATTTGTGGCTGAGTTTGGGTAGTTGATAAAAACCGGGGCAGTACGTGGTCTGCTGATGCCGGACCGCTTTATAGTGCAATCCTGCAAGACCCAGAAACGGTTTTATTGTCGAGCCGGGTGGATACAACCCGCGTATGGTTCTATTAAACAGTGGGCGCTGCCTGGATTGCTGTAAACTCCGATATTCCTTGCTGGTCAACCCGTATACAAATTTATTGGGATCAAACCCGGGCTTGCTGATCAGCGTCAAGACTTCACCGGTTTCAGGCTGTATGGCAACCACAGCACCGTTATGATCAGCAAGACCATCATAAGCGATTTTCTGTAAATCGATATCGATGCTCAAATGCAAGTCCTGACCAGGTTCCGGCGCAACTGTTCCGACCACACGCAGGGATCGACGTTGCGCGTTGACTTCAATTTCTTCATAACCTGCCTTGCCGTACAAAGACGTTTCATAACTTTTTTCGACGCCGGATTTGCCGATATGATGAGTGCCTCCGTAACGGCTTAAATCCAGTTTTTTCAGCTCAGCTTCATTGATTTGCCCCATATAACCAAGCACGTGAGCCGTCAAATAGCCAAACGGATAATAGCGCAGTAACCGGGCATGAATATCCACGCCCTGGAAAAATGCCCGGTTTGCGGCAAAGCGGGCAAATTCCTGATCGGATAACGCAACCTTCAGCGGTATTGATGCAAATGATTTTTGACGTTTACGCAGTGACTGAAAGCGTTCCACTTCTTCATCACTGATGTTGAGCAATTGCTGCAAATTTGCCAGCGTCGCGTCCATATCAGGTACTTGCTCAGGGATAATTTCCAGGCTGTAATTGGGTATGTTTTCAGCAAGAACTTTACCATTACGGTCATAAATCAACCCGCGGGTTGGAGGTAACGGCGAGATTTTAATGCGATTTTTGACTGACAGGGTGGAATAATGCTGATGACCGACAACTTGCAGATAAACCAAACGCGTCACCAATCCGATGATCAAAATCGTCACCGCCACAAACGCCAGTAAAACCCGGCTCATAAAGACCCGTTTTTCGAATGAGGTATTTCTCAGATCGTATGCTGAAAGCGCCATCAATTATTCAGTCGTTACAGACCAGTCTCAACGACTCGGTTTAATTAAATAACCGATTAACGGCCACACTGCGGCTCCGACAATTGCCGGCATCCAGTAGTCCCAATCAGCACGTGGAATACCTTTTATATTGCTGGTGATATAAATCACTAGTCTGGAACTCAATAAAACCAGAAACACAAATGCACATTGTTGAAGCAATGGAAAATGTCTTACCCGGCGATAAAATACCATAACGAAATAAGCGCTTAGCGCATAAGCCAGAGCAAACTGACCGAGTAATTTCAGTGTCAGTACATCGGTAACCAGACCCGCCAGCCATGCTGAGCCGATTCCAAAGCGTTCCGGCATGTTCAAACACAAACCAATTATCAGCAGCAAAATCCAGTCAGGATTGAACGGGTACAGGGTGACCGGAATCGGCGCTATGCGTAATAACATCGCCACAATAAAAAAAAATATAATCTTAATCGGCGACATGAGCTCGGGAATCCGTTGAGTCTAAAGCTTCGTCAGAGTCGATAGCCAGAGGGGTCTGATCACTCCAGACAATCATCAGCTCTCTGCTGCGGTTTAGATGAGCAGATGCGCTGGCAACCACTTTCAGGAATGGTTTATCGGGTTGAAGAGTGACCTGATCGACCGTTGCCACCGGATAACCTGGTGGAAATGTCCCTCCCAGACCGGAACTGATGAGTAAATCACCTTGCTTGATATCTGCATTATTGGGCAAAAACGGTAGCAATAACTGGTTGGTAAGACCGTTGCCAATGGCAATCGTTCTGAGGTTGTTACGATTATTGACAACCGGAATCGCATGACTGGGGTCGGTAATCAGCATAACTTCTGCGTTCAACGGTTGTGCGCGCACTACCTGACCCACGACACCATAGGCGTCAAACACCGGTTGTCCGCGATGCACGCCAAAGCGCAAGCCCTTGTCGACCAGCACAGTGTATTTATACGGGTCCATATTGACTTCAACGACTTCTGCAAGCAAAACATGCTCACCCATTGTATAGGAGTGTTCCAGCAACGCTCGCAGGCGGATGTTTTCCTTTTCAAGCGCAGCAAACCGTAACAATCGTGTTTTATCAATCAGCTGTTGTTGTTTAAGTGTCTGATTTTGTTTTTGAAGTGTCTGATACGATGTCAACGTATGATCAATGGAATTGCTCATTCTGGCCGGTATGCCGACACTATATTGCAATGGATAAACCAGCGTTGACAGAATATTGCGTAACACATTGACTCGCGTGGACTGAAAATCTTGAATCATCAGCAACAATGATGCGATCACTGCTAAAGCAATGCGTACATGCAGAGATGGCGGTTCAGCAAACAACTGTTTGATAAGGCGTTACCCGGAGATGGTACGGAGTGAGATACACTTGTCGGTCCGTAATGGTTATTCCAAAGTGTAGTGGGTCATAAACTTACCCTCTTTCATTTGTTCAAGAATTTCGCCACCACCACGCGCCACGCAGGTCAGCGGGTCATCGGCAACCTTGGTGGGTATTCCGGTTTCTTCACTGATCAAACGGTCGAGATCGGTCAACAACGCCCCTCCTCCGGTTAACATGATTCCGGAGTTGGCCAGATCCGCGCTGAGTTCAGGTGGGGTTTGTTCCAACGCGTTTTTGACGGCATCGACAATCCCCGATAAGGGTTCCTGCAAGGCTTCCAGCACTTCATTGCTGTTCAGGGAAAATGATTTGGGAACGCCTTCAGTCACGCTTCTACCCTTGACTTCCACCTCATTGACTTCTGTACTGGGATAACCGCTGCCGATTTCGTATTTAATGAGCTCTGCGGTGGTTTCACCAATCAACATGCCATAATTACGTCGCACATAATTAACGATTGCCTCATCGAAACGATCTCCGCCAATCCGCACTGACTCCGAATAGACAATTCCATTCAGTGAAACAATCGCCACTTCCGATGTCCCACCTCCAATATCCACAACCATAGACCCTGTGGCCTGATGAACTGGCAAACCAGCACCAACTGCAGCGGCCATTGGCTCTTCAATCAGATACACTTTGCGTGCGCCAGCTTCTGATGCTGATTCCCTGATCGCTCTTCGCTCAACCTGGGTCGATCCACATGGCACGCAAATCAATACCCGGGGACTGGGACTAAACGGGATAAACTGGTCTTTGTGGACACGTTTGATAAACGTCTTTAACATCTCCTCTGTCATGGTGAAATTGGCAATCACACCATCTTTCAAGGGCCGTATTGCGGTAATATTGTTCGGGGTACGTCCCAGCATTAGTTTGGCTTGTTTGCCAACCGCTGCGATACGTTTGGTGCCTTTAACCTTGTCTTCCTGAATCGCTACAACAGAGGGTTCATCAAGCACAATGCCTTGGTTGGGGATAAAAATCAAAGTATTCGCAGTACCTAGATCAATAGACAAATCATTGGAAAACAGTCCGCGTATTCGCTGAGGGAGCATAACTATTCAGTCCTGAAAAATAATCAATAAAACGATAGGGAGAGTGGTGTCGATTCAAACCAGGGGGAAGGATTCACTGGATCAATATTTCAAAATGGCTAATTTCCGGTCTGTCTGACTCATCTTTACGGTGGCTGATAATGAAAGACAAAAGTTCTGAATACCTGTCATTCAGTTAAAATAATTGTTTGTGTCATAAGACAGATCCAAGACGAAGATCACTTACGTTTGTATGGTTTAAGAAAATTGCATTATCCGTACCATACTACCAAAATTGTCTATGTTGTACGACATACAAAATTTAATCATAGTGTTTTGACAATACGTTCTTTTAATTCTTTCATTGATCAAGTCAAGTCAAATCGCCAAATTGAATAGTTTCCAACAACCTGCAAAATTCAATATCATGCAGAAATCAATGAAGCCGTTCAAACAGCTTGGTTTTGACTGAAACATTATTGACATGTCCATTCAGTCTTAATTGAACCTATCGATTGATAGCATCATAATGACACAGATTAATCAAGCAAATGACAGTTATTGTTGTCCAGTTTCATCAATCATATATTCATCAATCATATAAATGAGCTATTGTATTCCAACATCATCGCATAATACGCAATAGTTCTGATTTAATTGTGGTTTTCATGCTATCATTCGCCGGTTTCTGCAATACCCAAAATTCTGTTTTAATACTCTATGGACTATATTCAAGCGATCTGGTTGGCCTTGTTACAGGGACTTACCGAATTCCTGCCAATATCCAGTTCCGCCCATTTGATTCTATTGCCTGAACTCGCTGGGTGGGTAGATCAAGGCGTTGCTTTCGATGTTGCAGTTCATGTAGGCACATTAATGGCTGTGGTACTGTATTACCGACAGGAATTGTCGCTGATAATCAAAGATTGGCTGGGTTCATTAACAGGCAAGTCTGCAACAGAACACTCACGTCTGGCCTGGCATGTTGTCATTGGAACCTTACCAGCCATTGGAGCCGGACTGATTTTCGTTGTTGTAGACGGTTTATCCGAACACGTCCGTTCAGCACTGATTATCGCAGCGACAACAATCATATTCGGATTGCTATTGTGGTTGGCCCAAATGCTGGCCAGTGAAAACCGCAACATACGCAGTATGAACTGGGTTGATGCGTTAATAATCGGTGTATTCCAGGCCATTGCATTTATTCCAGGCACCTCACGCTCAGGCATAACCATTACTGCTGGTTTGTTAATCGGTCTTGAACGCAAAGCGGCGGCACGGTTTTCATTTTTATTATCGATCCCGTTAATTGTGCTGGCTGGTTTGTCGAATACTTTGAAACTGTTGGAATCCTCTCAACCTGTGCACTGGGACATCATGGCTCTTGGAGTGTTTGTATCCGCCCTGGTCGCTTATATAACCATTGGCTGGTTCCTGAAATTTTTGGATAAAGTTGGTCTGGTTCCGTTTGTCATCTACCGATTGCTACTGGGTGGATTCCTGATTTACATGTTTTTGTGATAAGCGGATACCAATAAATTAACAAGGCTTCTCTTCCAAAACCCAGACATCCCAGTTTATTTATCTCGTGGGCAAATCAAGGCCTGACCCTGAATTTTTTTCAACTGTTTCCCATTTTCAATAAAACGTACAAAGCACCGCTGCCGCCATGATGTGCAGCCGCCGAACAAAACCCCAGAACGCTGTCATGCTCTCGTAACCAGACATTGACTCTGTTTTTAAGCACCGGTTTTCCATGGCTGGAACGTGTACCTTTGCCATGAATGACCATCACAGCCCGATGTTTACTGGCAATACTGTTAGCGATAAAAGCATTGAGTTTTTGTCTGGCCTGAACAGCTGTTAACCCATGTAAATCCAGGGAGTTTTGCAAGGGAATCTTGCCGCGACGCAGCTGTTTCATGGTGCGATTCTGAACTCCTGGGCGAATAAACATTCGGCTTGCTGTTGAGTCCAATTCATCAGGGTTCTGATCAGGAAATATGGAAAAATCGGTAAACTGATCTGATAACTCCAGAATTTGATCACACTCATAATCACGCTTTTTGAGAATCCGGGGAATCGGTTTGCTTTCTGGTGTATGACGTGGTTCGTGATTGACTGGCTCAACCTTACCCACTGTTTGACGAAACAAATCGCTGTCAGTTTGTCGTTTTTTATCTGAACTCATTACTCACAATCTGATTAATCAACCAGCGTCTAACTGTTTTCAGGCAACCAAAACTGACGATTGTAGCCGAGATAACTGCCTGATAACAACAAGATAGTGTAAAATTAGCGACTGACATCTAATTCCGGGATTCCAGAGCAATCAATCCGAACACCTTCCAACTCAAAATAACTACAACATGCGACTTCTGTTAAGCAATGACGACGGCTATAGTGCCCCCGGTTTAACCAGCCTTGCCAGGGGCTTACAACGTTTTGCCGATGTAACTATCGTGGCACCGGATAAAAACCGCAGTGGCGCCAGTAATTCCCTGACACTTGAACAACCTTTGCGCGCAACCCAGGTTTCAGACCATGTTATCAAGGTTGACGGCACACCGACAGATTGTGTCCATCTGGCTATTACCGGACTGCTGGAAGACGAACCCGATATGGTATTTTCCGGAATCAATCATGGCGCCAATCTGGGAGATGATGTGTTGTATTCCGGAACAGTCGCTGCCGCGACGGAGGGACGATTCCTGGGTCTTCCAGCTGTTGCGATTTCTCATGCATCACATGATGCAGATGACTTCGAGGCCGCGGTACAGGTTGCCATCGATATATTCAAACAATTACAACATCAACCTTTACCACAAGACACGATTCTCAATATCAATGTTCCGGATTTACCCCTGGCTGACATCAAAGGTTACCAGTCAACCCGCCTGGGCCAGCGTCACAAAGCTGAAGCCATGATCAAAGCCTATGACCCGAGAGGACGGGCAGTATACTGGGTTGGCGCGGCAGGACCTGAGCAGGATGCCGGACCTGGAACCGATTTTTACGCAATCAGTCAGGGTTATGTTTCAGTCACTCCATTAAAAGTTGACCTGACACATCATGATGCGATCACTGAATTAAGCAGCTGGCTTCCTCAAAGAGTATCACTATGACAACAGCGTCACATCTTGGTATTGGAATGACATCGCAACGGACTCGTAATCGCATGATCGCGCGCTTGCGGGAACAAAAAATCCGCAATACACAAGTGCTCGATGTCATGAGCAGAATTCCCAGACATTTATTTGTTGATGAAGCCCTGGCCAGCCGCGCTTATGAGGATACATCCCTGCCAATCGGTCTGAGCCAGACCATATCTCAACCTTATGTGGTCGCCAGAATGACAGAACTTGTCCTGGAAAACGGGACCCCCCGTAATGTTCTGGAAGTCGGTACCGGCTCTGGATATCAGACAGCGGTTCTGGCCAGCCTGGTTCCTCATGTGTATACCGTTGAGCGACTCGGACAGCTTCAGCAGCGAGCACGACACTGCCTGCAAGATCAGAATTTGCATAATATCGACTATTTGCACAGTGATGGAGGTTGGGGCTGGTCGGATTATGCACCTTTCGATGCCATCCTGGTTACCGCCGCACCGGAGGAAATCCCCGAATCCCTGCTTAAACAAATGGCGCCTGGCGGGGTAATGGTCATACCGGTCGGCCCCAAACAGGAGCAGGAGCTAATGAAAGTGACATTGACTAAACACGCTTATGAGGTCGATTCCATTGAGCCTGTTGTTTTTGTTCCCTTGTTAAACGGGAGTCAATAATGTTCAGATCGTTATATGACAAAGTTTTAGGCTGGGCTCGCCATCGACACGCACAATATTATCTGGCAATGCTGAGTTTCGCGGAATCATCTTTTTTTCCCATCCCGCCTGATACCATGCTTGCGCCAATGGTGCTTGCCCAACCTCACAAGGCACTCAGATTTGCACTGATTACTACACTGTTTTCAGTCCTGGGTGGTATTTTTGGCTATATTCTTGGCTTTTTTGCAATGGAGTTTATCGAACCCGCCCTGCATCATTTGGGTTACTGGGAGAAATACCTGACCGCGCAATCCTGGTTCGAGGAATGGGGAGTCTGGGTTGTTTTTCTGGCCGGATTCTCACCAATTCCCTACAAATTATTTACGATTTGTGGCGGTGCCATGAACATGGCACTAGCTCCGTTTGTACTCGCCTCAGCAATTGGAAGGGGTGCACGATTTTTTATGGTTGCGTTACTGATCCGCCTGGGAGGACAGCGTTTTGAAACAATGCTCAGAAAACATATCGACTTGATCGGCTGGGTCCTGGTTGGAGCTTGTTTGATTCTGGGTTTGATTATCTATTACAATCCCTGATTATCTGTCTGACTGCGCTATATTGTACAATGACAATCTTTCAACCATCACGTAATTGCAGAGGGTTGTCATCCATTTTAACCCCTCCCCATCCATGTTTGATAAACGCCCGGATATTGGCATGTGAAGTGCCGTTCGGATCTTTCAAAACTTGTTCCCGATAATAATCGCCGAACAGCTCCAGGGTATGGAGTTCGCTTAAATTGTGCAAGCGGGCAAACGCAAAAATTTTACAAGAACCAGTATTTGTTCCCGCATTATTAACAACGCGATTTTCACCCAAACCATTTGTAAACTCCACAGGGATAAAGTGATAATGCTCGTCAATAATCTGCATGGCTGAATCAAAACTGCACGAGTAACCAGCTTTTATATTATCGAGAAATTGTTGCAAAGTCTGTGTGGTTGTCATAGTAATTGCTATCGGATCAATGTGGATAACGACTTAAACTGAGCATGCCTGGCATCGCCTAGCCATTCAAACAATACCGATTCGTGATTGGTAATGGTCACTCCGAAATCATTCATGCGTTGCAATGCATTGGTTTGATGAATGGCCTTACGTGAACACGTTGCATCCGCAACAACAAAAACATCCAACCCGGTTGCTTTAAGCTGATACGCAGACTGTAAAACACAAATATGCGTTTCCATTCCGATAACAATAATCTGGGACCTACCCAGTCCGGACAAAGAAGCCATCAGGCCATCGGCTGCGCAACATGAAAAAGCGGTTTTTTTAAATAACTTGGTGGCTTCAGGAAACGCATCTCTGATACTTGATTCAGTCGAGCCAAGCCCCTTAGGATATTGCTCACTGACAATCACAGGAATATCCAGCAATGCGGCGGCCTGAAGTAAAATCTGGGTATTGTGCAACATCATGTCAGCCTCATTGTCCGGCATTGCAACAATCAAGCGCTGCTGAATATCACAGACCAGTAACACGCTTTGTTCGAGTTCACACAACATCGTGTTTGACACATTTGAAATAATTACCAATGCACATTGATCTATCCACAACTCAACACTTATAAAATTTGACTAGCTCTGCTCATGAACAGCAGGATAAAGGTTTGCCAGTGTTACAAATGTTTCCAGGCGCGTCAATTCCCAATTTTAAAAAAATGAATATGCAACAGTACGCAACGACGATTCCACTTATTGATCTTTCATTATCCTTAATACCAGTCTTAGTAGTCATTGGTATTCTGTTCTACTGGTCCAGATCTCATGGTAACGCCTTGTATGCGATCTTGCGGATGCTGATTCAGCTGTTGTTGATCGGCCACGTCTTGATGTATTTATTTCAATCTGAAAATGTTTATATTATTTCACTGATGCTTGTCATCATGATCATGGTGTCAAGCTGGATCAGTATGCGCGAGATCAGCCAAAAAAACAGCAAGACCTATCTGTACCTGGTGTTATCGATACTGACAGGGGGTGGATTGACACTGGCTCTTGTCGCTCAATACATCCTGAATTTGCAACCCTGGTATTATCCAAATTATTTGATTCCACTGGCGAGCATGATATTCAGTAATGCCATGAATACCTTAAGTCTGGCAGCAGAGCGCTTTGAGGTGGAAATCAATCGTGGCTGTGATTACTTTGAAGCGCGCAACACTGCTTATAAAACAGCGCTGATTCCGATAACAAACTCGATGTTCGCGGTGGGCCTGGTTTCACTGCCCGGGATGATGACCGGACAGATTTTATCGGGAATCTCGCCACTGATCGCAGCAAGATATCAGATAATGGTGATGTGTATTTTATACGGTTCATCCGGTATCGCAGCCGCAATCTACCTCTCTCTTTCAAAAACCAGAGCTGTTGCGAAATAGACCGGCTTCAAATTGGTATTTTCGAAAATTTCCAAACAATTACCGGTAAAAAATCGCTCAACTGTAATTAAGTGTCCCTTAAAAATTGTAACCGCCCTGAAAACAGTATTATCCAGATTATGAAATTTGAATAGATTAATTATTAGGAATTGACAAAATTGAATTTGACAATTATTTGGCATAACTTTAGTATAGGTATTCATGAAAATATCGTGCCATTTATTTTTCATTTTTGCAGTCACCCTGTTATCTGCACTGACACAAGGTCCTGTTTCAGCCAACATGCGCTTCATTAAACTTAACACAGTCGATAAAGACCTGACCCCAGTTAAACCGCAACTTGTTAGATGGTGGTTTTCTGACAACATCAATGAGAAGACAACTATCAACTGTCATCACAATGAGTGTAGCAACCTCCATATTGCTGAAGAGGCTACACACACAGAAACACCTATCACTATTTTTGCCTTGCAAGAAAAAGCTCAAACTCATGACAAGGAATGTTGGGACTGGTATGAAGCTGAAGCTGAAATTCCTGCAAATCAATCCAAGGTGACACTGGTTCTTGAACACAAGAGTACGGTATGTAAATAACATGCTATTCAGCACCCAGACGATAATTTTTCTAGAGGAGACAACCTATGGAAAATATTTATAAGCTCAACCTCCTGTTAGGACTCATCCTGTGTTTTTCTTTGACAACGGTTTTTGCTATTCCCGTTACCAATCCTGCTTTGTCGATTACTCACCAGGTCACCATACAACCGATTGTTGTTTCAGATGATGACAACAGTAACGCAGCGACGTTTTTCGGTAATTCCCGCCAGCAATCTTTAATTGAAAAGTATATTGACGTCATCTGGTCACAAGCAGGTATCAATGTCGACTTTCTGTCTGCTAGAAACTGGAAAAACAGTTTTGCCAATTCAGGAAATCCGGAAAACAATAATCCACGCCCAAATTGGGACTTGAGAACAATCATCAGTGAGGGCACTGCCGCTGGAGTCACTCATCGAAACGCGAGTGTCGTCAACATGTTTTTTGTCAATGTTATCCCTAGCGCTTCAGCTCTGACGAATAACTTTACTGCCGGAATGGCATTTATCGGGCGAAACGGAATATCTCAGTATGTTGGAAGTGGATTGTTATCTTCCAGCGCCGGACTTGAACTGATTGCAACCGTTGTTTCGCATGAACTTGGTCATAACCTTGGGCTACGGCACAGCAATAGACTCGACTTTCCGGAGAAGAATCAAAACTTAATGTGGTCCAGCTCTCTTGGGCCGGGCAGACGATCTGGACAAAGACTGAACCAGGCCCAGATAAATATCGCTCAGGACAGTAATCTGTCTGTCAAAATAGCATCTGCTCCAATTCCGGGTGCTGTCTGGTTATTTGGCTCAGCGCTGGTAGTATTAATTGGGTTCAAACAACGTCATCAGAAATCTGCATAATTGCGATAGCGCGCATCAGCAACAGTTCTATCCAATGTTGCTGATTGCACCATGACAATATATAGTTATGTTTCATAAACTGTCTTGTTTTCGCTTACACATTATTAGTATCTGAAACATTGTAATGGTCAAATAGACCCGTTCGGGCTACGTCTTAAAATTGGTATTAGGATCCACTTCAAAATGATGTTACAAATAGGTTTTAATCATTTTATCAGTGACTTAACCTGATGTTGCAAAAATGTAGCCTCTTACCCAAAAGCGACCTGCCCAATAACGCTTTTTCTGCCCCCGGAAACTCCTCACACATATTACTCGAAGCCCGACATTCAAGACATCGCACAATCTTGCTCGACACCATCATCCGATGGTGCGTACACATACAAGTGGATATGATCTTTACTTACAACCCCACTCAATATCTGTATTTCAAAGACTTCACACGCCTGCCTAACCAATTCTCTAACTCGCAACGCAACATCCCCGTTGAGAACGTGATATCGGTTTTTCATCACCTACACTAAATGAAATTCAATATTGTATAATGTATGGCTCACATGCTGTTACTCCAGCACACACCCTACTGCTAATTCCGTATAAAAAAGAAAATAAATCTTTCCACCAAAGGCGGGGGTTTGAACCTTACGAGAGACTAATAATCCAAATATAATAAGCCTGTGTTCAGTTACATAATCATAGAATAATCATTCCATGACCCTAGATTGTTCATGGGTGAATCGAATGATCGTAAGAGTCTTTACATCTTGATGCGTTTAAAATCAAATCATTGTTGTATTGTTGATTCATTTTTGTACGTCTAACCAATGACAATGGTCAATTTAGGATCACCAACTTTTCAATTTTTTACCTGTTTTTGAATATTTATTCATCTTGTACTATTGACAGCACTAATTGGTTAACCTCAGTCATCGGTGGGCTTAATTTTTCAAGCAAGACCGCGAGTTTGCTGCATCAGCTTCATTGACAGACCGATGAAAGTATGGAAAATTCAATGGATTAATGATTCATGCATATGTCACTTGAAATAGCAGCCAAACATGCTGTCATTACATCATATGCTTTCACTTTTCCTTATGCCTATCCAGTTTAAACAGTAGTCTTTTTCTTAAACCAACTCCATTAGCAATTAAAAAAGTGATTGTAAAAAGACAACAACTTCCCTATTAAAAATTATATCTATGGAAAAACAGTTAGCTCTCATATACGGATATTTACATGGAATGTGGCGTTATCGCTGGTCAGCTCTTGTAATCGCCTGGATTTTGGCAATTATAGGCTGGATAGTTGTATTCATGTTGCCCAATCAGTTCAGCGTAAAAACAGTCGTTTATGTTGATACATCTTCTGTACTTAAACCGTTATTGGAAGGACTGACTCCAGAAACAAGTACGCAGGATGATCTTCAAATCATCTCACGTGTTTTATTAAGTCGAAAAAATTTGCTGTCTGTCATTCGCCAAGTCGATCTTGACCTTGAGGTCAATTCCCCTATAGAAAGAGAAGACTTGCTCAAGCATCTTGCTAGTACTATCAAGATAAAAGGTGGAGGGAGCAAAAAAGATAGAAACAATATCTATGAGATCAGTTATCAAAGTCATTCTGCTAAGGATTCTTATCAGATGGTATCGAAGCTGTTAAATACAATGATTGAAGAAACCCTCAGCACTTCACGAACCGACACGGTGTCTGCTCAAAAATTTCTTGATTCACAGATTCAAATTTATGAGGAAAGATTGTCAGCAGCAGAACAAAAACTTGCGCGTTTTAAAAAAGATAATGTAGGTTTCATGCCTGATGAGCGAGGTGGTTATTACACCAGATTACAACGTGCTAAAGATGCTGTCGATGAAACCACTTCTGAACTGGAACTGGCAAATCGCCGTTATACAGAATTAACAAAACAATTAACAGGCGAAAGCCCAATTTTAACAACTGACTTTTATCAAACCGTTAATGCAAAAAAATTAAAAGAATACCAGCTGGAACTTGATGCCTTATTAAATCAATATACTGAACTTCACCCCAAGGTCCGTGAATTAAGGCATATGATCGAGAATATGAACAAAGACCCGGAACCTTCTTTTAGTGAGGAACCAACAGAAATTGATTCAGGAGACATCAAACAGGAATTTAACCCCGTTTACCAGGAATTAAAACTGGAATTAAACAAAGCCAGTGTTGATACTGAAATATTAAAAATACAATTAAACAAACAACTGACATTAGTCAATAAATTAACCGAGTATATTGATGTAATCCCGGAAGTTGAAGCAAAACTGGCAAAGCTAAACCGTGGTTATGAAGTAACGCGTGAACGATATCTTGACTTAGTTGAACGCAGAGAATCCGCTCAATTGGCACACAGTGTTGGCAGCAGTTCCAGTGATATTACTTTTCGTGTCATTGAAGAGCCTATTTTACCATCTCGGCCATCTGGTCCTAATCGCGCATTATTTTTAGCAGCAGTACTTTTAGGTGCTATGGCAGCAGGATTAGGCTGGAGTCTACTTCGATATTTATTACAACCAACATTTATCGATTTTAATCAGTTGTTCGCTGCTACAGACTTTCCAATTCTGGGATCAGTCAAATTGTATCTTTCACCTAAACATAGAAAACAAAGACGTCTACAATTATGGTCATTCGGCTCCGCAGTATGTATGTTGATCATTCTGTTTGGAGCAATCTTTTTAATTCGAGATGTCAGTCTTTTACGAGAAATTGGTACAGAATTTTTTGCTTCAGTAATAAAGAGAGCATAAACAGTGATTCAAAAAGTTGAATTTGAGAATGATAGCAATAAACCCAACGATTTAAATTCTGACACTACTCAGAAAAATTCAGCTTTGCTTCCAGTTCCGGACAACAAAAGCAAACAAACCAGAGTTCACAATGACCAGTTGCCGGAGATCTCATCTGAAACTAAAATTATCGAAATAGAGGCTTTATTAAGAAACAAAGATATGCTGGTTAAGGACTCGAAACTCGGTCCTGAATTTACTAACGATTATGGTCGTATTAAAAGACCGTTATTATCAAATGCATTTGGCAAAACGTCATCGTTAATTGAAAAAGGCAATTTGATCTTAGTCACCAGTTCTATTCCTGGAGAAGGTAAAACCCATACCTCTATCAATCTTGCTTTATCGATCGCCTTGGAACGTGATCATTCTGTTCTACTAATTGATTGTGATTCAACTCGTCATGGCACAAGTAGTGCGTTAAATATAAGAGATAATCTTGGGTTGGTTGAATTACTGGATAATGATGAATTAACAATTCAAGATGTAATTTTGAAAACAGATATCGAGGATCTCTTCTTGATGTCTTCTGGCAAACATCATGATTTTGTCACTGAATTATTAGCCAGTCAGAGGATGTCTGCTTTGGTTAATGAAATGACTGACCTCCTCAAAGATTATCTGATAATCCTAGATGCCCCGCCCTTGCTGCCTACACCACAAACACAAGTGTTATGCGAACTCGTTGGGCAGATTGTTTTTGTTATCGAAGCCGGAAAAACCCCTCAATCCGTTGTTGAAGAGGCATTAAACTTGATACCTGAAGGACACGCAACTGGCTTGGTCATGAATAAATGTGAAGGAATTTCAGGGCGCAGTAATTATTACTATGGCTACTACTCTGAAAAATAACTGAGGCTAACAGGAACTAATTGGCACATATGAATTGCTCCACACCCAAAATAATTGGGGTGATTAGAGATTACTTAACCCAAGTCACAACAATCTGTACAAATTGAGCCTCGAATTTGAATTTTGTGGTTCTGAAGGACTGTAGCAATCTGGCCCAGCATCAACACATACATCAAATAGACACAATTTTTTACAAAATATCCAAATTTTTCTCAAACAATCTATACTTTATAATAAAGTGACAATTTTGTAAAAAGTAATTTGAAGTTTTCTTATAAACCAATCAAGGTATTGGACTGTTCAATGCTCCAAATAACATTTCTTAAGTCTTTTTTAAAACACTCATACCAACTTGTTCTATTTAAAAATCAATAGATTGAATTATTTTTCATTTGTTTCACCCAAACAACCTTGACTAATTATAGTCATCTCCATTAGTCAACACTATGTCAATTCCCATGTGAATATTACCAATAGGAATTTTTTAATTGATGTTCATGTTAGAATCTAATTTAAGTAGCTGCGGTCTATTTGTTTACGTCATTTCTAACAGCCAACGCAAAAAATATCACCGATTTCCTGGAGTCGAAATAATTAACACATTGCGTGTTAAATCAAAACGCAATAGCAATACAAATTAAAATTTAGCATCCAAGTCAAGGGATTAAATTAGTTGGCGTGAACTTTGCTGCAAATAGAAAAGATGGAGGCAGCAACAAAGACATGACCATTTTTACTTTTTTAAATGCATCAATAGTTGAGTCGTCTTAATTTACAATAATAAATTAATATTTAATTTCTTGTACTACTGGAAGAATGTATGAATTTTCTGTTTTGGTCCAATTTCAGTTTATTTTGGTTTAGCTTATGTCTAATCCTTTATGTCTATATTGGATACCCATTATTAATTAAGCTTCTTTCCACAAAGAAGAAATTGTTTGCCAAAAAAAATGAAGAATTCCTTCCCACAGTATCTATTTTAATCGCTGCCTTCAACGAAGAAGACTCTATCGAAAAAACAATTCATAACAAGCTAGAACTCGATTACCCGGCAGATAAGCTTGAAATCATTGTGGTATCAGATGATTCAACTGATGAAACAGATATCCTGGTCAAGAAAATTTCTGATGATACCGACCAAAAAGTAAAGTTAGTCAGACAAACCCCTCGTGCCGGCAAAACCTCAGGTTTAAATCTTATTTTTCCCAAAGCACAAGGAGAGATAATTGTTTTTTCTGACGCTAACTCCATCTATACAAAGAATGCTCTAAAAAAACTGGTAAGAAATTTTTCTGATCCTGATATTGGCTACGTAACCGGAAAAATGGAGTATGTCAATAACGATGGTTCCTTAGTTGGTGATGGTTGCAGTGGCTATATGAAATATGAAAATTGGTTGCGTAAACACGAATCAATAACTGGGTCTATTGTTGGAGTAGATGGCGGAATTGACGCCATGAGAAAATCTCTGTACGAGCCATTAAGAGCTGATCAGCAGCCCGATTTTGTTCAGCCTTTAAAAGTCATTGAAAAAGGCTATAGGGTGATTTATGAACCAGAAGCCTCCTTAAGAGAAGAAGTATTGGTCGATTCCAAAAAAGAATTTGACATGCGCGTACGAGTAATTCTAAGGGCATTATGTGCACTTTATGATATGAGGCATTTATTTTTCTTTAAACAAAACTTAATGTACTCATTTCAGTTGATTTCTCATAAGTTACTGCGATATTTAGCGTTTACACTTCTACTAATTTGTTTTATAAGCAATTTTGTTTTGATTATTGTTAGTACACAGAATATATATTTAGCTCTTTTTATAGCACAACTACTGATATACCTACTTGCATACCAGGGTAGTCGAATTACACAGAATAAAAATGTACCCTACTACTACTTTATCCCATACTATTTTGTATTATTAAACTTAGCTTGCTGTCAAGCTGTTTGGCTTTATATAAAAGGGGTTAAATCAGTAACCTGGGACCCCAGAGGTGGCAATAAAAAAAAGTCTATTAAAATAATGAGCAATGCAATTGATGAAGCCTCTGGTTAACTACGTAAATTTTTATTGAAATTAAAACAACAAACAAAGTTACCGCTATTAGCGCCTTACCAGTGGTCTCTCAGGAAATTCAATCAAAGGGCTTTAATTATGGCCAAACAGCATAATTAAGGCATAAGACCTTGCTTATAATTTGACTCAATCAACTTATGATTGCAAATTTATGTTCTTACAATAACTTTATCTAGGACCTGTTCAGAATGACAGAGAGGTTTACCTTGCGAACCACTCGGATATGGTGCTTTTCTTTCTGTACATTCTTTACTATGCAATTGATGAATTGCTGAATGATGCAATGGATGCTCGCAAAGCCTATTTTACATAGACAAATAAATGCTCGTGGTCATACGAGCAGGTTTATTACAAAGAAGATGCTGTTGATCCAGGCTAACGCGGTATCGGCACGCATGATGCGAATATAATTGAGGCGATAACTGCCTTTGCCTTGGACGAACTTGCTTTCAATGGGAACCCGTTGTCGGCATCCGACCCGACGTCACTGCTATACCTCACGATCGTTGTCGGTTACACTCTTTTTCGGGTGTCCAAGCCGTTTACCTGCAAAGTTAATCCTGCGTTGCTTGAGATAGACGCGGTTCGCTCGTGTCCCGTAAATGGTGCCTGCCATTCACATATCCGGGTCGTGACAATTGCGGTTCTGATACGCCTCAACTTGATCGATTAAGTCACCGCATTCGTTATACACATCACAGCGCAGGTGATCGACCTGGGCGATACAATCACCACTCAGTCTCACGCTCAGTTTAGCACCAAACCAAGGGTTTGTTCAGTTTACCCCGTACTATTGTGCACATACAGTTTACAGGTACTGACGATACGATAATTGCGTGGAGTAGCGAAAAGTAATCGGTTAAGAAACACAAAAGCTGCGGGCTTGCTTTCAGTGATGGCTGAATCAATGAAAAAAGTAATTTTATCTAGAATGTAACGACTATGTTAATTTTAGATCGCCATATTTAAAGGGTTACCGGGTCAGTTTATTTTATAGTTGACACATATTGGTCAGTTATCCACCTTGGATGGCCCTGAACGTAATCATGAGGGGAATCAAAGATTGGACTTCGGGTAAATTGCTTGAAACGCTTCCGCATCAAAAGAAGTGGTGCTGGGGTCGACATTTTTAGGCTCGCTGCTATTTTGTGCGACAGTTGGTCAGATGACAGAAGATATCATCAACCAGTACTTGGAACATCATTTTGAGCCGAATGTTGGCGATGGTTTTACGATGGGGCTGATTTAAGACGCGTTGTCAAGCAAACGCGTATCCGGACGTTCAGTCCCTTATTCAAACTCTCCGGCTATAGCCGGTGGTTGTTTAGTACAATTCCAGCATATGCGCTTCAAACTCTTATAATCATTCACTACAATACCTTTAAATTTCGTGGTCGAAATTCAAGGGTAATTCATGCTATCGTAACATAAAACCGATAAGAGCTTCCCCTGCTGACTCTGGATTATTATAACTTAAAAATTTAAATTGCACTGTAAATGCAATAACAAAATATCTTTGTAAAATACATTTTTCATTATTATTTTTCTGTTACAAATTTTTTAAAATCAACAATTGCAGATTTTATCCTAACTGGTTAGTCATAGCATAATGAGTCACAATCTTTCTATCTCCAACTGGCGGTTGGCTGGCTTCTCAACTTCCATACTGATAATTCTTTTGTTTTGGCTGCACAGGGATACTATTTTTAGTTTAATCCATTCTTGGAACGACCTTAAAAATGGTGATACCGGGCATGGTTATCTAGTTCTATTAGTGAGCCTATATATCATCTTTCGCATCAGGCAGGAACTTTTAAATTTTCAACCTTGCCCATCTTATCTTGGTATTTTTTTTCTATTAACGATTAGTTTTTTATGGATATTATCTACTATCACAAATGTTGTCATATTACAGTCAATTTGCTTGTTACTATTTATTTTGTCAATAGCATTGACTGTTCTTGGAAAAAAAGTAACTAAAAAATTATTATTTCCAATTGCATTTATCGGTTTTGCTATACCATTCTGGCAGCCGATTACACCATTTTTACGGGATCTTAGTGCAGATATTGTATATAGAATCATCCGTTTCCTGGACATTCCAGCATTTCTTGAAGGTACAAGGATTATACTACCCTCCGGTCGTTTAACAGTGACAGATGGATGTAGTGGTACACGATATGCCATTCCTGCCCTGGCATTAGGCATCTTATATAGTTATTTAAACTATCAACGTTTGGGACCCAGGCTGTTGGTTGTCTTTATCTCATTTAATGCCGCTTTACTTATCAATATTATAAGAATTTTAATAGTTGTGTATTTTGCATATAAAACAGAAATGCAGCACTATTTTATACATAATCATTTTGCTCTTGGTTGGTATCTGTTTGCCGGCATTGTAATATGTCTTCTACTCATTGATGTTATCTTGAACCGCTATTTTATTACGCCTGATATTAAAAAAGAAAAAGCAGATACAGAATCAATTTATACAGAGTGCAATAAAGAAAAATCACATCACTTAGTGATATTGTTCATTGTTTCTACCACACTAATAGCCACACCCATTTTTTCAGATTGGATTTTGAATAAAACTGTATCAGTTTCCAAACACGTTGAGATTGATTTTCCAAAAATAACAAAGATATGGAAAGGTCCTTTAGTGAACAATAATAATTGGATGCCCGTATTCCGAGGTGCAAACAATTTTA
>JAHZJL010000048.1 GCA_022600935.1 Gammaproteobacteria bacterium
CAACAGCAAAGACTTACTCGGTCAGGTCTGGCTGTTGAACATCTGGGCATCCTGGTGCGTCGCATGCCGATCTGAGCATCCTGTATTGAACGCCTGGGTCAAACAGGACAATATCAATCTGATCGGGATGGATTACAAAGACACCCCCGAAGATGGCAGAAACTGGTTATCTGCTCTGGGTAATCCTTACCAGGTATCGGTTATGGACCAGGATGGCCGATCCGGAATGGACTGGGGTGTCTATGGCGTCCCGGAGACATTTGTGATCGATAAAAAAGGCATTATCCGTTACAAACATATTGGTCCAATATCATGGGACGATTTAAGTGCTACTTTCAAACCGCTCTTGCAGGGACTGGAACAGGAACCGGCATGACTATCCGCTTGGCATTCATCACTGTGATATTTATTCTGGGCAGCATGTTCAATCTTGCTGGAGCAGCGTTCAATCTGAAACAATTCGATGACCCGAAACACGCAGCACGTTATGAACAACTGATTTACCAGATGCGTTGCCTGGTGTGCCAGAACCAGACCATTGCCGATTCAGATGCCGACCTTGCCAAAGACCTGCGAAATGAAATCTTCAAAATGATAGAAAGCGGCAAGTCTGATCAGGAAATCATCGATTTCATGGTTGCGCGTTACGGTGAATTTGTCCTGTACAAACCCAGAGTCGAGAAAAAAACCCTGTTGTTATGGGCCGGCCCGGCAATTTTACTGATTCTGGCTCTCATAATTTTAGTGTGGACGATTTTCAGAAGAAAACGGGGTAAACAACCGACTGTCGAACAGAATGCTCTCAATAAAGCCCGCTCAATTCTAAAGGATAATGAACAATGATCAGTTTCTGGGTGTGCGCTGGTGTCATAACCCTGGTCACTATGCTGGTGCTGGTCATACCGGTATTACGCAGCCACAATACTTCCTCAGCTGAAACAGACCGTTCCGATCTCAATATTGGACTCATCAAGGACAGGTTATCCGAACTAGAGCTGGAGTTTCAACAACAACGGATAGACAAGGAACATTACTCCCGTCTCAAAGATGAACTGCAACTCGCACTGGCCAAGGATCTTGAAACCACTGACCAAACCAGCACCAATCACAGACCAGCCGACCAGGGCAAACTGTCAGCTGTGATTATCGTGTTATTAGTGCCTTTTATTACCATTGGTTTATATCTGTACTTTGGTGAAGTAAGCGTTTTGGGCGAGCCTGCAGTCAGCAGTGCAAATACCAGACCGGTGAATGGATCAGCACAACAACCACCAGCTTCTGTGGAATCCATGGTGGCCGGTTTAGCCAGGCGCTTGCAGGACAATCCCGATGATGCCCAGGGCTGGTCAATGCTGGGAAGGTCGTATATGGTCATGGGCCGTTATCAGGAAGCGAGTGACGCTTATGAACAGCTTCACAGACTAACCGGTGATAATCCCAGTGTATTATTGCAACATGCTCAGGCCATTGTCCTGGTTAACAACGGCTCGTGGAACAAGGAATCCATCGCCAAACTGAAAAAAGCCTTGCAACTGGAACCGCAAAATACTGTGGCGCTCTCGCTATCCGGGTTACTGGCAGCTCGTCAAGGCAATTCTCAACTGGCTGTCAAACAGTGGAGAAAAGCACAACAAACCCTGCAACCGAATACGCCTGAATTCAAACAGCTTGAAACCATGATTGCATCGATTCCCGGTAATGCTGTATCTGAGACTGACTCAATACAGTCCACAGCGCGCAATACCGCAAGTGATCCCGTTCTGCCTTCTCAAGCACAAAACAGTGACCGGTCCATTCAGGTCAAGGTGAATATCAGCCCTGAACTCATGTCCAAAACCAGTGCCGATCAAACAATTTTTATCTTTGCACAAGCCCTGTCTGGCCCTCCAATGCCGATTGCAGTGGTTCGCAAGGCAGTCAGTGAATTACCGGTTGTGGTCACTCTGGATGATACGATGGCGATGATGCCGACACGTAAACTATCCAGTTTTGAGCAGGTTCGTATCGCTGCACGGATCTCTCAATCCGGGTCGGCCATGCCTGCAGCGGGTGACCTGGAAGGCAAAGTCGAGCCAGTCAATCTGGCAACCACCCGCTCGGTTTCTGTCACAATCAACCGGGTACTTTGAGGACCGGTTGTCAAGATCTTCAAAGGCGAACACCTGACTGCGCGAACGTATCACAGGAACGAATATCCCCGGATTTAAGCCCGGTTTTAAACCATTGTTCACGCTGTTTGGCAGAGCCATGAGTAAATGCTTCAGGATGCACTCGCCGACCGGCTGCTTTCATTAACCTGTCGTCACCAACAGAAGCCGCAGCGCCAAGACCTTCCTCAACATCTCCGCTTTCCAGTATCTGACGTTGTTCATGTGCATTTCGGGCCCAGACGCCGGCGTAACAATCGGCTTGCAGTTCAAGCAAAACTGACAGGGCATTGACATCGCGCTGATTGGAGCGGGCCTGGATTGCTCGCACCTTGTTGGATGTGCCCGTGATATTTTGTACATGATGACCAATTTCGTGGGCGATGACATAAGCAACAGCGAAGTCACCCTGAGCGCCAAAACGTTGTAACTCGTTTAAAAAACCCAGTTCGAAATAAACTTTTTCATCGCCTGGACAGTAAAATGGTCCGACTGCCGCCGAATTGGTGCCACATGCGGACTGCACCATATCAGAGTATAATACCAGCTTGGGTGGTCTGTAACGTGCTCCGGCTTTACCAAAAATATCACCCCAGGTATCCTCGGTATCGGCTAACACCACAGACAAAAAATCAGCAACCGCCTCTTCTTCCGGGCTGTTTTGTCTGGGTGCTGCGGGCTTGGACGATGATTGCAAAGCCCCGACTCCTCCCATTGAATTCAAAACTTCCAGAGGATTTTGGCCAAGCAGGAAACTTGCAACCAGCGCCAGAATGATCATCCCACCGCCAACTTTAGCGCCGCCTCCAACCATGGAAGATCCTCTTCGATCCTCGACATTACTGCTACGCCGTCCTTTTCGCCAACGCATACTGTTTCTCCATGAATTAAGTGATTACACATGCAATCAAAGAGTTGATTGCATGTAAATTAAAATAGTACCAGAATACTACCCTGTTTGGACTAGAATTAACTGTTTGCAACAATTCGTTGTCAAGTACCAAATTCATTGAGTGTTGACTTAATCGCAGGAAATGTTTAGTGACCATCGAGACATCTAAAGCTTTGACGCTGTCAGGCCTGACAAAAGTTTACCCAAACAATGTCAAAGCCATCGAAAATATCAACCTGGAAGTAGAATCCGGTGATTTTTTTGCCTTATTGGGACCCAATGGTGCCGGCAAATCAACAACTATCGGCATAATCAGTTCACTCGTCAACAAAACTGCCGGTCGAGTCAGCGTTTTCGGATTCGATCTGGACAAACAAAAAAATCAGGTTAAACGCAATATTGGACTGGTCCCTCAGGAGATCAACTTCAACCAGTTTGAAAAAGCCATCGATGTGTTAACCATACATGCCGGTTATCATGGAATACCTCGTGCCGAAGCCGGTGAACGTGCTGCTGAATGCCTGCAGCAACTGAATCTGTGGGATAAACGGCATACCATTACCCGGCATTTATCCGGCGGAATGAAACGACGCCTGATGATTGCCAGAGCACTGGTCCATTCTCCCAAGCTGTTGATTCTGGATGAGCCAACCGCTGGAGTTGATATTGAAATCAGGCGCTCGATGTGGGATTTAATGCGACAAATCAATGAACAGGGTACGACAATTATCCTGACCACACATTATCTTGAAGAAGCCGAAAGCATGTGCAGAAATATTGCCATCATCGATCACGGCCGCATTATTGAACACTCGGATATTGGCACCCTGCTGGATAAACTTGAACTCGACAGCTTTATCCTGGATCTGCAATCACCGGTCGATACGCTACCTGATATCAACGGTTACCATTTATCGCTGGCTGACTCCTGCACATTGATTGCCGATCTAACCAGGGAACAAAATCTGAGTGAATTGTTCAGTATTTTAAGCGATGAAGGAATTACCATTAAAAGCATGAAAAATAAAACCAACCGTCTCGAGCAATTATTTATGAATCTGGTCGAATCTCCCAAAGCCAATGTCTGATCATAACACCCTGCACCACAAGATCATTTCACGAATCGCTTTTGCCACAATATTACGCAAGGAAATCAAACGGTTTCTGAGAATCTGGCCACAAACCATTCTGCCACCGGCGGTGACAACATCACTATATTTTTTAATATTCGGAGCGCTGATCGGCAAACGAATCGGGACGATTGATGGCTTATCCTATATGGACTTTATTGTTCCCGGAGTGGTGTTGATGTCTGTTATCAACAGCGCTTACTCAAACGTTGTGTCTTCGTTTTTCTCAACCAAGTTTCAACGTAATATCGAGGAATTGATTGTATCCCCGGTACCCAACTGGGTAATCATTGCCGGTTATTGTGGAGGTGGAGTGGTCAGAAGCGCTATTGTTGGCTCAGTGATTTTACTGATCGCGAATCTGTTTACTGAAATTCAAATCCAAGACTGGGCGATTACAGTAACGATTTTTCTACTGACTGCAATTACGTTTTCCCTGGCCGGGTTCATCAATGCTACGTTTGCCAGGACTTTCGATGATATTGCCATTATCCCGAATTTTGTCTTGACGCCTTTAAGCTATTTAGGTGGTGTGTTTTACTCAATACACATGTTACCGGAATTCTGGCAAAAAGCGTCTCTGGTTAATCCTATCTTTTATATGATCAATGCATTTCGATATGGTGTGGTGGGAAAATCGGATATCGATATCACCATTACCTTGCTGTTACTGACAAGTCTGATGATTATTTTAATTGCTTTCAGCCTGTGGTTGATGCATCGAGGGACGGGTATCAGATCGTAGTCTTATCCAAGAACCTGTTCAGGATCCTGATCAATGGATGGTGTGCAAGATAACAGTGGACAAAAAACACAGTATACAGGAGTCTGTGAGCATTCTGAGTCCACTTTTAACGCCGCAATACAGCAATCAGTGAGATCTTGAACAGAGTCTAAGGACGATTGTCTTTATTACTGAACCTGACGGTCGACAATAGCAGTCATCAGCTGCAACAAACGTTGAATCAGCAGTTAATTGATTCTGAATGCTGTAAATGCAACCCCGCGGTTAACCAATGCTTCGTTAATTTCCTGTTCTGTTGATTGTTCAGGAATATCGACTGTGAT
The DNA here is from genome assembly GCA_022600935.1 of Gammaproteobacteria bacterium. Taxonomy (GTDB): domain Bacteria; phylum Pseudomonadota; class Gammaproteobacteria; order Methylococcales; family DRLZ01; genus DRLZ01. The sequence continues at coordinate 5,238 of JAHZJL010000048.1, forward strand.
CCCGTCAATACGGTTCAGGCCCTGAAAATCAAACGCATACGCGCGTAAAGTCGCTGAATCGGTCAACATCAGTCCCGAATAACCAAAACCTTTAACTGAGGTATTATTCTCAATGGCATCGAATACAGAAATCTGTGCATTGTTATTCCCTTGTCGATGACCTTTAACCACAAGGGCATCGGAGGTTTGCTCCAATTCATCAAATATTATCCGGTCTCCAGTGTAAGCGGCAATCAGAGTACTGCCCGATACCAGCATCCACTCACCCAGCATCTGGTCTTGCCATCGACTGCCTAAATTGAAGTTAAATCGTTTTATGGCTACGGTACCACCACTCCAGTCAATTTCAGCTGTGTTACCAGTCAGGAAACGGATGGTGACTGTATCTGCATTGCCTTTTAACTCAGCAGCTTTAAACGTACAACGGATACACTGTCCATTGCTAAATTCTGAAAGTTCTATCGTTACTGAATTATCTGCCTGAAGTTCACCGGAACCACTGTACCAGACTGCTTGACCATCTTCGGTATAAACAAATGCTGCCACAAAAACAGTCTTGTTCTGGATTTCTAAATTGAATCCCCTGCCCGGTTCCTGCTCGTTCCACCACCATCCGTTTTCCGGATCAATCGCAAACGCTGATTCAACCGCAAATAACAGGACAAATCCTGCAAACAGTTGTAACAGTCCCGGAACACACGCTTGACTGTGTTTACCCATAGTTTTCTCCCTGATAGAATAGTGGAAATGCCCGGTTTATAAGTATAGACAAAAATAAAACTTTGAGAATCAGTTCACACTAATTGACCGCATACCAAAAGAATTTTCATTAATCCGGATAACCAAACGTTGAATCCAGTGACCAACTTCTTATTATTAGCTGGCAATCGACGTATATTCACTATAGTATCGCTTATTTATTTTCCATATACACTATTGCAGGAGACAATTATGGCTAAAATCGTTGACATCGAAGGTATCGGTGAAGCATATCAGGTAAAACTGGAAGCTGAAGGCATCAAGACAGTTGAAAAACTCCTGGATGACTGCTGTGAAAAAAAAGCACGCAAGGAACTGGCCGAAAAAACCGGTATCAGTGAAAAACTGATCCTGAATTGGGTCAACCGAGCTGATCTGTCCAGAGTTAAAGGTATCAGCACTCAATACGCCGATTTACTGGAATGCGCCGGGGTCGATACGGTACCCGAACTGGCCCAGCGAAATGCAGAAAACCTGCATACCAAAATGCAGGAAATCAACGAAGAAAAGAAACTGGTCAGACAAGTCGCCGGATTAAGTCAGGTCGAGGACTGGATAGCACAAGCGAAGCAATTACCACGTAAAGTCAATTATTAAGCAAATAATATCCACATCTGAGTGTAAAGCTTTCTACGATGATCATGTCAGCTCGACAATCAATACTTGATGCTCAGGTCAATGCAATACTTTTAAGGCAGAGTTGAGCCGGTTTTCTATCATTTTTCAACTCTGTCTTATCTACTCGAGTTTCCTACTTAAAGATTACCTGTCATCTACCAAACTTTTTTTAAACTGTTCAATTATTTTTTTGCCACATTCAGTTTTTTTAAAACTTCCATTTAAAACCAGGATCTGATTTGCACACAAGCTCATTCAACCATGCCAAAGACTTGTCTCAACGCTATTTATCGCCTTTAAAAGAACGGTCTTTAGCCATTTTTGACATCGGCAGTTACGATGTTAACGGCAGTTACAAGCAATTATTCGAACATGAGAACTGGTCTTACACAGGAATTGATATGCGCGAGGGGCCGAATGTGGATAAAGTAATGCGCAACCCCTACCGTTTGCCGATCAAAACACATGAAGCGGATATCATTGTCTCCGGACAGGCATTCGAGCATATTGAATATTTCTGGATCAGCTGGCTGGATATGGTCAGAGCAACCAAACCGGGAGGGATGATTTTCCTGATTGCTCCGTCACGCGGCCCCGAGCATCGTTACCCGGTCGATTGCTGGCGTTTTTACCCGGATGGATACAGAGCGTTGGCTAAATTCGGGAATCTGGAATTACTGGAAGTCTCAACTGACTGGGAACCCAGCGAATATGAAGACAGTGCAGCATGGGGCGATACAGTCGGCGTATTCAAAAAACCGCAACACCGTGGGTTTGTTCAAAAATTTCGGGATATTTTCGCTTATCGCCTGGTCATGCTTGTGTCAGGCTGGCTGGAACGTAAGCATTGAAACACACATGAATATCAAAAACTAATGTGGATCTCCCACTGGCTCGGACAAAGCATCCTTCACAATTTCTCCGACGTTATCACCCGTCAGTGTCAATAAAAATGCTTTAAGCGCTTTTTGCTCAGTATTACTAAGATTCAAGGGTTTTATCGATTGATCCAATAATGGATTGGCAATTCCACCCTGGTTATACAGTGCGATCACCTCGTCCAGAGTCTGAAATTCTCCGTTATGCATATACGGTGCAGTGAGTTCAATATTTCGCAACGATGGTGTTTTGTATTTCCATCGATCATTGGGATCAAGCGTCACTGCATAACGTCCCAAATCATTTGGCACTGGTTCAGATACCTCATCAATCAGTTCTTGATCAACATCCACAAATACTCCGGGAGCAAGCTGGATACGCTGCTTGTCTGAACCTCCGCTCATAGCTGCATTGTAGCCAACACCTGTATTGTGATAGGCGTGATCCATGAACAATGCTGATTTTTCACCTATGCTATGGCACGTTACACACCCCCCTTTGCCTGTAAAAATAGTGTATCCCAGCTTCTCGGCAGCATTCAGACTCTGCTCTTCACCTCCATACTTCCATTGATCAAACCTGGAATTCGCAGCATTCAGGCTTCGCTGGTAAGCCGCCAATGCCATGCCAATGGTGTCTACTGCAACCGGTCGGGAAAATGCCTGTTCGAACATGCCCTGGTAATCAGGACTGTTTTTGATGCGTTGTATTACGAAACCAATTGAGGGGTTAGCCATCTCATTTGATGCCAGTAAAGGCCCCCAGACCTGGTTTTCCAGAGTCGTTTCCCTGCCATCGTGAAAAAATGCTTGGCCATATCCAACATTGTAGAGAGTCGGCGAATTTCTGGAGACTGTTCGCCCTTCAAAACCAACAGCAGTCTTCATCTCGTGACTGGTAAAACCCTGCTGGGGAATATGACACATTGCACAGGACATTGTACTGTTCAGCGATAACCGCCGGTCAAAAAACAACTTCCTGCCGAGTTTGATTTTTAGAGAAGTCGCCGGATTTGCATCAGGTTGTTGCAGTTCAGGCAGGCCCAGTGGAGGATTTTGGATGTTGGTAATCAGCTCAAATGCTGGTGATTCTACTTCAGTTTGTTTGATCTGCTGAAGACTCTGGACTTGGTTAAAAGTGTCAGCTTTTGTGCGAGAGATGATTCTCTGCTTGTCGGCAAGCAAGGTTTTAACATCACTAATCAAGGAATCCGGGTTTAGAAACGAGGTACTGTAGATATTTCTGACTGTCTTTTCCTGGTCAATCAGATAAACCCGCAACACATGGGAAAAAGTACCGGTAAACTGCCCTGCTTCATTATAATTTTTTTGCACGGTTTGCCGATACGATTTCAGTATCGGGGCCAGGTCTTCTTCTGATTCAGTGGTCAGGAAATGCCAGTCCAAACCACCTTGCTTTAAGTCTTGACCATACTGGCGCATAACCTCAGGGGCATCATCAACCGGATTGAAACTCAGGGTTATCAACCTCAGTTGTTCTCGTATCTCAGCATCGTCTTTTAATCGATTTGAAAGACGATAAAACATAGCCGTTGCCAGTGGACAACCGTCTACGTCTCGACATGTGGAATAGATAAAACTGAGTAAAGTGATTTTTTCTCCGATCAGAGCATGCAATTGGACTGGTTGTCCATCGTCAGTCAAAACAGATCCATCACCTGCTGAAAACAACCTGGGCAGTTGATAACTTCCAGGAGAACCGATTGCCAGACTCTGGTTTTTAAAATCCGGCTGTATCTTACCTGAAACACTAGATTGCTCTGCATGATTTGACATCGTAAAAACAGTCAATATCACGCATAGTATGATCTGAGCTGATTGATTTTGCATTGCGTTCGGTCAGACTATACAACACCTGTTATTGACGCTTTATCATCAACCCAGTGATCACTGTTCTGTTTGCTGTCAGAAACAGGTGTTGATAGGCCTGAACTCAGGTTTACTTAACTCAAAAAGTGATCAATTTTGAGTATTCAAAGCAATACTGGATGATGTTGGCTGTGAACGGCCTGAATACAATGAATTGGCTCCAAACCGCATTTGATGAGGACGGCCTAGCTTGGCTTTGGTGAAATCAATTTTGAATTGCTCAGTCAATTGCTTTCCGTCCCAATGATACAGTTTTAAAAATTGATCATTGTCTTTGCCTTTCTTATCCCAGTTTGCGAGCAGTGAAGTCGTATAATACAAGCGTTTTCCGTCCCAGCTTGAGGACACCATATTGATCTGTTTCCCGATTTGCTTTTCATAGACTTGTTTGGGATTGAACGGATCAGAGATATCAAACGCACGGGTTGTTCCATCCATAAAGGTATTCACCCAGAGCATTTTGTCATTGCTCTGTATGGAAATATCGACAGGTAACGGAATTTTTGCCGGTTCACCAACATCTGCAACCGCTTTAGCTTGCCACTCACCTTTTTCATCCTCGTAAATCAACCAGATTTTTGAAGTGAGTGCTGTTGTGGTGAAACAGTAATTGTGGTTTGGGTCCCAGGCACAACGGATTTCCAGAGGTGCTCCTGGCACATCAAACACTTTCTTGGGTTGCCGTGTATGCAGATTCCATTGCACGACTGTGTTTCCAAATCGTTTCATGGCTTCCGGATCTTTAAGCATTTTGCCAAAATCCATCATGTAATTGGACCAGCCTGTAAACGATGAGGTCAGCATTAGATTGCGTCTGGGCAACACTCTGATGTCATAGCCGTAGCCATCTGCAAATTCACCGGCTTTAACCGCTCCACGAAGCGCGTTATCGGTTGGCATCCAGTGCGTGGCTATGTATTTTCCATCGTTGGTATATTCAACCAGTGCAGTTCGTCCACTATGATCTGTATTGTTTGACAGTCCAGTGATCATCATACGCCCTGGTAAAGCGTATGTTGTGTGTGGCCCGACAACACCGCCACTGGTGGCTACAAAATCGGTGATGGTTTTGCTCAATGTCGGCTTTGAAGGATCAGTATGTACATCGAAAATAAAAATGCGATTGGTATCCAGTCCTCCCGCCCATAAATATTGGCGGTCATCGGTAAAACCTGAGTGATGGGCTTCATTGCGACCACCGACAGACAAGGAATTGATCACTTTACCGTATAATGGTGAAGCTGGATTGGCGCCAATAGTCACTAATTTGTCCTGTTCGTCACCCACACCTTGCTGTCCCAACGTCCACACATAAACATAATCTTCCTGACCGACAATCTTGGCCATATAGGGTGACTGGCAAGTCTCATCAGCTGATATCCCTGTCACAAACAGGATTGACGACAATGTCCCAAAAAATACACACAAGTTTTTCATTTTATTATTTTTTTTTAAATTAAAATTCATTTTTAACATATCCCACCTCATCAAAAATTAAAACCAGTTTCAGTTTACGCTTTTATCAATTATTTACGAATACCGATTCATTCTAATACCTGGAGTGCATATAACAAAAAAGCATCATGACAGGCTTTATTGTGACCTGATGTCAAATAATGTTACATAAGCAACAGATTTAAAATTAGTTATATAATTAATCTGTAAATTCCATTGATCAATATATTCATGTGGAATTAATAAAACCGCTGATAGTCGGTTTATTACCAAAGTTCATTGATTCATGACTGATTAACACAGGAGTTAACAATGCAGTTTCATTTCATCCGAATTTGTTTGATCGTTTTATTACAAGTGTCGCTGGTTTCTGTCGCAAGTGCCAAATCATCGTGTAAGGATTTATCCAAAAACAAATGCAGCAGCTCAAACAGTTGCAGCTGGACTCAGGGTTATACGACAAAAAAAGGCGTTAAGGTCAGCAGTTATTGCAGAACCAAACCCGGTGTTAAAAAGAGCAAGAAAAAACAGAGTGCCAAATCAGAGTCAAAAAAGTCCAAAAAATGATAACGATTGATTCCTGAGTTGAATTCAGCCAATGCGCTGGTATTTAACTCAGGGTACCACATGGCAATTGACCAGCCGCTGCCCTGATCTGACGTTTTGAACCGGTCTGGTTATCCTGCAACGTTCAATAGCCTGCTGGCAGCGCGGTTGAAACGGGCATCCTGCTGGTAAACTGGCCGGATCTACCGGATCACCAGGCATTGAATACAATTCACCGCCTGATTGATTGTTACCAGGCATGGAAGCCAGCAAACCTGTTGTATAGGGATGCATGGGATCGGATAACAGTTGCTCGGCTGCTCCCGATTCCATGACCTGCCCACCATACATGACCATGACCCGGTCGCAGAGTTCGGAAACGACGCCAAAGTCATGGGTAACAATCAGCAAGCTCATGCCGTATTGTTGCTGCAAGTCTTTCAGCAGATTTATAATCTGGGCTTGTAGTGTAACATCCAGCGCCGTTGTTGGTTCATCGGCGATCAATACATCTGGCTGACATAAAACCGACATCGCGATCAAAATCCGTTGCCGCATTCCACCCGAGAATTCATGCGGATAAGCATGGATGCGCGTGTCTGCATCTCGAATTCCACAACGATCCAGCATTGCGATTGACTGTTGCAATGCCAGTTTATTGTTGAGTTTCTGATGCGTAGTCAACACTTCGGTCATTTGTGTCGCGATTGATAAATAAGGATTAAGACTGCTCATCGGATCCTGGAATATCATGGCAATATGATTGCCATTCAATCCAGCACGCTGAGCAGCATTCAATTCCATCAATCGCTGCTTACTTAACTCAATATGTCCTGACACTCGCGCTTGTGGTGTTAACAAACCCATTAATGCCAACATAAGCTGGGATTTACCCGAACCTGATTCGCCGACAATCCCCAGTGTTTCGCCCTTGCTGAGGTTAAAACTCACCGTATCGACGACGGTTATCAAGCCATCAGTTGTTGGATATTGAATTGTCAGTTGTTCTACGTTGAGCATTTAAACTGTCTTTTGCCTGACATCGAGCACATCACGCAAACTGTCCCCGATCATATTCAGACATAACACTGTCAAAGATAACAACACAGCAGGGGCAATCAACACCCAGGGGGCCCGATGCATATCGCGCATTCCTGAATTAATCAGCGCTCCCCATGATGTTGCCGGCTCCTGAATTCCCAGACCCAGAAAACTGATAAACGATTCGATCAGAATCACCTGGGGTACGTTCAATGTTGCATAGACAACCACGACACCTGTCAAATTTGGCAGTACATGGCGATAAATCATGACCCACTGACTGGCGCCGCAAACTTTTGCTGCGGTCATGTAATCCTGGTTTTTGATGGACAATGTCTGACCGCGGACAATTCTAGCCATATCCAGCCAGTTGACTGCGCCGATAGCGACAAAAATCAACACAATATTGCGTCCGAACACGACCATTAACAAGATCACAAAAAACATGAACGGCATGGTATACAGGATATCCACAACCCGCATCATAAGAGCATCGATTCGACCACCATAAAACCCGGCAATCGCTCCATATGGCACGCCGATAGCGATACTGACCAGTGTCGCGACACAACCGACCAGCAATGATACCCTGCCACCATGTAACACTCGCGAAAAAACATCACGGCCCAGAGCATCTGTCCCCAGCCAGTGACCGTTAACCAGATCAGGCACACTCAGTATCAGACTGAAATCCGATGTCGATGTATCATAAGCGCTGAGTTGAGGACCAATCCACACCAGCAGCACAATCAGCGTCAAAATCCACAAACATATCCGTGAACTGCGGTTTGTGGTTAATTGCTCGGTAAATTGAAGAATACTTGATTGAGGCATGTGTAAAGCTTATGAACTGTAAGAGTCAGAGTGATCAAGACATCTTGAAGCTGGAAAAATCATGTCACCATGGGCCCGATTAAACCAGGCAGTCAGCATATCCGCTGTTTTATTCATAACGCAATTTCGGATCAAGCCAGACATAAATCAGATCAACAATCAGATTAGCCAGTAAAATTAACATTCCATAGAGTACAACCACACCCAGCACCAGGGTATAGTCACGATTCATTGCACCCTGAACAAAATAACGACCCATGCCGGGTATTCCGAAAATCTGCTCAATCACGACCGAACCCGTAATAATTGCGGCGCTTGCAGGCCCTAGATATGAAATCACAGGGAGTATTGCCGGTTTTATCGAATGCCGAAGAACGATCAAATAGATCGGCAGGCCTTTCGCTTTTGCGGTTCGGATATAGGAAGACTCCAGCACCTCAATCATACTGCCTCGCATCAGTTTGGTAATATACGCAATCTGGGGTAACGCGAGTGTGGCAACCGGCATTAACATATCAGAAGGCCTGTTATACTGCCAGCCTCCGGCCGGCAACCAACCCAGCCAGATAGCAAAGAACAAAATCAAAAATGGCGCGACGACAAATCCGGGTATTGCTATTCCAGTCACCGCGCCAATGCGAATCCAGTCATCCAATATCTGGTTGCGATTTAATGCAGAAACGATTCCCAGCATGCAACCAACCACAACAGCCAAACTCATCGCGATGACGCCGAGTTTTAGTGATACAGGAAAACCGGTTTGTATCAAATCATTCACCGACCAGTCCCGATATCGAAACGAAGGCCCAAGATCACCTTGAATCAGGCTGGAAAGATAGTTTAAAAATTGAATATGCAGGGGTTGATCGAGTTGATACAGTCTGTCCAGATTGGCTTTGACTTCAGCAGAGATCTCTTTCTCAGCATCAAACGGACCCCCAGGAGCACTGTGCACCAGGTAAAAAGCGATAAAAATCATGACCAACAAGGTCGGAATGGCTCCAACCAGGCGTTGAGCGATATATTTCCACAACATGAACAGAATTCCTGGATGAATGGTTACTCAGGTTCAGGTAGATGACCAGCTTTTGAAATGCGTAAATCTTTAGAATAATGATGATCCATGACATTCGCGGCAAACCCTTGAACCCAGGGTTTAACCAGACTTTTGCTGACATAAAAAAACACAGGGATAACAGGTTCATCATGTAGCAACAAATTTTCAGCTTGCTGCAACACACGCTGACGCTCTGTTTGACTGTTTTCAATCGCAGCTTTTGACAATAAAGCATCATACTCAGGATTGTTATAACCAGTAAAATTCATCCCATGATCTGACTGAAACAACTCCAGAAAACTCCAGGCATCGTTATAATCTGCGATCCAGCCACTTCTGACAACCTGGGTCTGATCGAGCTGTTTACGCTGACTGAGAAAAACCTTCCATTCCTGGTTGATCAGCTCGGTTTCCACTCCCAGAGTCTTTCGCCACATCGCGGCGATAGCAAGCGCAATGCGTTTGTGATTGTCGCTGGTATTGTATAACAGTTTCACACGTAGCGGATTATCCTCAGAGTATCCAGCCTGGTAATACAATCGCTTTGCTTTCTCCAAGCGTTGTACCGGGCTCAGTGCTGTATCAATAGAACTTTTGGATTGATAATTCAACACTCCAGGTGGTACCCAGTGGTAAGCCGGTAATTCACCCGCCGCGGTAATTTTGTCAACAATGAGTTCCCGGTCAATCGCCATTGACAACGCAAGGCGTAATCCGGACTGATCTTTAAATGGAGGTCGAGAGACGTTGAGAGCGTAGTAATAGGTTCCCAGATATGGCGATATCTGTAATTGAGAGCCAAATTTATGTTTTGCCCACTCAACCTGTCCAACCGGAATCGATGCAGTCCAATCAAGTTCGTTGGCCCAATAGCGCTGGAGTTCCTGGGATGGATCGTCTATAGCGTGATACACCACTGTATCAATTCGGGTGTGGTCTGCATTCCAGTATCTGCTATTTTTTTTGAGGGTGATAGTGGATTGAATCACCCAGTCATCAAGCACATAAGCCCCGTTACTGATCAGTCGACCCGGTCTTGAGAATTGACCTGACCAGCGTTCTACGGATTGCCGATGCACAGGATAAGTGGTTGAATGGGTTAACAGGCTTAGAAAATAAGGAGTAGCTGCTTTGAGTTGGATGAGTAAAGTCCGTTGATCAAGCGCTTTCACGCCGAGTGTGGATAGCGGAGCATCACCACGGATAATCGCTTCAACCTGATCGATACACGATAACACGTTTGAATAACTGGAGCCGGTTTTGGGATCGATACTGCGCCTGAACGAATAGACAAAATCCTCAGCCGTCAGCTTATCGCCGTTCGACCAGCGCGCATTATCACGTAAGTAAAACCGGTATTGCTTGCCGTCTTCACTGATATCCCAGTGTTCCGCCACGCCAGGGATCAACTGTCCGTCAGGCGCTTCGGAAACCAGACCTTCGTATAAATCACGTAAAATATTCGCTGCGGGAACACCTTCTGCCCTGTGCGGGTCAAGTGTCTGGGGTTCAGTTCCGTTGCCAATCCGTAATACAGCGGGATCAGGTGAATAATGTCTGTTGCTCCGCTCTGGATTACATCCGGCAAGCTGGATACCAATGGTTAAAACAAGACAAATCGTTCGCCATTCAAGCACTGAAAACACCATACAGGAAAAAAATGATCATGACACTGGACATCATAGCGACTGTTATAGATACTTTACGGTCAATTTTATAAAAAATCCTAGATAAGGAGAAAATCTATGGGAATGATGGACGGGAAGAAAGTCCTGATTGTCGGTGTTGCGAGTAATCGCTCAATTGCCTGGGGTATTGCACAGGCCATGCACCGGGAAGGCGCTGAACTGGCGTTTACCTATCAAAATGAAAAACTGCAGGGACGTGTGGAAACCCTGGCTGAGAAGTGTCAATCCTCTATTACAATTGAATGTGATGTTAGTGAAGACAGCCATATCGAATCAACCTTTAAAAACCTGAACGCACAATGGGATGCTTTGGATTGTATCGTTCATTCAGTAGCCTTTGCTCCACGTGAAGCACTGGAAGGTAATTACGTTGATGCAGTCACTCGCGAGAACTTCAGAATAGCCCACGAAATCAGTGCTTACAGTTTTACAGCACTGGCCAAATATGGCCGTTCGATGATGGCTGAACGAAACGGGTCGTTGTTGACATTGACTTATCTTGGTGCTGAACGGGTGATCCCTAACTACAATGTTATGGGTGTTGCCAAAGCCAGTCTTGAAGCCAATGTGCGCTATATGGCAGGTGCACTGGGCCCGGAAGGCACACGGGTCAATGCAATTTCAGCCGGTCCGATCAGAACACTTGCTGCAGCCGGAATCAACAATTTCAAGGAAATGTTGAACAAAGGCGCTGATGCAGCCCCGCTGCGCAGAAATGTGACCATTGATGAGGTTGGTAATGTCGCAGCTTTTCTATGCTCTGACCTGGCGTCCGGTGTCACCGGCGAAGTCACTTATGTTGATGCCGGATATAATATCACCGGTCTGGCCATGTGAACTGATCCTGCAAGAAACGAATCAAACATGGTGTGCTGAGGCAAGCATTATGCTTGCCCGGCTGCTATTTTAACCGGAATAATCCGTCAACATTTTTTACCTGTCATTACTGAAGTTCCTTCTGAACAGTGACATCACTGTTTGTCTTCAATTGATTCAGCATTGTTGTATATTCAAGTGAGTTCTGGTTTTTTAGCATTCTGCCAGTGACCTGATTTTGAGTCGATTCCTCAATATTGGACTGATCACCTGGCTTAACCGACTTGATAACCACAACAGCCTGCCCACCTGGACCCAGATCAACTGTGGTGGTTGTCGTTTGATTCTCGGCAGGTTTGGGGGCAGAAAAAATACCTTGCTTGAGGGGCCAGTCGATATTTGCCGTATCACGCTTGATAAAACCAGGTGTCTCAACATTTAACTGGTATTCAGCTGCTACTGACTCCAGCGATTTTCCATCCTTGACAGCTTTAACAATAGCATCTGCCTTGCTGACTGCTGCTTCATGGGCATCTTTTTGATTTAATGCCTGAATGATGCTCTGTTTGACAGATTCCAGTGGTTTGGTGGTCGCCGGCTTGTGTTCCTTGATTCTCACCACAACAACACGCTCATCGCCCAGTTCAATCAAATCACTGTTGTTGCCATCAAGAACATCCTGACTGAATGCTGCCTCTCTGACCGCTTTTTCGGATGCGATGCCCTGGCCAGTGTTTTGATTGAACAAGGCGGTTTCCAGAATCGTCTGATCAATGGCCTGAGCCGCCATTTCCAGGCTTTCAGTATGCTCGTATCGGGTTTGATCCAGTGTTTCCTGTAATTCAAAAAACGTGTTTTCGACCTTCTGGCGTCGGTAATCTTTGAGTAACTGGTCTTTTACTTCAGCAAATGTTTTGGTCTGTCCTGGCTCGATTTCAGTTACCTGGATAACATGGTATCCGTAATCTGATTTAACTGGTTCCGAGATGTCATTCTCCGCAACAGTAAATGCCACGTCCTCAAATGCTTTAACCATATCACCTTGACGGATAAATCCTAAATCACCACCTTTTTTTCCGGATAACGGGTCATCAGACAGTTGTTTCGCCAAATCTGCAAACTCTTCGCCAGCTTTAAGTTTTTGATAAATATCCTGAGCTTTGGTTAATGCCTCCTGATCAGAAACATCATCGTTTACAGCGACAAGAATGTGTCGAACCTTGCGACGTTCCTGTGTCGTCAGTGATTCTTTTTGTTCGTCATAATAGGCTTTTAAATCGTCATCAGAAACTGATTCTTTTGCGGCCAAATCATCCAGTTTCAATTCAACATAGTGTAATGAGACCTGCTCCGGAACCTGAAACCGGTTTTTATGCTGATCATAGTACGCCTGGATAGCTTCATCTGATTGTTCGAGATTTTTGAGTTCCAGGGGTACGGTCAGATACTCCACATCTCTGGATTGATCAAATAATTTGTAATAATTTTGCAGTTCTGCATCTGTCATAAACCCGGAGTCCAGAACGCTGCGACGCAGTTGATCTTTTTTCAATGCCAGCCGGGTCTGTTCGATAAACTGCCTGGATGACATTCCCTGGCCGTTCAGTGCGACGGTATAGGTGTTTTTATCAAACTTGCCATCAACCTGGAACACCGGAATTCCCTGAATGATTTTTTTGACCTCGTCATCACTGACTTCAAGACCCATATCATCAACGGTGACACCGAGTACGGTATCAGCAACCAATTGCCTGATCGCTTCTTTTCGTAATATGTTCTCATCCATAGCCGCCAGCTTGGGACTTGATTGTTTCAAACGTAAATAAGCTCTGTTAACGTCTCTTTGGTAGAATTTTTTATCGCCGACAGTTGCTACAGGCACCTCATCACCACCACTGAAATAACTGGAAATGCCCCATAATGCGAAGGACACGATAATTAAACCAAAAACCAGCCAACCGAGCAGGCCGTGCACATGTTTACGAATTGCTTGCAGCATAGGGTTGTCTCTTCTTGTATTGTGCTGAATGAATTTAGAGCGAAAAAAGTTTTGACGTGTTAAAAAATGCTATCAAAAACATCTGAAACAAGAGCTGTACGAGATTTGTAACCATTTTGAACTTTGACTGAGTCAATCAACGTCGGGCAAATAGGACGCCCAAAGTATATCATTTAGATATCTGGTTCAATACCGTTCAGGCATAAAAAACCCCGATTCAACTGATCGGGGTTTTGAATTTATTGGCGGAGTGGACGGGACTCGAACCCGCGACCCCCGGCGTGACAGGCCGGTATTCTAACCAACTGAACTACCACTCCTTCTGGTGGGTGCTGCAGGGATCGAACCTGCGACCCTCGCCTTGTAAGGGCGATGCTCTCCCAGCTGAGCTAAGCACCCGAGCAATCCAAACTATTCTATCGCATCTTTAAGGCCTTTACCAGCCTTAAACGATGGAATTTTTGCAGCTTTGATCTGAATAGTTTGTCCAGTCTGGGGATTCCGACCTTGTCGGGCAGCTCTTTCTTTAACAGAAAATGTGCCAAATCCTATTAAAGATACTGAGTCTCCATTTTTGAGGGCATTTGTTACAGCGTCAATAAAACCACTGAGTGCGCGTGAAGCATCAGCCTTACTTAAATCTGAAGCTTCTGCGATAGCATCAATAAGTTCTGATTTATTCATTTATTCCCCTTCTCATGATCCATTGTTAATACTAGTTCGTAATACAAGTTCGTAAATCTTAAGTTAAAACAGCATAATCATTCACATTCATAAAACATTGACTTATTATGACCAGACTATCAACTGGATAAACAAGTGTTTTAATTGCACTTGTCATTGACAGACTGATAGTGTTCTAACCCGGATTATACCTATCAGGCAATGTTTGCTTACCGGTTTGTCCTGACCAACTCTGCAACAGATATGAAAATCCTTCTTACACATGTGTCGGAATTTGTCGTGAGACCGAAATGCAAAGCAACGCTGCTACTCTATCATAAATACGAGTTATTTAATTAGTCTTTATTTAATTTTTATGGGAATTTTTCTTGATTGTTTTGATTGACTCAGATTTGTAACTTATTATTACGAAACATAAATTAACATTCCGATCTATTCATTAAAGTAGTACTGACTCAATACTTATGTTGTGAATTCATGATAAATGTTATGTTTACCATTAAACGTATATCAGCAACGAACTGAATTCGGTTTGGGGACTGACGCCGTGCGTGACAACACCAACAAACGAGCGACTTATAGAATATATTTCACTAAAACTGTGGCAACCATTACAGAGACAAGTAACGCCAGATTGGGATAACCACTTATCAAGGCAATAACAAACCGTGATTCATTATTATAAAAACCAAGGCATTGTCAAATACATGTTCATTTTTACCTGGTTTTAGAAGCTGTCAGGTAAACAAATGTCCAAGCGAAAAGTTCTTGAATCGAGGGGATTTTTCATGCTTCGAGGCGTATAGTTGCGCTGTTTAACGAGAAGCAGCGAAACAATACACCGATTTCAAGGACTGTGCAGCGGTTATCTTTTTAGCAGACAGCTTCTAAAATGCAGATAATCACACTCTAATGAGCGACAAACCAGAATAAGCTTATGAATCATGCAACTGCACAGAATCAATGCGCAGTGAGCGTATCAGCCTTTTCAGACTTATCCCGTTTCGATGCAGGGTTTTTATCAGTAACGGGTCGTGGTGCTTCAATCAATGCCACATCAAGGACTTCATCGATCCATTGAACCAGTCTGATATCCAGATCTGACTTCACATCATCGGGAACTTCAATTAAATCTTTTTCATTCTGTTTAGGAATTAAAATGGTATTGAGACCTCCCCGATGCGCAGCCAGTAATTTTTCCTTTAATCCACCAATCGGTAAAACTTCTCCACGCAAGGTAATTTCACCAGTCATCGCGACATTGGCTCGAACCGGTATTCCTGTAATCGCTGATACCAGTGCCGTACACATTCCGATCCCCGCACTGGGGCCATCTTTAGGTATTGCACCTTCAGGGACATGGACATGCAAATCGTGAGACTGAAAAAAATCGTCTTCTATACCAAGTGCTTCTGCACGACTATGGACTACAGTCTCGGCTGCCTGAATAGACTCTTGCATAACTTCGCCAAGTTTACCGGTACGGGTTAATTTTCCTTTACCAGGATAGATTGCCACTTCGATCGTCAATAACTCACCGCCAACTTCAGTCCATGCCAGACCGGTAACCTGACCAACCCGGTCTTGTTCTTCTGCTCTGCCAAAACGAAATCGCTCAACACCGAGAAAATCACCCAGATTGTCCTCGTTGACGATCAATTTTTTATCCTTCTGCGAGAGCAACAGTTCCTTGACGACTTTTCTGGAAATCTTGGCTATTTCACGCTCTAAATTTCTGACACCGGCCTCTCGGGTATACAAGCGGATAATATTCTGCATTGCAGATTCAGAAATCTCCAACTCATTTTTTTTCAAACCATTGTTTTTCAATTGTTTTGGAAGCAAATAACGTTCAGCGATATTAATTTTTTCTGCTTCTGTATAGCCTGGAAGTCGAATAACCTCCATTCGATCAAGTAAAGCCGGAGGAATATTCAAGGTGTTTGCTGTGGCTACAAACATGACATCCGACAAATCGAAATCGACTTCCAGATAATGATCGTTAAAGGTGTTGTTTTGCTCGGCATCAAGAACTTCCAACAATGCAGATGCCGGATCACCGCGAAAATCCATTGCCATTTTGTCGATCTCATCCAGCAAAAACATTGGATTTCGTGTACCGACTTTAGCCAGATTCTGCAAGATCTTGCCTGGCATGGAACCGATATACGTTCTCCTGTGCCCCCTGATTTCAGCTTCATCCCTGACCCCGCCTAGAGCCATACGCACGTATTTGCGATTGGTCGCTCGAGCTATGGATTGCCCCAGTGAAGTTTTACCGACACCTGGCGGTCCAACCAGACATAAAATCGGGCCCCGCATCTTTCTGACACGCTGCTGAACTGCTAAATATTCAAGAATCCGCTCCTTGATTTTGTCCAGACCATAATGATCCGCTTCCAGGATTTCTTCGGCTTTTTTTAAATTATGGCTGACTCTGGAACGTGTCTTCCAAGGTACTTTAACCATCCAGTCGATATAATTCCGCACCACAGTTGCCTCGGCAGACATGGGCGACATCATTTTCAACTTGTTCAACTCGGTTTCTGATTTTGACAGCGCCTCTTTGGACATCCCCGAGTCTTTAATTTTATTTGCCAATTCATCCAGTTCGTTGGGGACTTCATCCATGTCTCCAAGTTCTTTCTGAATGGCTTTCATTTGTTCGTTGAGATAATATTCGCGCTGGTTTTTCTCCATTTGTTGCTTGACGCGACCTCGAATATTCTGCTCCAGCTCCAGAATATCGACTTCACCGTCCATTAAACCAACCAGGCTTTCCAGGCGTTCGGAAATCGCTTCAGATTCCAGAATCGCCTGTTTATCCTCGATCTTCAGGTTCATATGAGCGGCAATGGTGTCCGCCAATCGCCCCGGGCTTTCTATGCCAGTCAGAGAATTCAGTACTTCCGGCGGGATTTTTTTGTTGAGTTTGACATACTGCTCAAATGTGTTGATTGCTGTCCTGACCAGCCCTTCAAGCTCCTGGTCCGAACAACCGACAATTTCCTGCATTGGCTCAACTGCCGCCAGCAAATAGTCAAAACTGTTGGTATCCAGCATTTGAATGCGACTACGTTCACTGCCTTCAACCAGAACTTTTACAGTGTTGTCGGGTAATTTCAACAGTTGCAGAATATTGGCTAAAGTCCCGATTTTGTGTAAATCATCAGCGCCCGGATCATCCTGCTCTGAATCAACCTGGGAAACCAGCAGGATTTGCTTATCTTCCCGCATCGCTGCATCCAGAGCGTTAATCGAACGTTCACGACCGACGAACAGCGGAATCACCATGTGCGGATAGACGACAACATCACGCAGTGGTAATACAGGAAAACGTTCCAGCTTATTGGTTAGGTTTGATGTTGTCATTATGTATATTAACTCTCGAATGGGTTAGACAAAAACGTTGTCAATCATTGAAGATATATGGGGACAGCACTGAACAATGCAAGACTAGGTTCGATAAAATCAGATCAGGATCATTGTTGGTTTGCATAAAATACAAAAAACAATCCCAAGCTTTATGTAGAATCCATTAAAACCCGGTATAATCTGACGCTATTACCAAAAATCAGATTGTTATGTATTAACTCTGGGACTATGAAACCTGAATATATACTGATTACAGCTCTAGTTCTCGATTCAATAAGAAAAGAATTTCCGGTGTTTTCCCACCGGTTATGACGTGTTCAGATTATTGACCACGCGAATGTATGAATCAACCCGCCCTTCAAACAGGATTGATAATTCACCTGAAAAAATTTCAGCACTTCAGAGTGAATGCACCATCAATCAGAGGAAACCGCTTGCGGCTGCTCTGTTCTCAATACCATTAATGGCTGAGATTCACCACTGACCACACCGGAATCAATGACCACCTTCTCGATATTATCATCAGAAGGAAGAGTATACATAGTTTCCAGCAGTATTTGCTCAAGAATGGTTCGTAAACCACGTGCTCCTGTTTTACGCTCCATGGCTTTCCAGGCAATCGAACGTAAAGCATCTTCTCGGAACTCAAGATCCACTCCCTCCATTTCAAACAGCTTTTGATACTGTTTGACCAATGCATTTTTTGGCTCTTTGAGTATCGTGATCAGTGCGTCTTCATCCAGTTCTTCAAGCATAGCCACAACCGGCAGACGACCTACAAATTCTGGTATCAATCCATATTTGACCAGATCCTCTGCCTCGACATCATTCATGATATCAAACATGTCAGCCTGGTCATCTTTGCTCTTGACTTCTGCTGAAAAACCGATACCGCCTCGTTCCGAGCGGTCCCGAATAATTTTATCTAGTCCTGCAAATGCTCCACCCACAATAAACAGGATATTGGCTGTATTGACCTGCAGAAACTCCTGCTGAGGGTGTTTTCGCCCACCTTGCGGGGGAACTGAGGCAATTGTACCTTCGATTAATTTGAGCAACGCCTGCTGTACGCCTTCGCCTGACACATCGCGAGTAATTGAAGGATTATCGGATTTTCTCGAAATCTTGTCGATTTCATCGATGTAGACAATTCCTGTTTCTGCTTTTTCGACATCGTAATCACATTTCTGCAGAATTTTCTGAATGATATTCTCAACGTCTTCACCGACATAACCGGCTTCTGTCAATGTCGTTGCATCAGCTATGGTAAACGGGACTTCCAGTAATCTTGCCAGAGTTTCGGCAAGCAGAGTTTTACCTGAACCGGTCGGACCAATAAGCAGGATATTGCTTTTGGCGAGCTCAATATCCCCTTCGTCCTGTTGTGATCGCAACCGCTTATAGTGATTGTAGACAGCAACTGACAGTGCTTTCTTGGCCTGATGCTGGCCGATTACATAATCGTCCAGTACTTTTTTGATTTCCTGAGGTTTCGGCAACTCATCACTGGGCGCGGATACATTATCCTTGAGTTCTTCACGAATAATGTCATTACATAATTCTACGCATTCATCACAGACAAATACGGAAGGCCCCGCAATTAACTTGCGAACATCATGCTGACTCTTGCCACAAAAAGAGCAATACAACAGCTTACCATCCCCGTCTTTTCCCTGGTTCTGGTCGCTCATAGCTTATCCTCGCACTTCTATAATCACTTAAACAAAAAACTATTTTATGACTTTTAACAGTCTTTATTATTTTATGCCATATGCAGTATTCAAAATGTACTGTTTGAAATCCAGCAAAATGACAAGACACATGCGTTTAATTCAGAGCATAGTCATCGAACAAAGTTCAACATATCTGCTCCCTGCCTGTAGACCAACCCTCAACCTTACTGGTCAGGACCATACCTTATATTATAGTTAAGAATAGATGATCTGAGTGGAACAATCTACACATTTAATCATAAAATATTATCTTATTGTCACTGTACACAGATTCAGCACCATCTGTTCCTGTTAATACGATTATAAAAACATCTTATCGAGTACCGTCAAGCAGCACTGTTTCTCACAGTTTGCATGTGCTATGACTCAGATGTTTCCAATGCTGCCCGTGATTCTAACACTTTATCAAGCAGACCATAATCTTTCGCTTCCTCAGCACTCATAAATCGATCACGATCTGTATCCTGAGCAATTTGTTCCAACGACTGGCCGGTATGATTCGCCATGATGGTATTCAGTGTATCGCGCATTTTCAGAATTTCCCTGGCATGAATATCGATATCACTGGCCTGACCCTGAAAACCACCCAGAGGCTGGTGAATCATCATTCTTGAATTAGGCAGACAATAGCGTTTGCCCTTGGCTCCACCGGTCAATAAAAACGCGCCCATGCTGCATGCCTGACCCATACACATCGTACTGACATCCGGCTTGATGAATTGCATGGTGTCATAAATTGCCATACCAGCTGTCACTGAACCACCTGGTGAATTTATATATAAATGAATATCCTTGTCAGGATTTTCGGATTCCAAAAATAACATCTGGGCGACAATCAGGTTAGACATATGTTCCTCGACCTGACCAACCAGAAAAATAACCCGCTCCTTGAGCAATCGGGAATAAATGTCAAAAGACCGCTCACCACGTGGCGTTTGTTCAATAACAATCGGTACAAGTGCAGCTGAGGGATCATTCACTTGGGTTATGCCGGATTTTTCGTAACTGCTCAATTGTTCACCGAATCGGTTGTTAGACTGCATTCGCATCGACTCCCATTAAGTCTGTAAATGTCAAAGATTCGTCGCTCATTTGTGCCTGATCAAGAACCCAACTGACGATTTTGTCTTCAAGAACGCTTTGCTGAATTTGTTCGACTCGCTTCTGGTCAGACAGATACCACTCCACAAACGCATGCGGATCTTCATATCCAGAGGCCAGCTCCTCAACAAATTCGTGAATACTTGTTGAATCTGCTTTCAGTTGATTGGTCTGGATAATTTCTCCAAATAACAGTGTCAAGGCGACTCTGCGCCTGGCCTCTTCAGTCAGTTTTGTTTCCAGCTCAGGGTCGTCGATATCAGCATCTTGTTTATCGGCTGCTTCCTGATAAGGCTTGATTAAATTCTTGAATTCAGAATCAACCATCACTTGTGGCAATGTCACTGAATTATTGTCGTATAACGCCTGAAATACTTTAGACTTCTGTCTTTTCTTGATTGCCGTATTTTTCTCACGCTCCAGATTGGATAGCAACTCTTTGCGAAACGCTTCAACAGTGCCTTCCTGAACTCCGAATTGTTCAATAAACTCAGTGTTAATTTCAGGAAGACTGGGCTCTTCGACAGCAAGAATGACAACACTGAATTCAGCTTTTTTTCCAGCCAATTCCTGATGCTGATACTCAGCAGGGAACTGGATAGGGAAATCAAGGTGGTCACCGGCTGATGTATTGAGCAATTTTTGATCAAATTCGGGGATTAAGCCGGGTTGACCAATTAACACATAGACTTCTTCTGAAGAACCTTCTTTGTTCGCCTCATCATCAGTATCGACAACATAACTATAGCTGATTTTTGCACGGTCACCATCTATTGAGGCGCGCTCGACTGTGTTCCATTGCCTGTTTTGCTCACGCAACTTTTCAATCATGTCATCAATGTCCTGTTCAGAAATATCACATTGATAACGCTTCAGATTCATTTCGGCACAGGGATTAACGCTTACTTCAGGTACAACCTCGAAACTTGCCGTATAAGCTAAACCCTGACCTTCGTCAACTTTTAAGTCAGTAATTTCAGGATTTCCTGCCAGGATCATATCCTGTTCTTCCAGCGCATCCCGAAACGACGAATCAAGCAGGTCACTGATAACTTCCTGACGAGCTTGTGAGCCATAACGATCAAGGATTAATTTACGAGGGACCTTGCCTGGTCTGAATCCAGGGATTTTGGCCTGTCGGCTAATCTTCCTGATACGCTGTTCAACACTTTGCTTAACCGTATCCTCCGGAATTTCAACTTTCAGTATTCTGTTTAATCCTGAAGACTCTTCCACGGTAACTTGCATACAATACGCCCTCGAATATCAAATAGTAGTGGTAAAATTAAATAACAGTAATTCGGACTTAACCCGTCATCACCTGACAAACAGGAACACTGATTATGTGCCCCTGGGTAGAATGTCGCTCAAAACTTGAATCATGATGTGTGTTTAGTGATGACTATCATCCCACATCAAGAGCTGACAACAACCTCAGAATTAATATGAATTCTGATTTAGTTGCAAACAGATTCTGCGCTCCGGGATTCAATCAGGTTTTAAGCTGTTAAAATGAAATGAATTGTCATGGTGCTCCGCGTATCATCACTGAACATCAACATTTAAGATGTGCAAGACATTGAATGCTGATTTGTGCATTCCTGGTTTTTGAACTGTCATCATTGGCTGAATGAGCAATCCTGACAATGAGCAAAGATTTTGGAGCTGTCCAATCACCATTTCTCACTGACACGTCACTTTCATAGACATAAATTCTTTTGGGTTGAAGTCAGGAATCAATGAGAAAACAATAAAACGGAAAGACTAAAAACTGGTGCGAATGGAGAGACTTGAACTCTCACAGGTTACCCTACTGGAACCTAAATCCAGCGCGTCTACCAATTCCGCCACATTCGCATCCGATCTATTATACTTGGTCTGTCAAATTTTTTAAATATTCAGTATCCGAAACACATTGCCTCACATCAATCTCTTGTTGATCGCTGTTTTCAAGCCGATATTAATTTTACTGACCGTTGCAGCGACGGCAGCACTTGCCCTGCCCTGGTTATGGATTGCAACTGATAACACAATTGTGGTTGAAAAACTATTCCAGAAAACTGCCTTGCTGTTACTGTTTTTTACCGCGCTGATCATTGGCAACCCATTTTCAAACACTGAATCCAAGCTCACCACAGATCAATCTGGCTATTTGAACATCATTGCTTTTAGCAAAAGCTGGTTAATCGGCCTTCTGACACTGCTTCCACCCATAATGTTATTGTTGTATTTGAAGGTGCGCGTTATTGACTATTCGATGAATGCCAGCATTATCGACATCTGCAACAAAACAGTCATCGCCTTGATGATCGGTGTTGCTGTCGGGATCGTGGAAGAAGTTATTTTTCGGGGCTGGTTACTGAACTGGTTACAAAAACATCTGAAGCCCATGAAGCAATTCGGTTGCTGGATGGCTATTATATTCAGTTCGCTGTATTTTGCCTTATTGCATTTTTTAAAACCTGATGTCAGTCCGGTCATAGCAGACAATCCGGTCACAATTACCACAGGGCTCGTTCTATTCATCAACGGCTTTGAAGCCATGTTGAAACACACAGAATTCTGGACCCTGTTTGCCCTGTTTCTAGCCGGATTTTTATTGGCTGTCGTTAAAGTCAAGATTACCAACCGGTTAAGCGCTGTAATCGGTATTCACGCAGCCTGGGTGTTTTGCATCAAAACAACCAAGATATTCACTGATGCCAACTTACACAGCAATTGGCACTGGCTGGTCAGCAGTGATGGAATCAATGGTATTTTGACAACTCTGTGGCTTGCTCTGATTCTGCTTGTGATGAACGTATACAGCCAAGCCCCTGCTCTGAAGCTGAGATCAAAATCACCACCCACTGATACATAGGCCATTGCATCAGACTGTCAACAATAATAAGTGACATTCATCCATCAACACCAAAAACCAGTGCGCCCCTTGAAAACAACCCTTTCAAGATGGATAGCTAACTGAACCCTTCACTAAACAATCAACAATCGGCTCAATTACGTTTTAACTCTGGCTGTGTTCAAGCAACTATGCTATACAATGCTCGAATACAACGACCCGTCCTGTTTAAATAGCCTCATGATCTACAAGATACCTGGTTATATAATTTAGCTGATTACCTGGTTAGATTTTTGACACTATGTTTTCAAACTTGAATCCAAATGAACAATTTGTACGTAAAACAGCGTTAATGCTACTTGCTTTATGTTCACTGGGTTCCGCTTTTGGCGCATTCATGCATTGGCAGGAAACCGATCCACACATCCTGGATTTAACCTTTCCTGTATTAATATCGTTAATCTGCCTAGCTTTGTGCATTTATCTGCACCTCAACCCGGACCGGATACGAACAGTGCTGATCATTGCTATCAGCGTCATGCTATGCAGTATTTTTTTGTCAGCTGGACTTTTTTACTGGAAGCTATTTTCTCAAACAATGGCTCTCTGGTAAGTACATACCCGCCCATTTCCTCGATATTGCTCCCTACAATCCTGTCAATGGTAATCATTCTGCAACCACGCCTTGTACTCAAGCTAGCCTTGACAGCATGGCTGGTAATTGATGTCCCGGTAATTATGTATCTGCTCTATCATCCACAACAACTCTGGACGCCGAGAGGGATGGATATGCTGATCACAATGGGACCGGTTATGATGATTATTCTGATTCTGATCCCCTTTCAACAGGGAATAGAAAAAAAACTCATGTCGATGGAAAATGAACAACAACGCATTCTGAAAATATCGGAACGTGACCCGTTGACAGGACTATATAACCGCCGCGTCGCAGATACTGTTCTTATGAATATAACCTACGATGCTTTATCACCAATGGGTCTGATTATTTTTGATATTGATCATTTCAAAACCATTAATGATTCATTCGGACACCTGATTGGCGATACTGTGTTATGTGAAATCAGCCAACGTTGCTCGAAACGATTACGTAATGATGATATTTTTGTGCGCTGGGGTGGTGAAGAATTTTTAGTATTGCTCTGGGGAACAGATCGGTCGGCTGTAACTAAACTGGCAGAAAATCTGCGACACTGTATTTGCACTCAACACATAGAACCGGTCGGGATTGTTACTGCATCATTCGGTGTCACAGAATTTCGTGACAATGACACATCCAACAGTTTATTACAAAGAGCGGACAAAGCACTGTATGCAGCAAAAACCAGTGGACGTGATCAAAGTGTATTTCTGTAACCCGATGCCAACGGTCTTAACTGTATGCTGTAAATCTAGTCGCGCGGACTATAAACTCTCAAGCTGTATAGCGCAGGATTGAAGCTGCTCATCGCCTTATTATTGAAATTTTGGCATTCTCGTTTTTGACAGTCGTTCATAACCAGACAAGCGGCTCTTCCTGCAAGCTTGAAAGTTGCTCACGCAGTTCGAGAATGTGATTTTCCCAGAATTTATGGGACTCAAACCAAGGGAACGCCTTGGGGAATGCCGGGTCGTCCCAACGCCTGGCAATCCAAGCTGCGTAATG
>JAHZJL010000049.1 GCA_022600935.1 Gammaproteobacteria bacterium
CGATCTTTCTGATGGAAATGCGCATGAGATAGCAACTGCTGCAGCCAAAACGATTTTTTTCATTATTCTTCTTCTTTCATGTCGTGTTGGTAAATCTCCAACGACTCTGATAGATTACAAATAGTTGACCAGGATGATCATTAATCGTGATCCAGGGGTTTCTTCATCACGTCTCATCGTTAATGGGTTTTGCAACTCTCCTGATGTAGCGAATCAGCAAGTCGACTTTATTATGCTACCATCTAATATTGTCATCAATCAGGCTAACATTCAATCTTCACCACGAATTTTGTGATTGAAATAAATACCCAGGTGCTGAAAACCTGATCAAATCATCTACGGCTCTGTTCTAATCTGCGATGCTTTTAATATGCATAAAGATGCTTTAAAACACGGTAAAATAGATGTGCTAAGCCAATGTGTTATCTGTTTATTCCTTTTAAACCTTTACGGATGCTCTAATTCCATGCCTCAATCCAGTATTTCTGCCACCGATCTTGCCGCACAGATAGAATCCCACTCGGCACCATTGATTCTGGATACGCGCAGCCGCTATGAATACGATAAAGGTCATGTACCTGGAGCCGTTTTCTTTCCGTTCTGGAAATCGTTTTTTGCTGACAAACAGATTCTGCAACGTTGTCAGCAGGGACCCGTTATTGTGTATTGTCAGCATGGACCCCGGGCGACTTTGGCAGGATTTGCTCTAAGACAATCCGGCTGTCAAGCCGTGATTGAGCTAAGCGGTCATATGTCCGGTTGGGAACGGCAGAATCTACCGATTTCCAGACCAGACGCTGATTCTGTCGCCAGTAACAACCAGAATGCTGAATAACAAATTTTATCAATGGAAATAAGAACCCCTTTGCGTCAGTTTGTTCTGACTGAGCTGATTTACTGCGATGATATCAATGTCTTCGATGACGATGAGGATTTGCTGGAAGCCGGCCTGGACAGTATGGGCATTATGCGCCTGATCATGTTCGCCGAGCGCGAGTTCAAGGTTACCCTGCCGGATACCGAAGTGGAGCCGGACAGTGTGCGCAGTATCAACGCGTTGATTGGCTGGATTGAAGAACACCGGAAATGAGTGGACAGTCGCAACAATCTGATACAGGTTTCAGGCCTCTGAATCCATCGGATCAGGTGTTACTGGCCATCGATCAGGAAATACGCAGAGACGGTAATCACGGCAGTCATTGCGGATTTGCGCTGGAGTTACACGGTGAGTTGGACATAACAGCGCTGCAAAACAGCCTGTCCGAATTGCAGGCTGACTTTCCTGCTCTCAGTTCACGGTTGGAACAACGTGGTAAAACTTTTGGCTGGAAAACTATCGATGATCCGATTCCATTTCATCATTATCCATGCCCGGAACACACTGGTTCCATTGCTGAATTTCAACACAACACCATGCTGTCCATACTCAACAATGGAACAACGATCGATCAATCTGCGCCACTGCAATTTCACTTGATCGATGGTGATTCAAGGCGTTTGTTATTATTGCACTGGTTCCACCCTTTACTAGATGCACGCGGTGTCAAGCTGATCCTCGATTATCTGGTCAGCGGCAAAAGACAGCGTTACACAGCCAAAGATTTCTCCTTGATTGACCAGCGCTTGAAGCGCTGGTCGTTGTGGGAAACGCTGAAAATGGCCTGGAACGGTAAACAGTATAACGATCACATTGACCGTTTGAACAGTGATTTACCGACTCCCGGTTCAATCGGCAAACAACAACTGCAATGCATCAACCAGAGCTTCAGTACGGAGCAAACCGTCACCATCCAGCAACTGGCAAAACAAACCGTTGGTATGGGTTATCACAGCATTTATTACATTGGCTGCTTGATGCGTGCATTGCATCGTGTCGGTATGGCGGTCAAAAATGATGCGATATGCGTTCCCTATGCGTTTAATCTACGCCAGCCCAATGCGCCGGTTCCGGTGTTGGGTAACCATGTCAGTGTTTTATTCTCCCAGGCACCTCACTCTGTTATTGAAAACCGCGAACAATTATTCAAGCATTTAAGCAAGCAATACGCGCAGACCATCCGTCAAGGACAGGACTATTCATTTATTCCGTGGATGTGGATCGGGCGCTGGATGTCGCTGGAAAAATACGGCAAAGTGCTGCGTCAGCAAAGAGGCGGCGGGGAACGCGGTTCAGTGTGGTTTTCCGATATTGGTGAACTGCGCTTTCCATCCGATACCTTGTTCGGGGCGACTATCTGCGGTGTCAGGCATCTTTGCATATTAACTTCACCACCCTCGTTCGCGGTATTATTCGGTCAATTCCAGGGCCGACTCAATATTGCTTACAATTTCCTGCAACCAGATATTGACAGCGACTGGGTCCACTCGGTGAATCGCACACTACAGCAGGAATTGTTGAACGATTCTAATGCACTTTAACCATGAATTTGCTCACTGCGATTCTGCAACAGGTTGAAGAATATCCAGACGCGGTTGCACTGCAAGACGATACTCATGAGCTGAGTTATCAATCACTGGCATTAAAAATTGGCGCGGTCTGCCTGGCTATCCGTAAGGCAGGAGTAACTCCTGAAAGTCGGATTGCGCTGGCAATGGACCGCGGAATTGATGCCACATGCGCATTGCTCGGTATACTTGCAGCCGGATGTTGTTACGTACCATTGGACATCAACAGTCCTGAACAGCGCCAGCAATTCATCGTCGAAGACGCACAAGCTGCCGGCATTATCGGAACTGGACAATGCCCGTCACGATGGTCCAATTGCAACTGGATTGACTTTAACACGCTTACAGAACATGACTGTCAATTTCCCGACACAGGCAGTACACCACTTGCGGCGATTCTGTACACCTCCGGTTCAACTGGACAGCCTAAAGGTGTCGCCTTGAGTCATCGCGCTATTCTGGCGTTTACGCAATGGGCAACACATTTACTGGCACTGAACAGCAAGGATCGCATCGCCAGTCTGGCGCCTTTGTATTTTGACCTGTCCACATTTGATATTTTCTCCAGCCTTGCTGCCGGAGCCAGTATCGACTTTGTTCCCAAACAACTGGCGATGGCACCCAGCCGTTTATCTGCCTGGCTGGCCGAAAGGAATATCACCGGTTTCTATACCGTTCCCTCGGTGCTGGGGTTTATGGCGTTAAAAGGCAATCTTGCAGAGACGCCATTACCTGCTCTGCGCGTGTTGTTGTTTGCCGGTGAAGTGTTTCAGACAGAACAGCTGAAACGCCTGGTAGAATTTCTGCCTCAAACCCGTTTTTATAATTTTTACGGACCCACTGAAACCAATGTGTGCTTGTATTGGCCAGTAGATGCTGAGCGTTTGGTGGATTTGAAACCAATACCCATCGGAAAACCCGCATCTCAGAATCAAGTCAAAATGAATCCTGATAATGGTGAGTTACTGGTCAAAGGTCCGACGGTAATGAATGGCTACTGGAATGAAGGCAGGTTACATCCAGCAACTGATGACGATGGCTGGTATGCAACTGGCGATCAAGTTTCCATCAATAACCATGGGGAATATTGTTATCACGGTCGCCTGGACCGCATGATGAAGTGCTCCGGATATCGAGTCGAACCGGTTGAGATTGAACGTGCGATTCAAAATCTGGACGGTGTGCAGATGTGCGCGGTCATTGGAATCCACGATGAAACAGCCGGGCAGCGCCCCGCAGCAGTGATAGTTGCCAATACAGAATGCTCGATTCAGAATCTGCGCAAAACCCTCGCAACACTATTACCCGCTTATATGATTCCGTCGCGCTGGAAAACAGTGCCCGCTCTGCCACTAATGGCTAACGGTAAAATAGACTATAGTGCGCTCGACAACTTGTTTGCCTGATCAATGAATCATCAATCTGATTTTTCGATTCAACCTTTGAACCAAACGATAGACGATGATATTCGGCGCAAGCGTCTGCAACGATGCGGGGCATCCGGTTTTTTCAAACATGCTGTCCCGGAGACCTTGGGAGGATTTGGTGATGACTTTCAAGCCCTCGTTAAGCACCACCACGAACTGGGTTATCACACGCATGATTCAGGTCTGGTTCTGGCCTGTAATGCGCATCTCTGGGGAACGATTTTCCCGTTGATTCGGTATGGAACAGAAACCCAGCAAGAACAATGGCTTGATAAATTAATCAATGCCGAATTGATCGGAGGCCATGCCATCACCGAAGCGCAGGGTGGTTCCGATCCGGTCAAGATGCATTCAACCGCTGTCGCCAATCACAATGGTTATCTGCTCAATGCCGACAAATGCTATATCAGCAACGCACCGATTGCTGACCTGCTTGTTGTGTATGTGTTACTGGACAAACACCCCACCGCATTCCTGGTCAGTCAAGAGGACGATGGTTACCAAGTTGAATCAACACCAATACAAAGTTGCCGGGGCGCCAGCATGGGCAGGGTCAGACTTGATCACTGCCAGCTCGAACCTGCACGGCTCTTGGGCAAACCCGGTGCCGGGTTGCAACTGTTTCAACATGTACTGGATCTTGAACGTGCTTTTATCTTCGCCGGAATTGCCGGGATTATGCAATGGCAACTGGAGCAAGTGATTGAATTCAGTCGCCATCGCCAGTCTGGTAGAGTGCATCTGGGTAAACATCAAGCCATCAGTCATCGCATCGCAGACATAAAGCTGCGTCTGGACACAATCGGGTTATGGTTAAACCATTGTGCTTCACTTGGTGATCAACAGCTACGCCTGACCCTGGCCGCAAGCCAGACCAAGCTTTACGCCAGCGAAGCATTTTTACAATCCAGTCTGGATGCTGTTCAAATAATGGGGGCTTGCGGCCTTAAACCAGACGCTTGTTTATCAGAACTGGTTACCGATGCTCTGGGTGGGCGGCTTTTTTCCGGTTCATCCGAAATTCAGAAAAACATCATTGCTGCTTTACTGGGGACAGGGGATGGGTATAAATACCAGTTAAAACAGTAGCGTACAATCATGTAGTAATAGCAATTTACCCGACAAATACAGACGCTAAAGAGCCTGTTCAATATCTCGCTGAATGATATATTGAGGCGTTAAAAACTGGACTCAAAATGCTCACTTACTTCACTATGCTGTGCTTTTTCGCCCACTTTTCACTGGCGCTCCATGCATTGATCAAGGTCTTGAACAGATTCTAAGATAACAAGGCAATACTACGATATTGCCTTGTTAAACTATTTCACCAGGCTACTTGGTATTGTTCATAATTCCGCGCACTGCTGCCGGAATATCAGCTGGCATAATGACTATTTTTGAATTACCGGATTCCGAGATATTGCGCAAGGCATCGACATATTTTTCACCAAGCAAATACATCGCGGGCAACTCCTGGTCACCAATTGCCTGGGTAACCTTTTCCAGTGCCTCGCGAGTGCCTTCCGCCAGTACCACTTTGGCCTTGGCATCGCGGCGAGACGCTTCCAGACGACCATCCGCTTGCAGTATCGCTGCAGTTTTTTCACCGTCAGCTCGTGTAACTGTCGCGCGGCGCTGACGTTCAGCTGCTGCCTGTTCTTCCATCGCTTGCTGCATGGTCCCGGACGGGTTGATATCCTGAATTTCTACGGTTTTCAAGGTAATCCCCCAATCCGCAATATCATCTGAAATTGACTGCTTGAGCTTGGCTTTGATTTCATCTCTTGATGACAACGCATCGTCAAGCTTCATTTCGCCGACAATTGAACGCAGAGACGTTTGTACCAATGTGCGAATCGCTAATTCATAGTCTTCAACACCATACACAGCTCGCTCTGGCGATACAATATTAATATAAGCAACTGCATTCGCAAGAATGACCACGTTATCGAGAGTAATCACTTCCTGAGAAGGGATATCCAGGACAATATCCTTGGTTGTCACTTTGTAAGACACATTATCGACATATGGAATAATCAATTTCAGACCCGGTGTCAGGGTTTGATGATATTTCCCAAGTCGCTGCACGACCCACTTATAACCTTGCGGAACCTGCCTGACCCCTTTGAATATTGTGATTAGAACCAATAATAAAAATCCAATACCTAATATTTCACCCTGCATGACATCTCTCTCCTTCTGTTAATATTTATTTTGCGACAACTAAGGTGTTACCGGAAAAATCCCTGATATAAACCCGGTCACCGAGCTCTACATCATCTTCAGTAATAAACTCCCATTCATCATCGCCTAATACGGGAGTCACAAATCGCACAATACCCCGGCTACCCTCTGTCGGTGCTTTTATCACTTTGCCTGCTTCACCGATCACAGCTTCTCTGGCACCATCTGAAGTCTTGTTATCATTTTTTTTGGGTCTCAGGAATTTAAACCACATGATGGTAAATAACATAGATGATATGGCCCAAATCACCATTTGTATGCTGAAACTCACATCGAACACAATGCCCAGCAAACCAACAATTATTGCCCCCAGTCCAAACCAAAGGATAGTAAACGATGGCATAAAGATTTCGGCAATCATCAAAATCATGCCCAGTAGCAACCAATGCCAGTAAAGTAGTTGGATTTCCATTATTTCTCCTAGTATTCATGCTCAACTGCAAGCGTTATTTTGATGTGTTATCTCAAGATCAGCTATATCATTCAATTATAGACAATTCCTCAATCTGGCTGGTTTGGATGCAATATGTCAATCAATTGATGCCAAACCTGTGGAATGGTAATTTTTAACAGTGATCAGAGGTAATTTATGTTATGTTCCTGGAATTACAGTCTTTTTAATATAGTTTGTTGTCGCTTTTCAGTAAAAATTATTTCATCATCAACAGGGATCAGTCTTCCAGGGTGTCGCAATCTGGTCATGCTATAACAGGGACAGGAGAATGACTATGGGTAATGATAACAAGAATAATGAACATACCACTGAATCAGCCTGTGATTTCGATCATGTGTTTTCACAAGAACTGATAGCAATCCAGAATCGTCGACTGTCTGTCAGCAAACCAGATTCAACCATTAATCCAGATTTTCAACAATCAAACCCTGAAGATAATCACAGCTCAGAGTCCACTCTACAACAGCAAGCCTGGTCAATGAGCCTGGTCGGCCTGTCATTTTCTGGCGGAGGTATTCGCAGCGCAACATTTAATCTTGGAATTATCCAGGCATTGTCCCGTTTAAAACTGTTACGGTCCATTGATTATCTGTCGACAGTGTCAGGAGGTGGGTATATTGGTTCATGGCTGTCTGCTCAATTTTACAGAGAATATGATCAAACCGGGCAGGTTAATCAGAGTACCCGGGACATCGAAGAAGCCTTGTCCCCTGATAAAAGTAAAGCGAAACAGAACGCTTCAAAACCTCAACAAGAACCCGATTCCGAACCGCAAGTCATCCGGTATTTACGCCAACACAGTAATTATCTGACCCCCAGAGCCGGGTTGTTTACAGCTGACACCTGGTCAATCATTGTCACTTATATTCGCAACGGTTTGCTTAATCTTTTGATTCTGATTTGTTTGATTGCCGCCTTATTGTTACTGCCAAGGTTGTTCGCTGCAATCAGCAGTACATTCTCTGATGCACACATCAAACAGATAAGTTTAATCAGTGCCGGTTTCGCATTGTATGCATCTTATATATTGGGTCGTAACCTGGGCTGGTATCACCTGAGTCAGGAGAAAAGAAAACTATTCGAGGATTATAAGTCAAAATCATTCTCAACATTTTCAGTCATCTCCATCGTCATTCTGTTCGGGATCAATTGTATTTTAGTCTTTTTACTGGATAGCCATACCACCCCTGAACTGTTGTCTATTCCCCACGACCTGCATAAACCACTACTGGATATTTTAAAAATCTGCCTGATTACAACCAGTTTTAGCTTGTTGGCAGTGCTAGGCCATCAATATAAGGATGCGATCTGCACTTCAATCGCTGATTCTCAACTGACTGTATTATTAAAAATCGTAATACCCATTCTGTTTGTTGCGTCCACCAGTCATTTTGTGCTGCCATTGTTCGTTGAACACCAGACTGGCAACCTGTCAGGGATATTAACCTTAAAAAATCTGGGTATATGGTCAATTGCAACTTTGATTGCACATGGGACTGTTTGGTTCGCAGCGTATACGGGTGCATGCAGTATTTTTTTTAAACAAACGGGGACTGCCAGTCACAAGGAGCAACAAAATACGTCTGAACAAGACAAAACTGAAAACAAGGTGATTTACAATAAAACCTGGAATATCGTTTACATGTCTGCGCTGCTTTCCGGGTTGATTATGGGTCCATTATTACTGGTTCTTTCAGCGTTGATAAAAAATGCTGATGTATTCAATCGTCTCAACATTGTTGGTGCACCGCTGTTTTTAATCTGGTTGTTTTTACTGTCTGTCCTGCATACCGGCTTGATTGGCAGAGGATTCAGTACCGGCGAACGGGAATGGCTCAACCGGCTCGGCGCCTGGTTATTGATAGTCGCTTTCGCTTGTTTGTTGATTAACGGGCTATCATTTTACAGCCCTCTGTTAATGGATTTGTTGTACAGTCATACCATTATTCAGACGTTTTTGGCTTCAGGCTGGTTATTTACAACGCTTGCCGGACTGTTACTGAACAGGGAAACACGTGGAGAAAAAAGCAGTGGTGTATTCAGTAAACTGCTGCTGACAATCGCCCCGTATGTCTTTTTACTGGGACTGATTGCACTGATCTCTTCTGGCATCAATGCATTGATCTCAACCAGCGCAAAAAGCACAGATTCCGGGGGTAATTTTTCTAAAATCCAGTCAGTGTATCAACACTCAAAAAATACTTTTTCTCTGAGCGTCGAGGATACAGAATCGGGGCAGGGTGACACCCAATCATCAATACAACCCGTTTCAACCGGGCTCAAACAAGTCACCAGGACATATCATGCTCTCCTTAATGCACAGGAAACGCATCCATTACTCATTGCCTTGATATTATTGATCCTGACTCTCATCATCAGTTTGCTCTCGAGATGTATCGATATTAACGAGTTTTCACTGCATCGACTGTATGGAAACCGGCTAACACGTTGCTATCTCGGTGCATCTGTCAAAGACCGGAAACCCCATCCATTTACCGGTTTTTCCAAACAAGACGATATTGATCTACATACGTGTATTTCAACAACTGACGACCAGCAGCCACAAGCAATCGGCCCTTACCATATAGTCAATACTGCAATCAATCTGGTTTCCGGATCGGACCTGGCCTGGCAGGAGCGCAAAGCGGCTTCATTTACACTGTCTCCATTGTTTTGTGGTTTCGAGCCGATCAATTTTGCCAAGACATCAAAGAAATCAGAGACATTATCAGAATATGGATTCAGACCAACCCGTTCATTCGCGTGCAGCAAACCCGGGAAGAATAAACAGCTTGACCAGCATTTGACTCTGGGGGATGCAATGACAATCTCAGGTGCTGCGGCAAGCCCAAACATGGGGTCTCACTCGTCAAAAGTGTTTTCTTTTCTGCTGGCGATTTTCAATATTCGCCTGGGTCGCTGGACTGGTAACCCGAGACACAATTCAACGTATCGGTTCTCTGGTCCCAAATCATCCATGAAGCTGTTGATCGACGAGATTCTGGGGCTTACCAAAAGCACCACAGATTATGTGTATCTTTCGGATGGCGGGCATTTTGAAAACCTGGGTATTTATGAATTGATCAGGCGACGCTGCCGTTTTATTATCGCTGTGGATGCAGGAGCAGACCCGCAATTCAGATTTGACGATCTGGGCAATGCGATTCGTAAATGCAGAAATGATTTTGGAGTCAGTATTGATATTGATGTCAGTAGAATCCAGGAGAGGGAAGCCGAACGTTTCAATGTCTGGCCTTGTGCAATTGGCACGATTCATTACAGTGACTCACAGACCGGGACGTTGCTCTATATCAAATCGTCTTTACTCAACGATGCGCCAATGGATGTTTTAAACTATGCAAGCCAAAACCCTTCATTTCCGCATGAAACCACAGGCGATCAGTTTTTTACCGAATCTCAATTCGAAAGTTATCGTTATCTGGGCTACCACATTGGCATGAAAGTCCTCTCCGATGCCAGCTTCAATAATCAACAGAGCAAGTGAGGGTTTAGGCCATGACAAACATAAACAACGATGCCCCGGTCAATATGGCGAAACTGTTCACTGATTTGAAACTGCAATGGCAAACCCCAAGTCCTCATACCTGCAAGGAATTCAGCTCATTAAGCCATCGTCTGACTCAGTTGATGAGAGAATTACAGAACAATTCGTCACTGATGTTTCTTGATAAGCAGTTTTACCCGGAATGGCGGGTGCTGGACCGGTCCTACGTGGATATGAAACTTGAAGCCCGGCATATTTTCAGCCTGAAACAGCTATCTTTCGAGGAGTTTCGTAGCGGGTTTTATTTTTGTAACCATCTGATTCAGCTAATGGAAGATGTATATCTTGATCTGGACCTGGAAAGTTATGCCGAACATCCGGATAACAGAGGCTGGATAAATTTGTTTCGGCACTGGTCCTGGTCTTCAATGTTCCAGGTTTGCTGGACAATCAGCGCCTGTACTTTCGGTATCCGCTTTCAGCATTTCTGTGAATATCACTTGAATCTGAAACTGGGTCAGGTTGCTGCCCGCTTTGTGGATACAGCATTACTCAAGCATTCTACCTTTAATGCGTTTGAACTGTTGCAAATTCAGAACATTCTGCAAGCCTGTTCAAAACATAAAAGTCAACTGCGTATCTATTCACTGGAACTGAATGTCACAACTCAATTACTTGAAGACGAGCGCGATGATTCGCTGTTTCCGGTATTCAACTTCGGCTATGCCGTCATTAAAGAGAATCGGCAGAAATCACAGCCTGACTCAGTGATCATGTTCAGAGTCCAGGACCATTTAAGAACACTGGGGCTGGGACAAGCAGCCTTGCTGGAACTGGTTTCTGAAATTTCCAAAAGCGATCAAAGTACTGTGTTGGAAATCGACTCAGTGTATACCAACCGCTTCAATCTGGCGTATGGAAAAAGCTCTCAAAGCAGTTTCAACTCGACTGTTGATCCAGATTTCCTCAGTCATTCCCTGTTCAAGGAAATAGACAGGCTATCAGTCACTCGTTTCACCCGTATGCTGGATGCAGCCAACATTAATTTTCAATCACATCGTCAACTGAAACCCTGAAAGACATTAATCTGCATTATTCAGCGGGTTCCAGTTGACTGTCTTCAAAACTGCGAACCAGCTCGGATATCGGTGCCGGTTTGCCGACATGGTATCCCTGAGCATAATCCACTCCGATTTGTCCAAGCAGATCAAGAATTTCCTGGTTTTCGACAAATTCAGCAATGGTTTTTAAACCCAGAGACTGAGCAATATCGTTCATCGAACGCACCATCATGAAATCCTTGGAATCAACATGTAGTTCCTTGACAAACATGCCGTCAATTTTCAGATAGTCGACATCCAGGTTTCTCAAATATGAGTAAGACGCATAACCACTGCCAAAGTCATCGAGTGAAAATTTGCAGCCCAGTTTTTTCATATGATGGATGAATTTTTTCACATATTCAAAATCATCAATGGCCACAGTTTCAGTGATTTCGAATGTCAGTTTGGATGGGTCAAAATTGACCTCGAACACCTGTTCAGTCACATAGTTCAGAAACGACTGGCTGGCAACTGACTGCCCGGAAAGATTAACTGAAAACCCATCCAATTGATCCACCAGTTCAATATTATCCTGCATCCACTGCATCAGATTCCTAAATACCCAGCGGTCGATGTCCGGCATTCTGCGTAATTGTTCTCCAGCAGACAGAAAACTGCCAGGTGGACCGATGCGCCCCTGGGCATCAACAACTCTTAACAGTATTTCATAATGCTGTCCGGTGACTGATTGATTGTCTCCAGATTGAGCGTTGACAGGAACAATCGGCTGACAAGCCAGAACCAGCCTGTTTTCGGCTAGCGTTTTATCGATATGTCCGGCCCATTCCAGTTGCTCAGCACGTTGTTGTAACTGCCAGTCGTCGTCGCTGTAGACCTTGATATGATTTCTGCCGCTTTGTTTGGCGCTGGCACAGGTCACAGAGGCATTTTTGATCAGCTTTTCCACTTCCAGGTTTTCAGGGTTAAAACCAACCATACCAATGGATAGAACGACAGGAAAACTCTGACTACCATATTCAAATGGTTTATTGCGGATATTTTCACTCCAGCCAGACGCCATGGCATTGAAGCTGTCTACACTGGTATCCGGTAACACCATAACTAGAGATTGATCGTCAATTCGGGCAATGGTTGCATTTTTGGCGGTCGACTGCCTCATGCGCTTGCTGATTTCGATAATGATCTCGTCACTTGCTTCAATACCACACGCCTGACTGATCACCCTGTAGTCATCAATTTCTACAAAAATCAGGGTTGCGTCATCATCAAACTCGGTTTCTCTGAGAAAAGACATTAAACCTCTGCGATTTAACAAATCGACTTTGGAGTCTTCAAAAGCATCCTGCCTGATGTCGGAATAAAATTTTTCGACAACAGCATGCCTGGCCCGTGTAGCGATTGGCTGGTCAGGATTTTCAATTTTCCTGACTGTTTTATGCTGATATTTGTCGATTAATTGCTGTCTGTTTAACTCATATCGCTTAACACCTTGTTGAGTGACAAAAACCGCTCGCCAGGGTTTTTTCCCAATCCAGACAAGTTTAAGAATTTCGGCTTGTTTGCGATCAGATTTGAATTCCAGCCATTGATTCACTTTAAGATCATCAACCCAGGGACATGCTTCTTGATCGGTTTCATTCTCTGAGGCAAATACATTGGACTTTATTCTGGTCAGCCTGGCACGACGTATCTTTCTCGGTGTACCTGAGCCCAGCAGCAAGGTAACTAATTCACCAATGATAGCGTTCTGCTTGACAGTATCAATGCCGTATTCAGTAAATTGCTCATTGGTCAGATCCAGTAAGTGCTGAATCTGTTTTTCGGGTATATCGTGTATCGCTTTGGGTCTGGATAACCATGTCTTTAAATCCTTGATAACACCAATTGCTTCCTGCCATTCTTCACTCCCCAACCCTTCACGCAACTCGGTTCGCACCAGGATCTGTTTCCAGCCTGATTTTAATAACCGGGGGATTACGGATGGTATTCTTTTTCCACCAATTAACTGATCAAGCTCCTGATTGACTCGATATCTGGCTTTTCGGACGCGTTGTTTGCCTTCACAGTCATCGATCAACTTTTGCTCATTTTTGGAGCGGTCGTTAATCGCTTTGTTGGCAAAACCTTCCAGTTCAGCCTCAACCTGTTTAAACACTTCAGGTTTGTCAGTTGACTCTGAGACAATTTGTTTGACAAGTTTCGATATGCGCGATTTAGTCTCAACAGCCCATGGTTTTTCAGAGTCACCGAGCAGATTGATCACCTGATCCAGCAAATCAATGATATTTTGAATGATATCAGGGTTTTGTTGACTGTTTTCAGACTGGACAAGCGCATGATGCAGCAAAGGCAGCTGCAATTGTTCAATATACGATTGAGTCTCTGGCTGAGTTCCCTGACTGTTCAAGGCATCGAACATTTGCGAGGTTGCCAGCAATGATGCGGATTTCTGTTGATTCACAACTTGCTGGCCGCCTTGCTGAATCAACAACTCATGTAAAATCCTGTCTTTAATTGCAGACAAGGCATTCTGACCCGAAGCCTGGGCTGGTACCAGGTTGTTGACCAATAACTGGACATCATCGACACTCTGAATTGCCTGAACCTGATTGGGTGGTTGCGCGTGATGCAACTGTGGCAAGGCTGACTGCATGGATTGAAAAACATGCGTCAAGGTATTGATGTCGTTTGCATAAACATTGGCTGCAGGAGGTGCAATTGGAGCTGGTTGTAGATTCGCTGCGTCTTGCACAACTGCAGTCTCTGGCGCTGATGCTGCCACCTCTGCTGATGCATTGGTCGGGTTTGACTGGCCGCGATTTCTCGGTACACGGATGACAGCAGGCTGCCTGGTGACCGGAAGGTAACCTTGTTCACTCAATTCCTGGCTGATCTGAGTATAAAAGGATTCAAGATTATTTTGCAGGCCTTCCTCAATGCCCGGATAAATCAAGGCACGTGTTGCCCCATCAAACTGTAACTGACAAAATGCTTTGTTAAATGCAGAACATAACATGATTGGAGCCAATATTGGCTCTTGTTGATCATTATGCAGAGCTACTGTTTGTGACAATTGAGTATTTAACTGCTCCAGAACCGTATCGAGCCGTTTGTCAATCCGCCGCGACATTTCCTGGATTGCCAGCCAGTCTTCAAATTCATCCTGTTCAACCAGCGATAAACCTTGATTTAAGCCCTGGGTTTCAACCTGTTGTTGAAGCTGGTTATCACTGTTGAGACCTGTGGTATAGGCTTGCAGGAATTCATCGATCAGTTCCTGCTGATGTTTTTTCAGTTCCGTCAAAGCCTCGAAATAGCGATTAGCAAAATGATTGCTTTCTGGAGAAGCCATGCGATTCGATATCACGTCATAGCATTCATCCAGACTGTTTTCGGCCAGAACAGGCAAATATCGATTAATAATATCGAGAACAAACTGAGTAGTTTTACGTTTATCAGACAGTGCATTGCTTCCAGCTTCTGACCCAGAGGCGAAACGCTGTTCAGAATACTGTCTGAACAAATTCATGACTTTCGGAGATTCCTTGATCAGCTGTGCCCCGATTCCATCCCTGGATAAACGAATGATTTTGGCATCCAGCGTGCAATTGGAGTTTCCGTTCGATAAAGGAGTCTCACATTGAATAGTGATAATACTACCCTCATACAAATATGCTGGGAGAGTTTGATCAGGTGCTACCAAAAACAGTCCGTTATGACAAAAGTCCTCAATCTTGACAGTTAAGACCTGTATGCCTTCATGTAATACAATTGCAGGAATATCCAGACGTAACCTGGTCGTCCGCCTGTGCTCGGAGCCTGCCATGTAATCATGGTTTAATTGCTTAACCATTTCCTTAAAAATCCATCACTTACAAATCATACAGATCATTTTTCGCAGCTATCAGCTTTAGAGTATTAGGATAAGTATAGTCAGTGATTGGAATTCAGCACCAATCGGGAATAAATCCCCGCTGAATTTAGGTGATTGCCGGAAATGAAGCGACCGGATTGCGCCGGATTATTGTTCGTATTTCAGAAGCAACATCGAGCACATAGCACAGTTATGTCACAGATAACACAATACTGAAGACGGGTAAAACGACAAGAAAGTTAATAGGTCATCAGGCAGAAATGGCTTTGAAGACAGGAGCTTATTGATTTTGTTACAACCCCTGCAGCAATAGGGTATGTCAGATTTACGATGCAGAATTTAGACACTGGATATTAGACAATGATTGTTAAATCTGGAGTTACAGATTCAACACAGTCAATATCTTTACTTGAAAACAGGGTCAATTGAAGTGGCTGCTTGAAGATATCAGCATCCGGATAAAGCAGATTTCCGAATGCTGACCATAAAACCTGTCAGTTGATGAGTTGAAGCGATTATTGAAGGTGTTGTAACACATTATCCATGACAACAGCGGCACTGGCTTTGTCACTCAATAACAGATAGACGCAAAAAGCTAACACAGTCAGGCCAATTGCAGTCCGGGCAAATCCAACTTTTTTCATATCCATTTCCAGCCTCCTGGCTCAGATAATACGGCACATGCCACTGATCAGTTTAATGTCAAATAGCTGAATACAAGCTTAAAAATTCCATTGCGTATAATTGTTGCTTTTATTGACAGCTAAATCTTTTAAGACTCAGGCTTCTGCCAGATTTCCATCTGCTTGCAGCCAGGCTTTACGATCCTGCGCGCGTTTTTTGGCCAGCATCATATCAATACGGTGGACAGTATCCTCGACATCATAAAAAGTCAGCTGCACCAGACGCCGTGTATCAGGATTCATGGTTGTTTCCCTGAGCTGGGACGGATTCATTTCACCCAGGCCCTTGAAACGCTGGACATTGACTTTACCCTTGATTTTCTCGCGTTCAATGCGTTGCAACTGAATATCTTTTTCAGCGTCATCCAACGCATAGATCACATGATTGCCAACATCAATTCGGAACAGTGGCGGCATCGCGACAAATACATGCCCGGCTTTTACGAGTGCCTGGAAATGTTTGACAAACAGTGCGCACAACAAGGTCGCGATATGCGCTCCATCTGAGTCGGCATCAGCCA
This sequence comes from Gammaproteobacteria bacterium, assembly GCA_022600935.1. Lineage (GTDB taxonomy): Bacteria > Pseudomonadota > Gammaproteobacteria > Methylococcales > DRLZ01 > DRLZ01. The sequence goes on from JAHZJL010000049.1 coordinate 16,218, forward strand.
GTATACAAATCCGTCCGTAACGCAGATTTGACAAATCCTTACTGCCGGGGTCAACGCCAAGAGCAACCGCTATGTCATGGACTTCTTTTGATGCCATCACTTGCGAGGGATCAACTTCCCAGGTATTCAATATTTTACCGCGTAGCGGCATGATGGCCTGGAATTCCCGGTCACGCGCCTGTTTGGCCGAGCCGCCCGCTGAATCGCCTTCAACCAGAAACAGTTCTGTGCGAGTCGGATCAGATGAGGTACAGTCTGCAAGCTTGCCAGGCAAGCTTGGTCCGGCTCCGGTTTTCTTGCGTACCACAGTGCGGGCGTTGCGAATGCGCTTCTGAGCACTTTGAATGACGACCTCAGCAATCGCATCTCCTTCGACCGGATGTTGATGCAACCATAAGCTGAATGCATCCTTGACTGTTTTGGTGACAAATCCTGCGCATTCCCTGGAACTCAGACGCTCTTTGGTCTGCCCTGAAAATTGTGGATCCTGTAACTTAACCGATAAAACATAATGGCACTGGTCCCAGATATCATCCGGAGTCAGTTTCACACCGCGCGACAATAAGTTACGCAATTCACAAAATTCCCGTATCGCCTCAGTCAGACCACTGCGCAAACCGTTGACATGGGTTCCACCCTGAGCCGTGGGTACCAGGTTGACGTAGCTTTCTGCGACTGAATCCGGCGCTTCAACATTCCACAGTACACCCCATTCAACCACGCCCTGCTCATCATCCAGTTTGCTGGAAAATGGCTGCCCGGGAACACTGCCTTCTGCGTCCAGACGTTGCAACAGGTAATCGGACAAACCATCTTCATAACACCATCGTAATGATTCGTCGGCGACATTATCTCGATATTCAACGGTTAAACCGGGCAGCAATACAGCCTTGGCGCGTAACAAGCGTTTTAACCGTGAGGTCACGATTTTAACTGAATCAAAATATTTATGATCGGGCCAAAACTGGACACTGGTTCCTGTTTGCTTGCGGGGAACAGAGCCGACTGTGACCAAATCAGACACTTTGTCGCCATTGGCAAAAGCCATTTCGTAACGTTGTCCACCGCGTTTGACTTCAACATTCAGCACCGATGACAAGGCATTGACCACTGAAATGCCAACCCCGTGCAATCCTCCGGAGTACCGGTAGTTCTTGTTGGAAAATTTGGCACCAGCGTGGAGTTTGGTGAGTATCAGCTCAACTCCAGGTACAGCCTGCTCCGGATGAATATCGACCGGCATCCCGCGCCCATCGTCACTGACACTGATGCTGCCATCTTCATGCAGCTGAACCTGTATCAGACTGGCAAAACCGGCCAGGGCTTCATCGACACTGTTGTCAATCACCTCCTGGGCCAGATGATTGGGGCAAGACACGTCGGTATACATTCCGGGACGTTTGCGGACCGGATCCAGTCCGTCAAGCACTTCGATTTCAGCGGCATCATACTGAGTCATAATTGTCTGGTTACTCGTCTGTTGAATTGTTGATCAATAGCTGGGAATCAATTACAGGATATGTCACAATTGCATATTTGTACATGGATCACTGAGTCCTTTCTGCTAATTTCAAACATTCTTACAAACAACATATGGCGCGTACCAAAAAGCTCGAGAGTTTCGAAAACTCACTGGCTGAACTTGAAAAAATCGTTGAATCAATGGAGCAAGGTGACATTCCCCTGGAAAAAGCCCTGGAATCATTCGAAAAAGGCATCAAACTAGCCAGAACCTGCCAGAAAACTCTGACTGAAGCGGAACAGAAAGTTCGTATCTTATTGGAACAAAACGGTAAACAAACCCTGGAAGAGTTCTCCAATGACCCAAGCTGAGATGTCGCTTAACACATTCATGACCCGCAGCAGAGAGCAGGTCGATTCTGCCCTGGAACGCTGGCTGCCCAAGACTGATCAGCAACCACAGCGTTTGCACGAGGCCATGCGTTATACCGTATTTAATGGTGGCAAACGTATCCGCCCGTTTCTGGTCTACGCAACCGGTCAGGCACTGGGTATTCCCATGAAAACTCTGGATGGTGCGGCATGTGCGGTAGAGTTAATTCATGCCTATTCACTGGTGCATGACGATCTGCCTGCAATGGATGATGATGATTTACGGCGCGGTAAACCAACTTGCCATGTTGCTTACGATGAAGCAACTGCAATATTGGTCGGTGATGCCTTGCAAACCCTGGCATTTCAAGTTCTCATCGACGATACGGATTTGCCTGGCAATGCTCAAGGCAAGTTGAAAATGATCCAGGCGCTGGCCAATGCCAGTGGTTCACGCGGCATGGTCGGCGGGCAAGCGATCGACCTGGATTCTGTTGGACGTCAACTCAGCCTGGAGCAACTGGAAACCATGCACATGCACAAAACCGGCGCGTTGATTCGTTGTAGCGTCTGTATTGCGGCGCTGGCCACCCTGAACCTGAATCCAAAAACATTGCATAACCTGGATACCTATGCACAATCCATTGGCCTGGCTTTCCAGATTCAGGATGATATTCTGGATGAGGAAAGCAATACGGAAGCGCTTGGCAAAACCCAGGGCAAAGACCGTGATAACAACAAACCGACCTACCCGTCATTGATGGGAATGGATAATGCCAAACAAAAAGCGCAACAACTACATGCCAAAGCAACTGAAGCATTGTCCCAATTTGGTCATGAGGCCAATGTGTTGCGAGAATTGTCCAGGTATATTATCGAGCGGCACAATTGACCCGGTTTGAAAAAACACAATTATCAGGCTTTTAAACCCTGACAATTGTTGTATCAGTTTTCCTGGGCATCCAACATTCACCTGGTCAGTGCTAAACCCCGGATCTTGCAATCAATTCCGGGATAATAATGCATTATTCCATCAACGTTAAAAACGGGTCAGCTGACGGATTTTTATCGATTCTGTCCGAAAGATTCTCCGATTGTCTTGAATATTTGCTTGAAAACAACTGAATTTAGACTGATAATTCAATCTCAGTCTGGATGATTTTGAAAGCAGGTCGCTGATAATTTTTGACAACCTAATTGATTAAAGATTGGCAAGTCAAGCAAATATCCTGTAAAATCAACTATCTGGAATGTCAGCTTATATGAGTGTTTGAGTCGATCAGTTCACGACCCGCTAACAGACAAGCTAACCCGCTAAACGTCTAACACACACTCATGTTGTTTTTTAACCACAACAGACCGAGTCTGCACAACGATTACAAGAGATAATGCATATCTTGAAAAGTGTCGCAAACGATTTTCCGTTATTATCCCAGGTTAGCAACCCTGCCGATATCAGGGACTTCGACCAAAAACAACTCATCCAACTTGCAGACGAATTAAGACAGTTTTTATTGTCGAGTGTCAGCAAAAGTGGCGGACACCTGGCAGCCGGGCTTGGAACAGTCGAGCTGACGGTTGCCCTGCATCACGTCTTCGACACACCGAGCGACCGCATCATCTGGGATGTCGGCCATCAGGCTTACCCGCACAAGATACTCACCGGGCGCATGAGTCAGCTGCATTCCATACGTACCACAGGTGGGTTGTCGCCGTTTCCCAAACGCAGCGAGAGTGAACATGACGCATTCGGCGTCGGCCATTCAAGCACCTCGATAGGCGCCGCATTAGGCATGGCCACTGCCGCGCATATTAAAGGTTCGAAACAGCAGATGATTGCCATTATTGGCGATGGTGGCATTACTGGTGGTATGGCGTTTGAAGCCTTGAATCACGCTGGAACTCTGGACGCCAATTTGCTGGTGATTCTGAATGACAATGAAATGTCCATTTCACCCAATGTCGGCGCGCTGAGTCGGTATCTTGCCAAAATACTGTCCAGCAAGTTTTATACAAAAGTCCGCGAGGAAAGCAAAAAAGCTCTCAGTACACATATTCCCAGTGTCTGGAAACTTGCCAGACGTACTGAAGAGCATGTCAAAGGCATGGTGGTTCCCGGCACATTGTTTGAGGAACTGGGCTTCAATTACATTGGCCCAATCGATGGGCACGATTTACCCGATTTACTGGATACACTGAAAAATATACGTCATTTGTCCGGTCCGCGTTTTCTGCATATTGTCACCAAGAAAGGCAAAGGCTATCAACCAGCTGAAGACGATCCGGTGGCTTATCATGGAGTTGGCAGTTTCAATCCGGAATTGGATCATTTACCCAAAAGCAAACCATCCAAACCAACGTATACACAGGTGTTCGGTCGCTGGTTATGCGATATGGCTGCACTTGATGAACGTCTGCTCGCCATCACACCGGCGATGCGTGAAGGCTCCGGTCTGGTTGAATTCGAAAAACAGTATCCTGAACGCTATTTCGATGTCGCTATCGCCGAACAGCATGCATTGACTTTGGCTGCCGGTCAGGCCTGCGAAGGCCTTAAACCAGTCGTGGCAATTTATTCGACGTTTCTGCAACGTGGATATGATCAACTGATTCATGATATCGCATTGCAGAAACTACCGGTGTTACTGGCAATTGACCGTGCCGGCCTGGTCGGTCCAGATGGTCCCACTCATGCCGGTAGCTTTGATTTAAGCTATCTGCGCTGTGTTCCTAATATGGTGGTCATGGCTCCAGCCAATGAAAACGAGTGTCGGCAGATGCTTTATACCGGCTTTCAATATGAAGACGGACCAAGTGCTGTGCGTTATCCTCGTGGACAGGGACCCGGAGTTGAAATCGAAGAAACCATGAGCGCAATCCCTATCGGTCAGGCCCAGATCCGCAAGACCGGTAACAAAATTGCAATCCTGGCATTTGGCACAATGGTAGAGATTGCAGAACAGATTGCCGACACAGTTGATGCCACAGTGGTTAATATGCGATTTATCAAACCACTGGATATTCAAACCATTCTTACCATGGCCGAGAACCATGAAGTTATCGTCACACTGGAAGAAAATGCCATACAAGGTGGTGCTGGAAGTGCCATCAACGAAGTGTTGGCATCACATAAGGTGATGATTCCGACTCTGAATATTGGCTTACCAGACAATTACATCGAACACGGTTCACGTGAGGACTGTCTGCAAATGGCTGGATTGGATGCACAATCTGTGTGTCAGCAAATCGAGCAATTCTACCAGGTCAAACAACCTTTAAAACAAGCTGCTCAGGCCTGATACCTAACCGAATATGCATCGATTAAAACAGCAGATCCGGGATATCCCGGATTTCCCTGAACCCGGTATTGTTTTTAAAGATATTACACCTCTGGTCAAAAATCCGGATACATTACGTCTCAGCGTCCATCAATTAATCCATCCGTTTATCGGCCAGGGAATTGATCTGGTCGCCGGTATGGAGGCAAGAGGTTTTATCTTCGGTACACTGGCGGCGTGGGAGCTGGGAGTTGGATTTATTCCTTTGCGTAAACCGGGCAAACTTCCTTATCATAAAAAAAGTATCTCGTATGATCTGGAATACGGTTCAGCCACACTGGAAGCGCATTCCGATGCAATCGGTGATGGCCAGCGCGTTTTGGTTATTGATGATGTACTCGCAACCGGTGGTACCGCAGCGGCAAGCTGCCAGTTAATCGAACAACTCGGTGGTCAGATTAGCGGGTGCGCATTTGTCATTGAGCTCAACGCCTTAAATGGCAGAGAAAAATTAAACAGTTACCAGGTTCACAGCCTTTTAAATTACGACTGACCCACTTCCACTGCCATCAATCTCAACCACAGGAATCCTCATGGCTACTGAAGCGAACACGATTAATCAAACTGGTTCTCAAACTTTATTATCAATTTTTACTCCCTGCACTAAAAAACAGCGCCAGGACAATTTTGTAGACTACTGGACGTTCTCTCAAAATCATGCGGGAAAAATTTACGAGCAAGACCGCGATCTGGAAACCAAACGCAACAAACGGGAATATTTCGAAGCTAACCCGGTCCGCTCAAAAATTCCTCTGGAAAACCCTGACGCTTTTTTCAGAAACTATGTGAAACTGGTTGACGACCCACAGACCCTGGATCAAAAAACCCTGTTGATGACGTGTATTTACAAGTTTGCCCGTCATGAACTGAATGGCATCAGAGGTGCCTGGGATACTCTCCCCGAAGTTGAAAACGCCACTGTGTTAACTGATAAAATCAGTCGTGTCCATTTGGCCGAGGAATTTTGCCATGTGCGATTCTTCACTGAGATGCTGCATACTTTTCATTTGGAAAATATTGATTTTCCTCCTCTTGGCCCGATTGAAACCAAGGTCTATGAGATTTTTCCGCATTTCCCGGAAGCAATCATGTCTCCACCTGCATTTGTTACCGAATTAATGGGTATGAATTTTTACATCCAGCTTGATGAAAAAATCTGCGAGATCCTCGAGGGTGAACCGGAAGCCCGTGATCGATTACGCGATTTGTTACATGAAATCATGGTTGACGAATGTGCGCATATCGGACAGCGCCGTAATTTTATGGGGCCAATTGGAGTTTGGTTCTCTAAAGTGATGATCAAACCAATATTCAAAATGTTTACCCGGGATATTCCTGAAATTGCAATCCTGTTCGACGTGAATCGTCTGGTCAGGGATGCACACGCATTCAATTATTCAACAATTTCCAGGAAAATTCTGGATCGAAGCTGGGTTCCAAGTTATTGCCAGCCTTGATTCATTTTCCCATATAGAACAGAATCCGAATGGGGTATGGTGTATGATCATATCCCATTCCGGCAGTATCGCTTCAATCTTGATCTCCAGCATTTGTCAGACATGACACAGTATTGGTGATGAGCGAAATCTCCCTCTCCGAATTATCCGATTTCCTGAAAATCATTGAAGTTGATCAAGCTGATTTATTGATCAGCGAACTGTTTCAACGAAAATTTCACAGTCCCCCACCAGATTTTCCAAGACATTTTGTCGCAATATACAAGCCGAACCCGGACAATCCTGATCTGTTACCGGTTGGTTATGTCCACCAAACGCCTTATCTGGATTGTCATTTGTGTGGAGGACTGGTTATCGATGACAGGCTATATCGTACCATTCCGGCAAATCATCGCAGGATAATCCGCCAACATGGAGGGATTGCCGAGTACCTGCTACGTGAAAGCTTTGACAGGGTTGGGGAAACAAAAGCCATCTGGGGTCATGTCGGCAATAAACAAGCCGAACAAGTCGACTTACGGGTGGGATTTATTCATACCTCCATCAAACCGATCATGGTTTGCTGGCGCCAGGATTTATCAGAGCTGGAACAACAACACCTGCTTGAAGAAATTGTCAAAATTGGACCGTTTTAACCCTCTGTTTGTGCGAAAATGCTGAATTGAATCTTTGTTCTATTGGATCAACTATTCAACCAGCTATCATCATTCCTTATCAACCGACAGCAATCACCATCTGCTTGTCAGCATTTGCGCCACAGAACCGTGATTATGAAAAAACTGCTCAATTTTGGCTTATGGAGTGCTGTCGGGATTTTGCTGACAGGTTGTTTTCTGGCACTGTATGGCTACTACCAACTTAACGCATCTTTACCCAAAACTGACGGTACAATTCAGTTATATATTTTAGATAAGCCGGTTCAGGTCACTCTGGATAACTACGGTATCCCAACCATCTCTGCCCAATCCGAGCTGGATACGTACCGCTCTCTGGGTTATCTAACCGCCCGCGACCGATTGTTTCAGCTGGATTTGATGCGGCGCAAAACTGCTGGTCGTTTATCTGAAATATTTGGAGAAGCAGCGCTGGCTATTGATACCGAGCAACGTTATTTACAACTGGAACGCGCAGCCAAAGCCATCGCGAAAAATCTTCCTGACGATCAATATCAGGCTATCCAGGCTTATTCTGATGGAATCAATGCCGCAATCGGTCAAATGCATACTTTGCCATTCGAATTTGTGCTGTTAAATTACCAACCTCAGCCCTGGCGAATTGAAGACAGTCTACTGGTAGCATTAAGCATGTTTCAAGTGCTGAGTTCCGACCAGGAATCAGAGCGTATGCTCACAGTCATGCATGAAACCCTGCCAACATCGGTGATTGCTTTTTTAACCCCGGACAGCGATCAATACGATTCAGTGTTAACCGGGGGCAGTGATTCCTGGCGCCCAAAACAACCGATTCCGGTTAAGGAACTGTCCGCCTTGCTAAACAGCAGACACTCTCAACCGAGAAGCGCTCAACAACTTGCTTCCAAGCCCTTCAATGGATTGCATTCCACTTTAATGGCAACCGATGATATTGCACCTGGCTCCAATGCCTGGTTGGTTGCCGGTTCCAAAACCACGGATGGCCGCGCAATCCTTGCCAATGATATGCATCTGCCTCTGAGAGTCCCTAATATCTGGTACCGTGCCACCCTTAAATACAATGGCAACCTGATCACAGGCGTGACATTGCCTGGATTGCCGATTATCGTGGCCGGAACCAATAACCACATCGCCTGGGGTTACACCAATGCTTATGTGGACTTGATCGACCTGATCAGACTGGAAATCAATCCGTTAAACTCGGATCAATACCAGACCCCTGATGGCTGGGAAAACTTCCAGCATATTGAAGAAACCATCCACATCAAGGACGGTGGGAAGCGAACAACTCAGGTCCGCTATACACGCTGGGGGCCTGTATCACCCAGAGAACTGCTCGGATCTTCAGTCGCCGTAAAATGGACAGCACTGGACCCGAATGCTGTCAATCTGGGATTGCTGCATTTACACGACACCCGTACTCTGGAGCAAGCAATTACAGTGATGAACCAAGCCGGAGGTCCACCACAAAATGCGATGCTGGCCGATGCCACTGGACGTATTGCCTGGACCTTGATGGGTCAGTTGCCAAAACGACGTGGGTTGAATGGTGCGACCAGTCAATTCTGGTCCGATGGCAAAATCGGTTGGGAAGGCTATCTGAGCCCACAAGACCTTCCTCGCGTTATTGACCCGCCTTCCGGTGTGCTGGCCACCGCAAATAACCGCACTATTGGCAAACAGTATCCATATCAACTCGGTCACGGCTATCAAGTCGGCTTTCGCGCATGGCACATCAATCAGCGCCTTAAAGAGATGGACTCGATCACTGAAGATGATATGTTGCGGCTGCAACTAGACACCCAAACCAGGTTTTACCGTTTTTATCAGAATCTTGCACTCAAAGCCTTGGACCAGGCCCAGCCAGCAGACAACCCGAGTCAACAGGTATTACGCAATTATCTGAGTAATTGGGATGGAAAAGCTGCAATCACCAGTAAAGGCTTCCCGGTTTTATTTGAATTCCGCAAAGCATTGACAGCCGCAATACTTCCGAATTTTTATGAACCCTGTCTACAAACCCAACCGGATTTTAAATTTTCCTGGTCCCAGAAAGAAACACCTATTCGACAACTGCTGGATGCCAAATTACCGTCCACATTACCTGATGCTGATCATTATCAAAGCTGGAATCAATTAATCCTCGAAGTCCTGGAACAAACAGTCACCACATTGAAGGAAACGCATGACGTTGAAACCCTCGACCAAC
>JAHZJL010000050.1 GCA_022600935.1 Gammaproteobacteria bacterium
ACCCTGTCCTGGCATAGCGTTTATTTGAGCGCGATACTGGCCGTCCAGCGTTTCATAACGTGTGCGATGTTGAAAATCAATCGACAACCATTCGGGCAACACCAATGCCTGCTTTAACCTCCAGGGTTTGGTATCCGAAAAACTGTTTACACTGATCAGCAGCAATAATGCCCCGGCCATTAATCTGGCAGCCAGGGCAAATCGCCACTCCATACTGGAATTCATGCGCTTGCGTTACTCAAACAAAAAGCCGGGAGTATAGCAAACCGTAAAAACATCAAGCAATGCGGCACCTTGAATAACATTGCAGGGTATTTCACGCCAGGTTTGATTCTCATGTCATAATAAACGTTGCGATCAGAAATGATTGCATTACAAACAGAAATGTTAACTAACCAAGTTAAAAGCAAGCGATGACAGAATCAAACTCGAATCCGGCTTATACCACTGTTGAAGCCTGTATTGGCAACACTCCGCTGGTGAAGTTGCAACGGCTACCCGGAGAAACCACTAATACTGTCCTGGTTAAACTGGAAGGCAATAACCCCGCTGGTTCGGTTAAGGACCGGCCGGCATTAAGCATGATTAAACATGCTGAGTTGCGCGGTGAAATCAAACCGGGCGACCGTCTGATCGAAGCCACCAGCGGCAATACCGGAATTGCCCTGGCAATGGTTGCGGCTGTTAAAGGTTATCGCATGACCTTGATCATGCCTGACAATATGAGTGCGGAAAGGCGTGCTTCCATGAAAGCATATGGCGCTGATATTATACTCACTCCGGCTGAGGGCAGCATGGAAGCAGCAATCGACCTGGCCCGTAAAATGGAGGCCCAGGGCAAGGGCAGAATACTCGACCAGTTTGCCAATCCGGACAACCCGCGTGCACACTACGAAGGCACCGGACCGGAAATCTGGCGTGATACTCAAAGCAGCATCACCCATTTCGTCAGCTCGATGGGTACAACCGGCACTATTATGGGTACGTCACGCTTTCTCAAAGAACAGAATTCCGATATCCAGATCGTCGGTGTTCATCCCGAAGAAGGCTCAAAAATTCCCGGCATTCGCCGTTGGCCGGAGGAGTATCTGCCAAAAATCTATGATCTGTCACGGGTTGATCGTATTATGACAGTTAACCAGCCCGATGCCGAACAGACCACTCGCAAGCTGGCCAGTGTAGAAGGTATTTTTGCCGGTGTGTCATCCGGTGGAGCAGTATGTTCTGCGCTGCGCTTATCCAAGGAAGTAGAGAATGCGGTGATTGTGGCCATCATCTGTGACCGTGGAGATCGCTACATTTCCACCGGCATTTTTCCTGCCGATTAAAACCGGCATCACAGCTGTTTTTTGTTGTCAGCTCACTCCTGCGCAAATCAACCTGCTAACGCACTGCTTGCATTGCGTTATTGCATTGTTTTATTGATGACGCTGAGTTGCTTGCCATTTTCTTCCCGGATAATGGCGATTGAGCGTATGACATTGAGCATTGGTGAATTACAAGGTAAGCAGTCAACATTCAACAATCTGCAAACAAATATTCGTATTAATCCAAACCATACACTGGATGTTGACTTTAACAGCAATGTGATTGAGATTCAGCATCCTTACAGCGACGTGCAGTCGATTAAGTTGTCTTGCCCGGAATTCTCACTGAAGCACCAGTATATGCAATGCAACAATGGCTTACTGACTCTGGATGGGAAGAGTCTTAATCAGCTCAGGATTCCGTTCAATCTTCGTCTCGGCCGCAATCAATCCAGAAACGTACTGAAAATACCGGCATTCCCTTTTTCTGCTCCTGACAGCCAGCTTCAATATACCTGGGATGACTCCAACAAAACCATCAGCACTAAAATCGATCAATTGTCATTACCTGCGCTTGCAAGTTATTTGAAACGGCTTGGTATCTCTGCTTCCAGTGGCAAGATCAATCTGGCTGGAACAGTCGCCATGCAATCTGGCCAACACCATCAAACCGATCTGAAATTCAAAGGGTTGCACCTGTCGCTACAAAGCGATGATGCGACCAAGGCCGTTGAAAAGCTGAATCTTAAATCAGTGATCCATGCAGCAACAGACACAGGCATTACCAGTGGTGATGTCGAGATTGTCATGAAAAAAGGCGAGGTTTATCTGGAACCGTTGTATCTGTCACTGCAAGATGATGCCTTGTCGGCCGAATCCGGATTTGTTTTCAATCAACAGCAGAATACTCTGGCATTGAACGACTTCTCTGTTTACCAGTTCCCCAACTTTGCTATCAGCGGATCACTGGCAACCGATTTAAACAAGACTTTTCCACCTGAAAACGGTCAAATCAATATCCAAGTTTACCATCTTGCCAACTTGTTCAATCAGTTTATTGCGCCATTTTTAACCACACCTGTCGCCAAGCCGGTAATATCGGATACCCAGGGACTGATCCTCTCCCAGCTCAGTTTTGCAAACAGCCAGTTGACCCAGTTATTAGTCTCCACTGCCGACGTATCCGCAACCTATACCTATAACCAGAAAGATATCAGCGTCAAGCACGCCAGCATCAGTCTCAACTGGAAACCTGATCACTGTAATGAGGATTCATTTGTCTACTGGGAGAGCGCCAATTTCAGAGGCGTTCCATTGCCGCAAACAGTATTGCGCTTCAAAGCCTGCGGTCGCCAGATTAATTTTGAACGTAATGTCACCCTGCCCCTGCTGGATGGTGAAATGCAGTTTGATCACCTGGACCTGAAGCAACTGGAAAGCGGTAGTTACGATTTTTCTTTTGCCACCGAAATCAAAAACATCTCGCTGGCTGCGCTCAGCGATGCGATGGATTTACCACCACTGGATGGATACCTGTCGGCATCGATTCCGTCAGTGCGGCTTGAACAAGGTGGGTTGCATTTGGACAGTTCGATATTAATTCACGCTTTTGGCGGCAGGATTGAAATCGAGCATTTACAAATTGACGGGATGCTCGGCTCTTATCCGATTCTGACTGCCGATATTCATTTTCACAAACTGGACCTCGGCAAGCTCAGCAAACGCTTTGCATTCGGCAATATCGAAGGCAAGCTTAACGGATCGATCAAAGGATTGCGTATTGAAAACCAGAAGTTAATTACCTTCGATGCTGAATTCTCCACACCGGAAAACCGTCTGTTACCGTATTCAATCAGCCAGAAAGCGGTTCAAAACATCGCCTCACTGGGCGGCAACAATCCTGCGGACCTGTTATCCCGCGGAGTTTTGAAGCTGTTCGAGTCATTTTTCTACAGCCGCCTGGGTTTCAGCTGCAAGCTACGCAATAACGTATGTCAATTAAATGGCATTGCTCCAGCACAAAACAAAGGGTTTTATCTGGTTAAAGGTGCACTGGCGCCACAAATTAACATTATTGGCTTTAACAAGCGTGTCAACTGGAATGAGCTGGCAACCCGGTTGAAGCGCATTTCATCGCAATCCGCCCCGGTAATTCAATAACATTCGAACCGGGTTATCAGTTTCAGTTAATTCTTGTCATATAATATATGGTTATAATTCTGCATCATCCATCGGGAGATCACTCAATGAAATTGCGTATTCCATTCATGTCATTGCTCATGTTCAGCCTATTGGCGGCTTGTGTCACCATTAACATCTACTTTCCTGCGGCAGCAGCCGAGAAAGTAGCGGATGAAATCATTGAGGAAATCCAGCATCAGGATGGCGTGAAACAGAAAACAAGTCCCGAACAGAATTCACAACAACCAGTCGCACCCGAGGATGACCCATTCAGTGAAAACCGTTTCGACATTAGACATTCACTGTTATCTCATGTGTTCGATCTGATCATCCCTGCAGCGCATGCCAAAGAAGCCGATTTGAATGCAGACAGCCCTGAAATACGCAAGCTTAAGAATTCCATGCGAGCGCGTTATGGTCAGTTGCAAGCCATGTATGCCAATGGCTCAATCGGTATTCTCAATGACGGGTTTGTCACAGTCAGAAATCCCGGCAATATTGCGCTTGCAATGCGTAATCAGGTCAAACAGCTGGTCAATGCTGAAAACAACGATCGTCGCGCATTGTACCGTGCCATCGCTGCTGCTAACGGCCATCCAGAATGGGAACAACAAATCCAGCAGACTTTTGCGCGACGCTGGATTGCCAAAACCCAGCCTGGCTGGTGGTATAACGACGGCTCCGGCTGGAAACAACGTTAATACGGTGGGCCGAATTTCACTAACTGTGCATTATTTAAGTTAACTTGCCAAGAACCTGTTCATAATCTTGATCAACGGGTGGAGTCCACTTTTAACTCCGCAATGTGCCATTCAGTGAGAGCTTGAACAGGCTCCAGGTCAGGAAGTGCTGTTCTAAACAGTGCTCACCTGCATGGCTTTAGATATTGCTCTAACAAACAAGCGTTTCATCAGCCTGCTTGCGCTGACTAAACTAATTTTAAACCGAATCAGACCCATCCATTATGTCCAGACGCGCACGGCGCAAACGTTTTTCCACAGAGCCGGTTGATGCAACAATTGAGTCACTCAGCCATGACAGTCGCGGAGTTGCTCATATCAATGACAAAGCTGTGTTTATTGATGGCGCTTTACCTGATGAAACTGTTCGCTTTATCTATACCCTGAAAAAACGTGATTTTGCCGAAGGCAGATTAGCCGAGGTCATCAATCCATCACCTAAACGAATTGAGCCACGCTGCCAGTATTTCGGTTATTGTGGCGGTTGCAGTCTGCAACATATTTCAGGCTCCGACCAGATCCAACAAAAACAGCAACTACTCATCGAACAATTGCAACGAATCGGGAAGGTCACACCCAAACAGATGCTACCTGTGCTTAACAGCCCGCAATGGGGTTATCGCTCCAAGGCACGGCTCACGGTGCGTGATGTTGCCGGAAAAGGCCGGGTGCTGGTTGGATTTCGCGAAAAAGGTACGCGATATGTCGCCGACATGGTGTCCTGCGAAGTGCTTGACTCAACAATCGCCAGTCAGCTCAGCAACCTGTCCGTACTGATCGGCTGCTTGAACATTCGCACTAAAATCCCGCAGATCGAAGTCGCTGTTGGCGACAATCGCAGTGCAATGGTATTCCGCAATCTGGAGGATATGCTCGATGACGACCGCAACAAGCTGATTGTATACGGTCAGCAACACGCGATAGATATCTATCTGCAACGTCATGGCCCTAGCAACATCGAGCTGCTGCACGGCAATGGCGAGCTGCTCAATTATACCTTGCCTGATTTCGACATCACCTTTTGGTTTAAACCGATTGAATTCACTCAAGTCAATTTCGATATTAACCGAAAAATGATTTCCCGCGTAGTCGAATTGCTGCAACCCCAACCCGACGATACTATTCTGGATTTGTTCTGCGGCATCGGCAACCTGACCTTGCCGGTGGCTCGCCTGGCAGGTTCTGTAGTTGGTGTTGAAGGCGCTGAATCATCCGTTGAGCGGGCTATTGACAATGCAGCCTGGAACAAAATAGATACTGTTGAATTTCACCGCGCCGATTTAATCCGTACACTCGACAAACATGACTGGGCACACCGACAATACAGCAAGGTGTTACTCGACCCATCCCGAGCTGGTGCTGTTGAAGTATTACCATGGTTAGCCACCTGGCAACCGCAGCGTATTGTTTATGTGTCGTGCAACCCGTCCACCCTGGCCAGAGATGCCGGGATTATCGTCAACGACCACGGCTACACCTTACAATCAGCCGGAGTCATGGATATGTTTCCGCACACTGCGCATGTCGAATCAATCGCCGTTTTCGACAAACAGTGAGCGACTTGATGCATACCAACCAACCTCAAATTCTGGTTAATCTTGCCAGGCAACAGTTATTGTTGCTGAGTGATGGACAAATCATTCACCAATACCCGGTCAATACCGCTAAAAACGGCCCGGGCGAGCGTATCAACAGTGAGTGCACACCGCGAGGCAAACACAAAATTCGCGCTAAAATCGGTGCAGGTGAGGCCAAAGGACGGATTTTTGTCGGACGCCGACCAACTGGTGAAATCTACAGCCCGGCTCTGGATCGTGCACATCCAGATCGCGACTGGATTTTAAGCCGTATTCTCTGGCTCAGCGGACTCGAACCCGGCGTCAATCGCCTGGGTGATGTTGACACCATGCGCCGCTATATCTATATACACGGCAGCCCGGATCACTGCGTCACGTCTGATCCCCAATCTCATGGCTGTATCCGCATGAAAAACGTGGATATTATCGACTTGTTCGAGCAGGTACCCGTGGGCACCCAGGTTGATATTTTGTAAGACTCAACTATCCTTGCACAATAAAGTCGGATACTTGTATTCGATACAATGATTACTGAAATGCAAGGCTCAACCATGTCCAAACGATTCAATTTTAACACCTTCAGCCACTCATCCATTCAACGCCTGCTGCTGTTGTTCAGCCTGATTATTTTGGGAATGCCGCCAATTGCTCATGCCGACCAGGATGAACTGAGCAATCTGGATGAAGCAATGGAATTTGTTTTAAACAATCAGCAGGTTCCAAATGTCGCTCAGGTAAAACTCAAGGAAATCCACGCAACCTATACTGATGCGATGAAAGTTTGGAAATTCACACTCATTGACGGACCCAATACCCATGTTGCTACAGTGGACAAGCTCAAACGATTCAAACTTGAAACAGCACGTGACGAAACTGCATTCAACGAAATTTTCTGGGAAGACCGTCCACGTGCAGAAGGCATGTTCAACAAGGATTGGTTGGATGAAGCTGAAACACTGATCCAAAATTACAAATACGAACTGACCAACCCGACTATTCTTAGCTTCAAAGTCTGCAACCCGCCAAAAGGCGATTCAAAAAGCCCACATTTGAATGGCTGCGAAGAAGACACTTTCAAAGAAACCTGGTCCATCGTCAGAGGTGTGGAAGACCGAAAGCTCCCTAAAATGGTCGTCTATGGAGACGGACAACTGGAATCATTCAGCAATGTCACAGTGGAAATCAGCGGAGAATAAATTCGCTGATTCACTCAAAGAAAACATGTTTTTATCAACTGAAAACAGTCGATAACAGGAGGCAAATACAACAAACCATTACATCCAGAATGCAAGCCTGTTTTTTTAAAGAATCATTCAGGCTGGCAATAAACACTCATCTCCAGAGATCAGTCCTGTTTTATCAACTGCCTCTGAAAATAGATAATTTGTTCTTTTTCAAATACAGTATTGATGGTTCACAATATTTATCGTTACATCGTTGATGCAGGCTGCCAAGTAGCTGCTGACTTTCCCCGGCATCATCAAAATGCTTGACTGCGTGAGCAAAATTCATAAAAAAACGTTCACGGCTTTCATAAAACTTCCAGTTACCGTAACTATTCATTAAGAATACAGTGGTTAAACAACTTATCGTTAACAATTTCACCCGATTTGTTATCTTCACCCATTTGTGACTTGGCATTTTAAACGGATCAATCAGAAAAAAGATCGAGACGCTACCCAATAACCACACTTTTAAAAGGCGGATGTATCGACCGGCCTGAATAACTTCATCTCCATACTCGGGAAAACGGGTAAGATATACTCCGCCAATGGTTACGCATGTAAGCAAAATCAGGGTAAATGGAAGGGAGGTATTCAGTTGTTGTCTGTTTTTTATGTACAAGCAGACGGATAACATAATAAAACAACCGACAACCAACCCCAGAAGATATTGGTATATTTCCCAGTTATCCTGAAAGATAATTTCCAGTGCTTTTGATTTAGTCATGCTTTGAGCCAGCCCTTTTAGAAGCATACTGACTGAGTCTGGGATATTTTGCAGTATATAATTTAATGCTGCTAATTTGGATATTTTGGTATGTGGGTGCATATTGTCAATCAAGCCATGAGCTGTGACTACTCCCAGCATGATAACAATCACCAGTTTAAACAACAGCCTCCGGTTTTTTTTGACATCAAACAGCAACAGATAACTTATAAACGCCAGTATTGCTGTTATGCCTACTGCATCTCCAATAAAGAGTATTACAAGCGTTAGACATTGAAAAAAGGGTTCACTGATTTTTCCTTTCAATACAAGGTCAGCTGCAATCAAGTAGATGATTGCAAGCAATAAATACAAGCATTCAAACTGAACAAGTGTCCAGGCGTTAAAATTATTTAAATCCAGTAATATTATTGTACTTAGAGTGATTAAAGGAAGTATTCCAGCCTTGTTGTTGGCAATATTGTTTCCACTGTAAAGCCGATACCAATAACTATTCAATATAATTATTGTCGCCAGTAATGCTATCGTACCAATACCTGATTCTATTGCATAATTCAGGCTAAAATAAGTTTTATTGAGTAAAACCAGGCTCAAAATCAAAATATGGCTGTGCGAAAACGGATAGTATTCTGATGTAATAAATTCAAAAGCTGAAATCGTCCCTGAATCGAGTGGTAACAAACCCTGTCTAATCCACCTCCAGTGATCTCCAAAAGGTACATCATATGCTGAAATAATTGCAAATGAGGTAAAACTGATAACCGCTATAACAATCAGGAAATAATATGGTATGTATCTTGGTTTTACCCAGTGATCGCTCTGCATATCAATAATACTGGTCTTCTATAACAACAAAAATAAAAAATTGATGAATGACGTAACAACCACTTCAGTGGTTATATCTCTAACCCTGGCTGATTTATTTAGTCGTCCCTGAAAAAACGTGTTTTTCGGTCCAGGACAGGGCTGCCCAAGCCAAAAGCTTCTGATTGTTTTCACAGTAGGGACCCAAAACGATCTGAGCAGTCGCCAGAATTCAGGCCACACAATCCGCGGAGGAATAACCGAATGTTATGCCAGCACAACAGAGAATGGCATGTAATGCATCAACAAGTTCGCCTTTCAGGTGATTACGGCGTAACAATCCATCGTTTTTCATGCGACCGATGATTGGCTCAATGGCATTTCGACGCTTTAAAGCCCGCTTCAATCGACGGGTATTGATGCCACGCTTCTGTCGGGCTCTGTAATTGTTGACACCTTCGATCTCGACACCTCGATAGCCCAGATCAGTTAAGACTTCTTCGGATTTCACTCCACTGATGATCTCTGCTTGTTCCAGGCAGGAGTCCAGGGTGTGAGCATCATACGAGTTACCTGGGAAGCCTCGAGCGCCCAAAACAAAGTTGCTTTGGTTGGTGACAGTAATCCCAACTTTGACACCAAATTCATAGCGCTTGTGGACTTTGCCTTTACTGATACACTCAACTTCAGGGGCATGAAAGCTGTTGATCTTGTATTAGTCGTCTCGCTTTTGGTCCAAAATACGGCGTGTGGTGTTCAGAGCAGACTCAACCGACTTAACAAGTTCTCACGTTTTTTTAATGACAACTTATCCAGATCGATAAAAAAATTGATTGCGACACTCCCAAGCAACCATATTTTCAGGGCGCAAATATATCTGTCACCTTGTGTCAATCCTATCAACTAAACACCCAGACTTCTAATCTAATGATTTATAGGCAATATATAAATTGGGCTTGTGTCGATTCGGGCGCGGATTTGAGCGTCTTTTGATATGCTTGATTACTTCGCCTTTAAAAGATATATTCCTTCATGAGCAGATAATATTTTTTTACTGATAAGTATTTCATCCAACATAACCAGTAATTCAAATACCAACTTATCTTCTTCTGTATCTATATAATTAGCTCTAGTCCCAACAGGACAAATCAAGCTCAAGATTGATGCTGATTCACACTTTTCGATCACTTCAAATTTCTGTAAAAAAACAGGCATTATTTCCGAAGACCGAATTGCTTCGAATGGTGATATCAGTGTTCCCGGTTTACGTCTTACTATTTTGGAGATATTACGTTTATTGACCAAATCATTGCGATATTTATCAGGAAGTATGGTGAGAATTTTATTGACTATTTCAAGCCTTTCATCATCATATTGAAATTGTGTTTCACCAATATAGTCATGTATCCATAGCAATCCTCCTGGACGCAAGGATTGATGGATTTGCGTCGCTAAATCTTCGAGTCGTAATACATGGTGTAGGCAATTTTGAGTCACTACAAGGTCATATGATTCAGGAGCGAGCTTTAGTTCATTAAGATCAGCTTGTTCATAGGTGATTTTAAACTTTGGTCTTTGGCCAACTGCCTGGCCTCCTCCAATGCATCACTTGAAATATCAATAGCATGGAAAGACTGACAGATTCCTGCCTGCATTAATCCTCGTTCAGCCCTACCGTTTCCGCATGCTAAAGATAACCCGTTATTTGGTTTAAGCGCGTATTTCTGTAGCGCTTGGATTAAAGTGAACTTGTTACGATTAAGTCTGAGAGCTTTTGCAGCTCGCTGATCTGACTTGATCGCGAGATTTCTTTCATTATCAGTAAACACATTCCCCCATATCTTGCCTTCTTGTTTTGCCATTGCATTATAGTGAGATTTATTTTCCATCAGCTCTTTAATAATCTGATTGGATGTTTGCTGACTTTGATCTCCTGGATAGTCTTTTTTAGAATGTAGACCATATGACTTCAATAATTTTAATGGATTTTTAAAGCTCATTGATATTCACATAAACCATATTAAAAAGTTGAAACAACCCTGGCTGAGAAAAAGACAAAGGTTGCGTTAAGAGCTGCCCCCCAAATTTATTAATTGCTGAACCAACTCCTGGCTTTGTGATTCTATGGATTAAAATCTCTGACTCAGGAGATAGTCAATTATTCACGGGTATAACGATGCTTGACGCCTGTCGGGAACCATTTCGGGTCACCAGTTGATTTTAATTGAATTTGAGGTCTTTGATATTCATCCGGTACGTAATTAGCGAATTCGCTGTTTAAACGACGCAGTTCTTTGAGAATAGATTGGGTTAACTGATTACGGCGCTTTTCCGATGCGGTTTCACTAGGCGCGAGTTCGACAATAATCGATAGCCGGCGATTACAGTCATCATCTTCGATAATCTGCATGACAAATTTACCGGTAACCCATTGACTGATCCCTGGCTGTTCCAGGCCCACAGTCACATTCTCAGGATAGATATTTGCGCCAAAATATGACAGCACAAAATGTGAGCGGCCGAAGATAAACACAAATGGCAGTGTGCGAATACCTGCAGCTGATTCGCCACCCAATGCTTCAATCGGGTCAAAACCATGTTGATCAAGGAATTTGAGCATTTCCCGGTAGCTGATCAAGCCACCTTCATCGGAAATATGATAGCGAATCAGTGGAATGCCATTATCACCGCTAAACAGCAAGGTGCCATTGTTTTCCTCAAAATAGCGGCTTAGAGGATCATATTGAACCAGTGTCGGCAACCTTGATTCACCGAATAACTGACGAGCCACATCGGGTTTGTCGGCAAGAAATCGGCGTATACAGATTGACAGCGGTGTCTCGTTTCCCAGTACGCCAGCATCTGCAGTGCCATACAGCGAAGCCGTGTCATAACAGGGGTTATCAACCCCTGCCCGCTGGCAGACCAGGGTGCGCCATTCTTCACTGAATACTTCACCGGCATACACCATTTTGATGGAGAGTTTTGACCACTCAAGGCCTTGCGCCAGACCCGTATCAATGACATCTTTGATAAATGGCGGATATCCAAGCAGCACGACTTGTTCAAACTCACTACCCAGCGCAGTGACAACTCTGATGATTTCCTGTTTATTGTTACCCGGAGCAATGACATTAACTGGATAACCCTTGGTTGCCAGGTGCCGACAACACGCTGTGCTATAGAGCCCTCCGACCCAGGTTCCAAGTGCAAAACAGATCACCGCGAGCGTGCTGCGCTGTTCAACTTTGAAGCTGTCACAGAACACTTGCTCAAATCGGCGCGTGATTGCAATTTCATCGGTGACAAAACGCGGCCAGAAACCCGGTGCTCCAGTCGAGCCTGATGAGACCGCAAACATATCGCAGTTATCGATGCGGCCTTCGCGACATAACGACGCTAACGGGTAATGATTCAGGTAATCCGGTTTGTTGGTGAAAGGTAAACGCCTGAAAGCGTCTATTGTGTGAATGTCTTCAGGTCGTATTCGATGATGGTCAAGAAATTGTTGATACGCCGGAACAGTCTGCGCAACATCATGAAACAGTGACACAGCATTGTCAGCAGGTGATTGCTGATGATGGCGGCTCAATACATCATCTAAAGGTGTATCGATGTATTCCTTGATAACATGTAACGCCCGCCCGGATTTAGCCTTGTCCATCGATATGCATGGCTCTATGCTGTGTTTCCGAGACGGGACATACGTTTCATGGTATGAGTCAGAAAACGATCAAATTTTTGGGTGATTTGTGCAAGCCGGGTTGGCTTGACCCAGTTCATCTGCAATATACGCCGTTCACCGACAAATCGCTTGTGTCCGTGATAGGAATGATCACTTCGCAAAAAAGCCAGCATTTTCCCACCTTCCGGATTAACTTCAACAGCATAATCGTCAATATCTGTTGCGCTGTTCAGCAATCTTAAACGCCCACCTTCATGCGGCCACTCTGTGTTGAAATACAGCAGGACGGTGACAATCTTTGTCCAGTGATCCGTATGAATATCACCATCGCTGAGCTCGCATTGCCCGCGTACTGTTATGGTTGACGGGTAACCGGTTAGTTGCACGCCAAATTTCTCTCCCAGCATATCGCTGAAAGATGGGTGATTGAGCTGATCTACCAGAGCCTTAAATGCTGGGCCATAGTTTAATTTATCAACAGAATGGTTGGCAGGATCAGTGAGGTCGGGAAAATCCTGATTCAGTTGATCCAGGATTTGTGGGTCAATAAATTCTGGCACCACACAGTGTTCATAAGGAGTGTGCTGAATTTGAGTCTGTGCAAGTTTATCAAGTTGAAGTGTCATTGTACTGGCTGCGATTGATTCTGGCTCTTGTATCCATACACTGGCGATAAGCGTCGTTCGATGTGCTCATCGATTAAATAGGTCTGTTCAATACTGAAATACTGACGATAACCACCAACCTCGCCTTTGCGGACTTTGAACGAATCCGGATTATTTTTATCTCCAGGCATCATGCGTCCACCACTGAGTCGGAATGTGTTGCTGGATTCCATTTTTTTCATATTGTCAAACGAGGAAAATTCCACTGCCTCCTTAATGGTCTTCTTATCGGTTGGTGAATCAAGAAAGTCCATAATTCCGTGCAAAATCGTTTCGGGTGATTGTTTCAAATCTTCATAGCGAACGATCAACAAATCACCAACCACATCTTTCTCTGCTGCCCACACATTTAAAAAATCAATGACCTTGGTCAACCCCGCAGGGTGTTTCATTACAAATTCGTCCAGTGTGACATCTTCACCTTGCAGCGGGTAGTCATTGATGGCTTTTTTATTCGGCTTCATACGGTGGCGCCACTGGAAATATTGTGATACTGCCACATCCGCCGGATGTCGCACCAGCAGTATGACTTTTTTATCAGCATAATCAGATTTGTTGTCTGAATTTCCAGTGTAATCTTTCAAATAATTATCATGGGTAAAAAAGATGGTGGGGATATTGTTGTTTTTTCGATGCAGGTTATCAAAACCGAGCAAGTGCTTGTGAGTAATACCGTATGTTAACTGGTATACGCGCGAAATCATCATGCGCAACCATGTACGGCCGCTTTTGCCAAATGACACGATCACAAAATCAGCTTGATTGAGTTTATTGAATTGCTCTTTACCGCGAACGACGCGCTCTCCTCTGAGTTTGTCGGCATCCGACAAATAAAAATGCGTCAGCCTGAACCAGATCCGGCTTAATTTTTTTATGATTGAATCCATGACGATTTCGGTAATAAGAACTGTTTATTGAATATGTTAAGAAATGTCCAAAAATAATGATAGCGCTTTGTTACGCAGATTGGTTTAGAGATGGCAATTCAGCCAGTGGCCAGCGTGGCCTGGCTTTAATCGCCAATGAATCAGTTTGCCCGGCAATCAAGCGAAAACTGCCGGCCAAAGCAATCATGGCAGCATTATCGGTGCAGAATTCAAAGCCGGGAAAAAACAATTGCGCAGACTCTTTCGCGGCCATTTCCTGCAAGCGTTCCCGT
>JAHZJL010000051.1 GCA_022600935.1 Gammaproteobacteria bacterium
AGCTGTTTCGCGGTTCAGTTGTTGATCAATCAATTCTTCAGGTAACGACAGTTCTGGATTGAGTTGGTAGTGCGGATGGATAAGACAAAATTCATGTAAGCGTTTTGCGCTGACCCAGAACATCTGAGCACGACCGGCTTGCAACACTCGGGTTGCTCGGCCTTGACGTAACAAGACATCAAACACAATACCCAAATCATCCTCTAATTCTTCCGGAATACTCAAAAAGCCTTGGTAATCGAGTAGATCACTAAGCTCATCTGCTGTGCGAATAACTGGTTTGCGTTGTTGGACAGCTTCTTGGATTGCATTTGGGTCGACCTTGCTAAGGTCACTGGCTTGTTGTGGATTAAGCCAGTTTCTGCTGTTGACTGCACGCGTTCTGCGTTCTTCAGCTGGTGCGTCATCGAGGAATGCATAATTGGCAGCGGTAAGAATTTCAGCTGCCAATGGTGATGGTTCGACTACATCTCTGGCAATGACTTGCATTTCACCGTTTTCCAATGCATCCAGCACTTCAATCAGACGGTCTAGATTCATCGCATCGGAAAGACAATCGGTGATGGTTTGTTCAACCAATGGATGATCGGGTATTTCTCGCTCGCCCTGGATGTTTTCAATACAAGCGAGTTGATCAGGAAAGATGCTGCTGACTAAATCTTCCGCTTGCATTCTCAGCAAGTAAGGCGGGGTTTTGCGGCCTCCCTGGAAGCGTTTGATAGCTAACGCGCAACTGGTATTCCAGCGCCAGCGCACAGAGAACATTGGAGCATCCAGTAAAGCTTGAATTAATAGATCGCGCACTGTTGCGGTGCGCAGATATCTGGCAACACTGCTTAGTTCAAAGCTCTGACTGGTTCCGAGTGACAGAATAATTGCATTCTCAGTGGCCGCAGCTTGTAACTCAAAATTAAACGATCGGCAAAAGCATTTGCGTAATGCCAATCCCCAGGCACGATTCATTGCACTTCCAAATGGAGCATGTAATATCAACTGCATCCCTCCGCTGTCATCAAAAAACCGTTCTAGCAACAAAGTGTTGTGGCTGGGAAGTGCGCCAAGAGCAATATGTGCGGCAGTAAGGTAATTGGCAGCTTGCTGAGCTGCGCCACCAGATATCTGATTGTTTCTCAATTGATTTAGAAAAAATTGTGCTAATTGTTCCGAATTATTGTCAGTGTCATTTAATTGCTGTTGCGCAGCGCATAGTAATTTGGAAACAGCTGCTGAGAGTTCATCAGTGCGCCCTGGGGCTTCTCCAAACCAGAATGGAATTGTCGGTGGTGTATGTTGAGCGTCTGCTACTCTTAATTTATCTCGCTCTACGCGCAATATCCGCCAGCTATTATTACCGAGTTGAAAAATATCTCCAGCCAGACTATCAATCGCGAAGTCTTCATCCACAGTTCCGATAAACTCTTCACCTGGTTCAAGAATAACTCGATATTCAGCACTATCAGGAATCGCTCCTCCACAAGTCATTGCTGTTAAGCGAGCACCCCGTCGAGCACGGAGTTGATGGTTAATTCGATCCCAATGCAAGTAGGCGCTGCGTTGTCCACGTTGAGTGGTATAACCATCGGCAAGCATTTGTAGTACATTATGAAACTTTTCAAGTTTAAGTTGTCGATAAGGCCAGGCCTGACGCACAACATCGAACAAATGCTCTACATTCCATTCCTCACAAGCAACCATTGCAACAATTTGTTGTGCTAACACATCCAGGGGTTGATGAGGGATTTGGGTGATATCAAGATCGCCTTGGTTGATGGCTTGGAAGAGAGCCATACATTCCAATAATTCATCACGACTGGTTGGAAACAAACGACCTTTTGGAAGCCCACCGAGATAATGTCCAGACCGACCAACCCGTTGTAAAAACCTGGAGATACTTCGGGTTGACCCTAGTTGGCAAACCAGATCCACTTCACCAACATCTATTCCCAGTTCTAGCGAAGCTGTCGCCACCAGTACTTTCAATTGACCATCTTTGAGACGTTGCTCAGCATTCAGGCGTTGCTCTCGCGATAAACTACCATGATGCGAACTAACATGCTCAACACCGATTCGCTCGGTTAAATGCCGGGCCACTCGTTCTGCCATTCGTCGCGTATTCACAAAAACCAGTGTGGTGGTGTGTTCTAACACCAAATCAGTCATACGGTCATAGATTTCAGCCGCTGCTTCCCCAGACAACAAGGCTTCCAGAGGTGTTTGCGGTAATTCTAGCTGTAAGTTCAACTCGCGCAAGTGACCGGAATCAATAATGCCGCAAGTAGTTGGGTTTGGTTGTTGACCAATGAGAAAATTAGCCACTTGCTGGATTGGTCGTTGGGTTGCTGACAAACCGATGCGTACTAATGGTTTTTGTACCAGATGTTGCAAACGTTCAATAGAAAGAGCCAGGTGGGAACCGCGTTTACTGCTTAGAATTGCATGAATTTCGTCGATGATTAAAGCCTCAGTCGCGAATAGCATTCTCCGCCCACTCTCACTGGTTAACAGAATATATAAGGATTC
>JAHZJL010000052.1 GCA_022600935.1 Gammaproteobacteria bacterium
TATGCAGAGAATCCAGAACAGGTTGCAAAAGTGCACTCAAACGCTTGCGGTCAAGGTCAAGTTGGACAAAGCGTGTTCTATTGCGCTGAACCATCATGACGTAACTGTTATTCCAGCCCACGAAATACAGCAGCAAAGCTTCGTCCCTGTTTAAAAGAAGCTGAGTTTGTTGCAAGGTCAACGGTTTTAAATGTTCATTGTCGGGAGTCAGAGCTTTGCGTTTTTGATGTGCAAATAAAGCATGACTTGTTGTTGATATATGAGCGTATTGCTGAACTTTGAACAATTCTTCATAGTAGCTTTTGTTATCCGGAGTATTACGGGACAGTTTCAAAGCAACCAGATTTTCCAGGTGGTGTTCAAATCGATGGCGATTCGTCAAATGCTCGGAAAATGCTCCCCGCATTACATTTTGACCGGCACTGGATTGCAAGCGTTGTACAGTGCTTGCGGTGGCAGTGCGTGAGTCATCCACTGCGTGTTGGTATTGCCCGAGAATATTGTTGATCACCGAAGACAGATCCAGACTATCAGCATAAGTCGGGTAAAAATAGTCAGAATCCTTGCTGGAAACAGATAACGACTCCTGTAAATAATGCCGCGAATCCCGATACAGGCCTTTGGCAAAGTAAACACTGGCCAGATGATGTAATGTCACAGCAATCGCAGGATGCTCCGATGTCAGGATCGAGCGTTGAACCAGCAATGCCTGCTCCAGGTATTCAATTGCGGCCTGGTAATGGTGTTGGGCAAGTGCAACCAGTGCGAGATTGTTGAGTACAACGGTATCCTGCAAGGTTGCGCTTAATTGATGCATTGCATAAATCTTGCGGACATAGACCAGCAATTGATGGGCAGCAGTTAATTCACCATTGGCGTAGTGAACTAACGCGACGCTATTCATGGACTCTGCGATGGCCGGGTGTTGCTCTCCGAATAGAGCCTGGCGCGTTCGCAAGGCTTTTTCATACAGTGCAAGCGCTTGCTTGTGTAATCCCTGTCGATACCAGATATCACCCAGGCTTTGATTAATGTCGGCTTGTAATCTGCGGTTTTTGCCAGGTGAGGTCTTTAGAACTGTACGGGCTTCTTGTAACAAGCGTTCTCCGCGGTTGAACTGACCAAGCTCGATCACAGGTTGGGCTAGATCAATCATGCTTTCTGCTAGGGTTGCAGAATTAACGTTTTGCGTTGAACGATATTGTCTGAGAATACGCTCATAGAGTCGCTGAGACTTTTTGTATTGGCCGGTGAGAAAATAGCGTTTGGCCTTTAAAGCTTGAGGATCGGTTTCAGCAGCAGCTATTTGGGACAATACAAAGCAGCCGCAAACTATCAGGATTCTAAATCGAAACAGAGTCATGTTGGTTCAGAAACAATCATTGATTTAACGCTGATCACAACAATGAGTCAGTATTAACCTTCGGCTAGATGAGATGGGGTGAATACACATTTTCTATCAGAATCATTATTATAAAAATTATGTAAATCAATTATATAGGATAAGACTGAAACAAAGTGAACAAAATTTAAACCTGTTTCGGATGATGCTTCGTTTAATTCAATGACATCGATTATTAACGGAGGATATTTTGATGAAACGTATAATTTCGAGATTGGGTTTAATGGTTTGTGCAGCCATATTGATCGTTTCACCACCACTGCAAGCAAACCGGGAGCTGACAAATCTTATTCAACAACTGGAGAATTGGGCAACCTGGGGTGGGGATTATCAGGCAACGCGGTATAGCGAATTAAAACAAATTAATGAGTCAAATGTTGAGCATTTAAAGCCGGCGTGGATGTTTTCCACCGGGGCTTTTGGCGGACATGAAGGTGGGCCGCTGGTGATTGGCGATACCATTTATATCCACACTGGTTTTCCGCATAAAGTCTACGCAATCGATCAGGCCACTCAAACTGTCAAATGGAGTTATGAATACCAGAGTGACAAAGATGTCGATATCGATCAAGTCATTTCCGTTATGTGTTGTGACGTTGTCAACCGGGGGTTGGCCTATGCAGACAAGAAAATTTTTCTGGCCCAGGGTGATGGCACACTGGTCGCTTTGCGCACCGAGCATGATTTATTGGCCAATGGCGAATTTGCCAGATTGCCTGATGATACGATTGATCGTTCACGACTCGCCGGAGGCATTGTCTGGAAGATAACAAATGGCGATAGCAAACTTGGCGCGACTCATACCAGCGCACCACTGGTGGTCAAGGATAAGGTTCTGGTCGGTGTGTCTGGAGGGGAATTCGGAGTTCGCGGCTATCTGTCCGCATATTATATCAAAGATGGCAGTCCTGCCTGGAAGGCATACAGCATGGGGCCGGATTCAGACATGTTGATTGATCCGGAAAAAACCACATCCATGTTGAAACCTGTAGGAAAAAATTCCAGCTTGGAGAGTTGGCAAGGGGATCAGTGGAAAGTCGGTGGTGGAACCACCTGGGGCTGGTACAGCTATGACCCTGAGTTAAATCTGGTGTATTACGGCAGTGGTAATCCGGGCACCTGGAATCCTGTACAAAGACCGGGAGACAATAAATGGTCAATGGCGATCTGGGCGCGGGATGCCGATACCGGAGTCGCACGCTGGGTGTATCAAATGACTCCGCATGATGAATGGGATTATGACGGAACCGGAGAAATGGTTCTGGTCGATCAGCGCATCAAAGGCCGGTTACGCAAGACTCTGGTGCATCTCGACCGTAACGGATTCGGATACACGCTGGATCGGGAAACCGGGGAATTACTGGTCGCTGAAAAGTTCGATCAATCAGTTAACTGGGCGTCTCACGTTAATATGCAGACAGGGCGACCCAAGGTCATCAGCCAATACAGTACCCACGCCAACGGCGAAGACGAAAATACCCAGGCCATTTGTCCCGCCGCGCTGGGGAGTAAAAACCAGCAGCCAGTCGCTTATTCACCAAAGACCCAGCTGTTTTACATTCCGGGCAATCACCTGTGTATGGATTATGAACCGTTCGAAATTGAATACAGAAGTGGGCAACCCTATGTTGGCGCCACCCTGACAATGTTTCCAGCCCGGCATAACGTCAAAACCGGTCGCTCCGAACAATCAATGCATCTGGGTCAGTTTACAGCCTGGGACGCAAAAACAGGCCGTATCGTGTGGAGTATCGATGA
>JAHZJL010000053.1 GCA_022600935.1 Gammaproteobacteria bacterium
CCGCAATCAAAAGCACGGGTCGCATAGTGTTCTTCAGGATAAAAAGTAAAAATAATGACGCGTATCGCTGGCACCAACAGTTTGATCTGCTTTAAAACATCAATACCATTCATATCCGGAAAATTAATATCGAGAATGACCAGATCAAACCGATGCGTGCCGACTGCTTCAATGGAGGCATGTCCAGTGTCTGTTTCAATGACGCTGGCAGGCGCAAACTCCTCTTCAAGCACTTGTTTTAAGCCTCGTCGTAGAAAGGCGTGATCATCGGCAACAAGGAAGTTAATCATCTGCTTTTTGATATTGTTTACTCGTTCGTTTCATCGATAAAGGGTATCCTGACAATCGCTGTCGTACCTTGCCCTGACACGCCGTGAATACTAAAGCTTCCTGATAACGCCTCGGCACGTTCCTGAATACCCAGCAAGCCAAGTGAGGTTCTGGGCAATTCAGGCGGTGCATGATAACCGATGCCATCATCATCGACTTCAAGGCAAAGCAGATGATCATTCCAGTCAAGTTTAATTTTTATTTTTGCTGCCTGAGCGTGTCGCAACACGTTGGTTAATAATTCCTGCGTTATTCTGTATAAGGCGATTGCATACTCGGTACTGATTAAATCAGGATTAATACTTGCGGTACTCGTAAACAAACAATCGATTCCGGTACGTTGTTGAAAATCATTTGCCTGCCATTCCAGCGCTGGCACCAAACCCAGATCATCCAGCATCGGAGGACGTAGTGAAGTCGCAATTCGGCGCGTTGCATCAATGGTTTTACCAAGCAGGCTTGTCATATCATCAATGCGAGTATTGATATTTTCCAGGTAGACCATGTTGGTTTTACGTTGCATTTCTCGCTTGAGATAGGAAAGATCCCATTTTAGAGAGGACAAAGATTGCCCGAATTCATCGTGTAATTCTTGTGCAATTCGTTTTTGCTCTGTTTCCTTGGTCTGTTCCATCTGTCGAGACAGTTTGCGGAGACGATCATTTGTTTCCTTCAATTGTTCCGCGGCCTGTTTTCGTTGCGTAATATCGCGAGCAATCGTGGCAGCGCCAATCAGTTTTCCGCCAAGATCGCGAACCGGCGATATTGATAAGGCAACATCGATCAATAAACCGTTTTTATGGCGTCTTACCGTTTCGTAATTTTGAATCTCTTCGCCATTTTTAATACGAGCCAGCATATCGACAACTTCATTCGGTCGATCTGGAGGTAACAGTATTGACTTGGGTTGACCAATTGCTTCCTCAGCTGTATATCCGAACAGATCTTCCGCACTCTTGTTCCATGATGTAATGATCCCATCAAGAGATTTGGCCATGATGGCATCTTGTGATGACTCCACAATCGCCGCCAGCCGTGCCGCAGCTTTCTGAGTTTCCTTACGTTCGGTTATATCTCGCAACATCACAGTAAAGGTCAGACCTTTAGTGGTGGCAAGCTTGGAAATACTGGCTTCCGCTGGAAATTCAGTTCCATCTTTACGAAGACCGTAAATTTCACTGCGATCGCCCATTTGACGAGCTGTTACGGATGTTTGAGCAAACGTTCGAATATGCGCATGATGATTGTGGGCAAAGCGTTTCGGCAACAATGTATTTAAGGATTGCCCAATAATCTCTTCTGCACGATAACCAAAAATACGTTCTGCGCCTTTGTTGAACAACTGGATGACCGAGGATTCATCGACAGCAATAACGGCATCATCAGCGATATTTAAAATCCCGGAAAACCACGCCTCTGACTCGGCCAGGTTACGTTCGATCCGTTTGTGTTCGCTAATATCCCGTGCAATCGTGGCAGCTCCGATGAGTTGCCCGTCTGGACCACGCACAGGAGATACTGACAAAGCCACTTCAATCAATGAACCATCTTTACAACGGCGCATTGTTTCGAAGTTTTTAACCATTTCACCACGTTTGATACGGGTTAGATTTTCATTCACTTCATTCAATCGATCTGCAGGTAACAACATTGCCTTGGGTTGCCCAATCGCTTCCTCGGCAGTATACCCAAACATTCGTTCGGCACTGTTGTTCCAGGATGTAATAATGCCCTCCAGAGATTTCCCCATGATTGCATCTTTTGACGATTCAACAATAGCCGCAAGCTGTGCAATGGCTTTCTGATCTTCCTTGTGTTCAGTAATATCTTCTACCACTGCAATCAGATTAGCCGATGTTTCACCATCACAATAGCCCATACAGGATACTGTTAGATTTACCCAGATAATCGTACTGTCAGGCCTGAGGTAACGCTTTTCAATTGAAAAAGTCTCAATCTGGTTGACAAGCAAATCGTTGATCTTGTCTTGTGTCGATTGTATATCTTCAGGATACGTCACCGACAGCATCGTTTTACCGAGTAACTGTTCCTGGGAATAACCTGTAATGTCGCAATAACGCTGATTTATCTGGATAAATTTGCCAGTCTTCGATTCAATTTGAGCGACACCGATGGTGTTCTGATCAAAAATAGCACGAAATTTTTTTTCACTCTCTTGAAAAGACTGCTCGGCCTGTTTCAGTTCATGAATATTGGTAATCAGGGCATAAAACCCATCAACTTGACCATGGATATTGGCTTTAGGAATATAATTGGCTTCAAGATAGCGGGGACCCGATGCAGAAGAAACTTCAACATCATAAGCAACCTTTTCACCACTCATCACCCGTTGCAAAAAAGGTTGTATCTTTATCCATCCGTCATCACCCATAATTTCACGGATGTGTTTGCCACGAATTTGATCTTGATGCTGTAACCCAAAAAACTCAAGGTAACTTTTGTTAGCCCAGACATAATGATAGTCTGGTGTAAATGAAGCAACCAGATCATGTAAATTTTCCAGAATCAACTGGTGTTCGCTTATCCGGGAGGCGAGTTGTTGTTTGACTGATATCTGGTCAGGATTGTCAGTTTCCGTCATGTAAAACCCATAAACCTGAGTGGATTCATCATAGACCGGAATATAAGTCATTTGAACTGAA
>JAHZJL010000005.1 GCA_022600935.1 Gammaproteobacteria bacterium
AATTGTCTTATATTCAATAAGTTATGGAATGAGCAAAACACTACTGGCAGGTAAGTGTCAGGCAGGATGCAGATGAGCGAAGTCAGGTATGAGGAAAGCAGACGCTGAAAAAAACAGATTACCCAGCAATCAGATGTTGATAATCAGTTTGGAAAGTCCAGCCTTGAAGGCTACGACATGGTAAACAAATCGACAGTTAAAAAAAGAGGAATGTTGCTGATCAGGATTAGCGGACTACCCTGGTGGCCAAGTCATTGCACGTCCACCCAGAACATGCAAATGCAAATGATAAACTTCCTGTCCACCCCATTGTTTGCAGTTAATCACTGTTCGATACCCGTTTTCACTCAAACCTTCGAGCTCGGCAACTGTTTTTGCAGCCAGTAAACACTGTGCTGCAATTTCAGGGTTATCGAGATCAGCTAAAGTCGGGACATGGTTTTTTGGAATAACCAGTACATGCACTGGCGCTCGCGGATTAATATCGCGAAAAGCCAGCACATGGTCGTTTTCATAAACAATATCCGGTGATATGTCGCCAGAGACCATTTTGCAGAATAAACAATCGTTATCAGACATGGTGTTTCCTTCTTAAATCAACTTTTCATGAGCTCGTTTTCAATCTTATGAATATGGTTGCTCACCCGAATACTTTCAAACAGTTAGTTGTAAAACGACATAGTAATCAATCTGTTTCGTTTTGTTTATGTTCTGCTATTCTGTAAGAATCTCTCACCCTTAGTAAAAGTAGGGCAGGGGATGCTGCGAGTACATACTTGAAATTACCGAGTTGTTCTTTGAATGCCGCTAACAATAAAATACATGTAATTATCACAATTGCCAGCATGACCCTAGCCGGTAACACCCATGGTTGCAAGCGAAGTTGGATATCACAAACGGGGCAAAATTTATTATATCGTTCCAATTGATACCACTTTACCGGTACCGATTTAAATTTAGGATCCCAAAACTTTGCTTGACATGACGGGCAGGTATTTTTTAGCATTGCTATACATAAAATTTCATCAATCGCTTTAACTCGTTACATATCCTGACGCCCACTGAACGCATGGCTCAACGTGCTGCTGTCAACATAATCGAGCTCGCCGCCCAGCGGGACACCATGAGCGATGCGTGTTGAGCGGACTTGCCGATTCTCGGCCATTTCGCGGATGTAATATGCTGTCGCCTCGCCTTCAACTGTAGTGTTTGTAGCCAGGATCATCTCGTTGATTTCGCCACTTTGCAGGCGTTGGTCGAGCAAATCCAGTTGCAACTCCTGCGGACCGATTCCGTCCAATGGCGACAGCCTTCCATGCAACACAAAATACAGCCCTTTGAATCCGGTTGCCTGGTCGATTGTCATCACATCGGCTGGCGATTCGACGATACAAAGCTGACTTGGATCTCGGGCCGGATTGTTGCAGACTGAACACAAGGGGTGTTCTGTCAGGGTTCTGCAGCGTTCGCAAAAGCCGACCTGTTCGGCAGCATTGTTTAAGGATTGAGCCAGTTGTTTGGCAATCTGGCGGTCTTGCTGCAACAGATGAAACGCCATGCGTTGTGCAGACTTGGGTCCAACGCCCGGTAAACATCGCAGTGACGAGATCAATTCTGCAACCAGGCCTTTATCCTTGAGCATCACTCAGAATGGCATTTTAAATCCGGGAGGGATTGGCAATCCGGCTGTCATTCCGGCCATTTTCTCTTCTTTCAACTTTTCGACACGGCGCACAGCGTCGTTGACAGCTGCTGCCACCAGGTCTTCCAGCATATCCTTGTCATCACTGAGCAGACTGTCATCGATTGAGATTTTGCGTACTTCGCGTTTTCCGGTCATCACGACTTTGACCAGTCCAGCGCCGGATTCGCCATTAACTTCCATAGCTGCCAGTTCTTCCTGGGCTTTTTGCAGATTCTCCTGCATTTGCTGGGCTTGCTGCATGATATTGCCCAATGGATTTTTCATCAATTTTCTCCTGTATCGTCCATCGGCTCAACCGAGCCAGGAACTATTATGGCATCAAACTGTTGCTTGAGTGCGATGACGTTTTCATCTCGCTCCATAGCCAGCTGTGCCGCCTGCTGCCGCTCATCACTGATGCGAGCGCGTTTTGCTGCCGGGGTTTCCTGACTATGGGTATTGAGTTTGATTGTCAGCTTGATATCCGGGTTCAATCTGCTACGAATTGCATCTTGTAAATTGGAATATGCGGTTTTGGTTTGCAGATGTTCGTAAACCGGGTCCAGATACAGAATGCACTGCTTTTCAGTCAATTCATGCAAACTGCAATGGCTGGCAAATTCTTTGCTCAAACCGGCTAGTTTTAATTTAGAAACCAGTGTTTCCCAGCTTGGATTGTCCTGCGATCCAGAAGCGGTACTGTTAGTCTCAGTATTTAAATACTGGGGTTGCTCATTTACTTCATTTACTTCATTTACTTCATTGACTTCATTGACTTTATTGACTGTGGGATTAACTATCGGCTGCGGTGCAACATGAGTATGTGAACCTGCATGAGCATCGTTGACAGCAGATTCTGGTAAAACATGATTTGTCTGGTCCAGTATTGCCTGTGTTGTCACTTGATGCTGCAACTGTGTATCTGTGGAACCTTTTGTCAATGTTTCTCTGACTGGTGGCTTTACTCTGACTTTGGAACCCGGCTGATCCTCCGGCTCAAGCGGCTTAAACGCAACCATCCGTAGCAACACCATTTCCATACCTGTTTTGGGGTTGGGTGCCAGATCAAGATCACGCTGACCCATCAACGCAATCTGGTAATACAACTGTACATCTTCACGGTTTAATGTGTGTGCCAATTGAGTCAGTAATTCCAGATGTGATTCATCATGGAGCTTTGCTTCAAACTGTATCAAAGCCAGCTGGTGAATTCTTTCCACCAATTGCTCCAGTACATAATTAAAATCGACGGAGTCTGCATGTAAATCTGCAACGATTTGTAGTAATGCTGGAACATCGTGCTTTGCCAGTGCCTGGAGTAAATCCAGAACAGGTTGCTGCGCGATCCAGCCCAGCATATCCTGAACAGATTCTGTGGTGACTTGTTGTGCGCCAAATACGATTGCCTGATCCAGTAAACTCAAGCCATCACGCATACTCCCGTCAGCGGCCCGGGCAAGCAAGCCAAGTGCATCTGGCGAATGTTCAATAGACTCAGTTTCCAGAATACATTGCATTTGCTGCTGGATCTGTTCGATACTTAAACGCTTGAGATTCAATTGCAGGCAACGCGACAATATGGTCACTGGAATTTTCTGCGGATCAGTGGTTGCCAGCAAAAATTTGACGTGTTGTGGAGGCTCTTCCAGTGTTTTCAGCAAAGCATTGAAGCTGTGCGCTGACAACATGTGTACCTCGTCGATCAGATAGACCTTGTAACGTCCCTGTGACGGTGCATACTGGACGTTATCCAGCAAGTCCCGGGTATCTTCGACTTTGGTGCGTGAAGCTGCATCGACTTCAATCAAATCGATAAATCGTCCCTGGTCAATTGCGACACAGACCTGACATTGTCCACATGGATCAAACCCGTCAACCAAAGCATCGCAATTCAGCGCTTTGGCTAGAATTCTTGCTACAGATGTTTTACCGACACCACGTGTACCTGTAAACAAAAAGGCATGATGCAACCGGTCATGACGCAAACCGTTGGTCAATGCCTTGACGACATGTTGTTGCCCAACAATCTGGCTAAACGTTCGGGGGCGCCAGGTTCTGGCCAATACCTGGTAAGACATGGTTAATTCGGGTACTGATAATAAAACTGATCCATAATCACCACTATGCCATTATTCCCCTATTGAAACAATACAGCTGGCTGTCGATCAAATTCTGAATAACACATCGAATGGATGGACTGGTGAATCCGGGAAATGGAGGCAAACCATGCCAGCCACACTCCGGCACACGAATCCGATGTTACCGCTGCTTCCTTCCGGATCTGACGGGGTTCACAACGTATCGTTGCGGAGGGACCGACATGGCTCACCATTACTGACAAGTCTGAGCGTAGATGTCTGGAATACGTACCTGAATAATATTACAGGACGTGACAGGTGTTCATCCGTTTTTTAAAAACTGTTGCTCTAACAATGACAGAATAGCGATTGCAAACAAGAGCTTGAAAGCGCTAACCTGAACATCCAAGAATATCAGACTTAGCCGGACATTCTAGTTTGTTTTTACTGCAGTATCAAGAGGCAATGCGAATGATTGCTTGCTTACAAAAATTTTTGACGCTACCAGGCAATCAACAATGTCCAAGTGAACAGTGTTTGAAGTCGGGGTCTTTTAACACCAGGGCCTCCGTTAACAGCTAGGCTCAATTAGAAAAATGCTGCTTGAGATAGTGAATAATATCTCTGGATTCATACATCCAGATCACTTGTTCGGGTGACTCGATCCGCAAGCAAGGCACTTGCGATTTTCCACCGCCAGTAATCAACTCCTGCTTAAAGTGATTATTTTTCAAAATATCGCGGCGATCGATTTCAACGCCGAGTTGCTGAATAACACGGCGGGTCATCATGCAAAATGGACAGGAAAAATATTCGTACAACGTCAACCCTTGCGTATTTCCATCACTCATATAAGATAAGCCCTTTTATTGATTAGTGGATATTGCGTATACTGTGATGCCACTGAGCGATATTGACGATGCCACAGTGACTCCGGTCTTGAACGATCTACAGTATATCGACTGGCTTCACTGTTCTCATCGAATCAGCTGGCTAAACGAAAGCCCAGGTGCGTAGTATCGACAATTTTGGATGCACATTATTAAATTCCGATTGTCGAATTGCAACTAAATCCAATGCCTTCAGACAAATAATTATAGAAGACATTTAACCAAACAACCGAGTCTGAACAGACCAAACGACACAACAACATGAGTGAAATAGATTACGAATTACGCGAGAAAGATATTCGTTTTTACAACGACATCAAACTCGTCAACAACCCTGATTTCAGACGATCAATGACACAGAATCAGGCCATCATCCCCGGTGCACTGTCCGTGATCGCTTTCTTTTACTTTGTTTATTATCAGGATTTCCGAACCGGGATTCTGATTGGTGCGATCGGAGTATTGTGGGGACTGATGATACCCGCTATTCTCAGACACAGCAGCTGGAAGCAGGTGCGCAACAATTATTCCGAGGAAGATTTGAAGAACATCCTTGGTAAACGCACACTGAAAGCCCAGCCCGGGCGACTGATTGAAATTAAGGACGGCAAGGAAAACACAATTTCCTGGCGCGATATCATGCGCATCGAAGTCAATAAAGCCAAATCACACGGATTCATTTACTTTGATCATAATGCCGCAATGATCATCCCCAAAAAAACTGTCAAGAAAACCAAGTTTATGGACTTCATGACACAAGCCATGGAATACCATGAACTTGCTGATGAATAGCTCACAACTCATCTGAGCAGCTATCATCACTGTGTTCAGCATTCAAGTTTTTTTAAACTGATTCACTGATTAGTCCTGGCATGAGTCACGCTTCAAAGGATGCTATTGTCAGCGTTGAGAACATGAGTTTCTCACACGGACCAAGAACTATATTTGATCGCGTCAACATTTCGATCACGCGTGGCAACATCACTGCCATCATGGGTCCCAGCGGAACCGGAAAAACAACTTTGCTGAAATTGATTGGCGGTCAACTTCGACCTCAATCGGGGCAAGTGACGGTAGATCAGCAAGTCGTCCACCAACTTCATCGCAGGCATTTGTTTGAATTGCGCAAACGCATGGGCATGTTGTTTCAAAGCGGGGCCTTACTGACTGACTTGAGTGTGTTCGACAATGTCGCATTTCCAATGCGTGAACACACTCAACTCAGTGAATCAATGATACGTGCTCTGGTATTAATGAAGCTCGATGCAGTCGGTCTGCGTGGCGCTCATCCGCTGATGCCTTCGCAATTATCAGGTGGTATGGCGCGGCGCGTTGCACTGGCCAGAGCGATTGCGCTTGACCCCAAAATCATGATGTATGACGAGCCATTTGCAGGCCAGGACCCGATCTCAATGGGTGTGCTGCTTAAACTGATCCAGGTATTAAATAACGCGTTGAATCTCACTTCAATTATTGTCACCCACGATATCAAGGAAGCTTTCACTATTGCCGATGAGGTATATTTAATCTCGGAAGGCAAAGTCATTGAACATGGCCCCCCTGATGATATACAAAACTCATCTTCGAAATGGGTTCAGCAGTTTATCCAAGGGCATTACGATGGGCCTGTGCCGTTTCATTATCCTGCCAATGACTATCAAACCGATTTGTATGGATAACACAGACTATTCATCAGGCTTTCCTGGCTAATTCACCATATCATCGTGATTCAACTCATTCAGACTCTTGGCCAAACCACCTTGTCGCGACTCTCAACAATGGGACGTGCATGTGTCCTGTTGTTTTACCTGATGACAGCTCTCATCAGCGTCCTGATTCGCTTAAGATTATTGATAGCACAAACTTACTCAGTAGGCGTCCTGACCTTTTTAATCGTTGTGGTGTCCGGATTTTTTATCGGCATGGTACTTGGTCTGCAAGGCTATACCACTTTATCCGATTTTGGCGCGGAGAGCGCATTGGGGCAAATCGTCGGCACATCCTTGGTTCGGGAACTGGGACCGGTTATGGCTGCCTTATTGTTTGCCGGTCGAGCCGGCTCGGCGTTAACGGCTGAAATCGGCTTAATGAAAGCGACTGAGCAATTATCCGGCATGGAAATGATGGCAGTCGATCCGATTAAACGCATTATCGCTCCTCGCTTCTGGGCCGGGTTCATCTCGATGCCGATACTGGCCTTGCTGCTAAGCGCTGCCGGAGTTCTGGGCGGTTATCTGATTGGGGTTGAAATACTGGGTGTCGACAATGGCATATTCTGGGCTCGCATGCAGGCAACCATTGATTTCAAATCCGATTTACTCAACGGCATCATTAAAAGCGTCGTATTCGGGTTTGTTGTGACCTGGATAGCAGTATTCGAAGGCTATGACACAATCCCCACTTCTGAAGGTGTCGGACAAGCCACCACGCGCACAGTTGTCTATTCTGCATTTGCTATTCTGGGCCTGGATTTTATTATGACAGCCCTGATGTTCGGAGATTTCTAAACATGGAAAAATATAATCTGACAGAAATTCTGGTCGGACTGTTTGTGGCAGCCGGATTTGTAGCGCTGTTCTTCCTGGCAATGAATGTCAGTAATCTCAGAGAATCCTCTTCGCAGAACGGCTACACCCTGAAGGCCCAGTTTGAGAATATTGGAGGATTAAAAGTCCGCTCTCCTGTCACAATATCGGGTGTTCGAGTCGGAAGAGTACAGTCTATTAACCTTGACCAGGAAGAATACCAGGCAGCAGTCGCACTTAATATTAATGCCGGCATTTGTATTCCGGAAGATTCCATTGTCAAAATTTTAACTTCGGGTCTTTTAGGTGAACAATATATCGGTCTTGAACCTGGTGGCATGGAGGATTGTCTGCAAGACCATGATGACATTGAATTGACTCAGTCAGCTGTGATTCTGGAGAACCTGATCTCCAAATTTCTGTTTAACAAGGCTGAAGGAAATGACCAGTAGCAGCAAAGCAATCAATATGACGCTTGTCAAACCCGGATTGTATGATCTCCAGGGTGAATTAACCTTCGCCACTGTTAATCAGATACACAAACAGGCAAACAAAATTCTTAAGCTTCAAACTGAATCAACAATCTCCCTGAACAATGTCAATCAAATCGACAGCGCTGGCCTTGCGCTTTTAATTGACTGGAGCAATCCCAAAACACACAACCAATCCATACAATTCAGCAATCCAAATCAACAATTATTACGGCTGATGGATTTATACAATCTGAAGACAGTTTTAATATTTG
Source organism: Gammaproteobacteria bacterium (assembly GCA_022600935.1). Classification (GTDB taxonomy): domain Bacteria; phylum Pseudomonadota; class Gammaproteobacteria; order Methylococcales; family DRLZ01; genus DRLZ01. Next base: position 7,923 of record JAHZJL010000005.1, read on the forward strand.
TCGAACAAAAATAAAACACCCACTACCTGACTGCACGCCATCTGTCCAAAGAACACTCCAACCAGTGATCACTAACTAAACTTTAATTAAAATTTGTGGATAAACTCATTGCCCGACCGGGCGCACCAATTAATGGAGAATTAAGAATCTCCGGAGCGAAAAATGCAGCATTGCCTATACTGGCAGCCTGTCTGCTCGCTGAACATCCCGTCACGATCGGAAACTTACCTCACCTGCGAGATGTCACAACAACGCTTGAATTACTCGGTGAAATGGGCGCCGATCTGTTATTGAGCGATGACATGTCAGTGCAAGTCGATTCAAGCCAGATCAAGCGTTTTGATGCGCCATACGATCTGGTACGAACCATGCGGGCATCCATCCTCGTTCTCGGGCCACTTCTGGCACGATTCGGTCAAGCCACTGTTTCATTCCCTGGAGGTTGCGCAATCGGCAGTCGCCCGGTCAATGAACACCTCAATGGCTTGAAGCAACTTGGTGCAGACATCACTATTGATGGTGGATACATACACGCCAAAGCCAAACAACTGAAAGGCACTCGCATGGTGCTGGGGTTGGTCACAGTCACAGGAACCGAGAATCTGATGATGGCAGCAGCTCTTGCTGAAGGAACGACTGTCATTGAAAATGCAGCACGAGAACCTGAAGTAGTCGACCTGGCTGACTTTCTCATTGCACTGGGTGCAAATATCAGCGGCGCAGGAACAGATACCATTACCATAGAAGGCGTTCAATCGCTTTCGACCCCCAATCTGCGCTACGACATTATTCCTGATCGCATTGAAACCGGAACATTCCTGGTTGCCGCAGCAATTACCGGTGGATCAGTCAAACTGAATCACACAAACCCGAAATTACTCGATGCAGTGATCGACAAGCTTAGAGAAGCCGGGGCGGACATTACTTGCGAAGATAATAACATCACTCTGGATATGCATGGCAAACGACCAACAGCAGTTTCAGTACGAACACTACCCTACCCGGCATTTCCAACCGATTTGCAAGCCCAGTTTATCGTGTTAAACAGCATTGCAGAAGGCGTGGGCACAGTTACTGAAACAGTCTTTGAAAACCGGTTTATGCACGTCCACGAATTACAGCGTATGGGCGCAGATATTCGCATAGAAAGCAATACTGCAATTATCTCAGGAATAAAACGATTGAAAGGCGCGCCAGTGATGGCGACAGATCTACGCGCATCAGCGAGCCTGGTTCTGGCTGCACTGGTTGCTGAAGGTGAAACAATTATCAACAGGATTTATCACATTGACCGCGGCTATGAGCGTATCGAGGAAAAACTTGCGTTAATTGGTGCGGATATCAAGCGAATGTCCTAACCTGTAATTTTACACTGGACACAAAAAAGCCCCGAAATCGGGGGTTTTTTGTGTATAAATTTGAAACTTAAGCGCTGGCAGTTCTTCTCTTAACACCAAACACTGCAACTAAAGCACTACCAAACAGCCAAATAGCCGCAGGTATTGGAACTGCACTCACAGAGATTGATCCAGTTATTGAACCACCTCCAGTTCTGCTGGCAGGAATAGTCCCGTCAAAAGCAAGTGTATAATTACCTGCACTCAACGGACCTGAAAATGAAAGCGCTGTACCCGCAGTAGTTGTTGTCAAATCCAGATCAATTGAACCAGAAATCGATCCACCGCTTAAGGTTGCACTCACATCATCGACACCGACTATATTGAGTAAATTCAGCGAAAAAGCCCCAACAGATGTCGTTGCCTGAGAACCTCCGCTATTAAAGACAATCTCAAACAGTACATTGGCGTCAACTGGCTGACCAGGCAACAGACTTAGGTTTACCCCAGGACTAAAAACAAATGACTTGGTTGTTACCGTATTGTCCCCGTCAAAGAGACCTAGGTCCTCAGTAGCAGCAGTAGCTTGTAAGGACAAGCTTACCAGAAAAACACATACAATTATACTTCTAAAAGAAGTCATTACTTCTCCCCGTTTATGAACAGACTCAAGATGTTTATGAAAAATTAAGGCCCTCTCATATAGGTATATCACCCATATTTTACAAAGCTCTTTTCTGTTTTTATGTCACTTCCGTGAATTATAGAGGGGCAAAATTCATTCCGCAAGTAAATTTTTTAAAATTAATTGTGAATTTTTTTGTCTTGTTTTAGATAACCATCGCACATTTTGATAACATCAATAAAAACCCTGTCCTCTTTATCATTGGGCTTTTTTCATTACAAGGCGTTAAGCGTCAATCAAGGCTCAACTTTTTAATAAAAAATACTATAGTAAACAAATCTTTACATATCATCCATTGTAATTTGGAAAGATATAAGTTTTTATCGACTGATATATTTCATGCAATCATTTTGAAATTTTTTTATTCATCAACAAAAAAGCCCTGCGAGCAGGGCTTAAATATCACCTACTGACTGTTGAACAGAACGTATACAGTCAGGTTATTTTTATTATTAATTGATTACACTAATTTACGCTTGAATCCAGCCAAGCCAACTAATGCACTACCAAATAACCAGACAGCTGCTGGAATTGGAACTGAAGACAGTGCAATTGGTCCAGCGACCTGCCCTCCAGCAAGACCTGTTGCATTTCCTCTTAACCAGATTCCAAAAGTACCGGATGAGATTGGATCAATTGCAACTGATTCTCCGGTTTTAACAAATGCAGTCAATGCGTTTCCAAAAGAATCAGTCAGCGCAAATTCAAAATCAGGGATATCCAGAATCTTGACAGGACCAAAATTCGAGAATACAGAATTCATTGAAATCGAGGTTATTGATGCTGCTGCAGCTGAAGGCAAACCTGCTGTATTGATATTAAACAGAAAAACATCATCGACAACGCCTGGATCAAATTTTTGATCAAACACCAGGATATCTGGGTTAGATGCGCCGATTGCGGGTCCGAGTGTTCCAATTGAGCCGGGATGTATTGTTACCGCGCCTGCGCTTATCGATATGACCATAAACGCTAACATTATAATTTTTCTTGCCATTTTCATTATCTGTAAATCCCTATTCAGCAAAATAGTCACCCACTAACCCTTCAACTAATTTCCTGTTATCAAGCAATGGGTATACCAAATGCCACACAACCCTTATCACTAAAGGGTATTTATACGAATAACTTGTGTGAGGATTCAGCAAGGAGAGAATAATGGAAAAAATTTCAACAGCAACAGTACAACTCCTTACGGTCTATCCTTAAGGGTGAGACTCTAACGTATTCATTGATAAGTGAAACAATGACGAACCCTACTGATGTCTTCACTCATTAGTCATGTCACGATCTACAATTCACAGTCCAGATGAGTAAACTGCTTTCCTGTTTATTCGTATACCATTGATTATTATAGTTATTAATTGGATTTTAATTGATGACTATAAAAAATGATCACCAGCTCAACACATGGAAAGAAGCAACTAAATCTTCATGATTGTTGCTAATCGTAGACAATCAGCAATCAGGATTCAGACTGAGATTATATCCTGACGCCCAAACCAGCTACACATTCAATATTGAATGACTGAAATTGAGATCTAATTATGTAAATTAAACTGACAACAGTAATCACTAATGTCTGCCATTGGCATCTCAGGAAATAGTCAGGAATTTTTTTATTGCCCCTATTGAATATTGAATGACATACAAATGGATGGATTCAGTTAATTACCTTAATCAACAATGAATTGATTTATGCATTTAACATTTATAATGTTGTTGATCATATTTAAATTAATTCAACATTGAGCCACATGAAGGAAATATAATTGAAGACATCTTAGATCTCACCTGGCATTAAAACCCATCTATTACTTCTCCTGGTTGTTATTTCGTTTCAGTTAAGTGTCGAAAATATTAACACTATACCCATAATATTTGCATTTAATAGACTATTGATTAAGAACACTTAAAAAATTCCCTAATGCATGTATTTCTAATTAAGACACATACGCGTCCATACTAATCTTAAAAAAAATCAGCAAATTCTTGTTTTCTATATCAACCGCATCTCCCTGGATAAAAATAACAAAACAGACACGCCGTATCACTTAACACTATGTATTTCATGGGATTTAAATATCCAACATATTGAATATACTAAAGAAGTGTAGTACCACCCGATTAAAGACTGAGAGCCACTGACCCAGGACATCTGTTAACTAAAGTTAATAAAACTGTTGAACTATTGACCGCTTCAGTGTAATCTCGGCAGTTTTATACTTTTACTTTTTTAACTGTAATGACTATTACAGCACAGCTAGTTAACTTATTTATCCTGAACGATAACAAAACTGACAGCGCCTATTTTTCAACATGCCGGAGAACACCATGAGAATTTACTTACTATGTCGTTCCAAGAACAGACAAACATTCTTGTTACCAGGCCTGATACTTTTTTTGCTTTTCAGCGTTACGACACCTGTAATTTCTGCCACATTGATCCGACCCTTATTACGTTCACAGCCATTTGTGACATCATCAACCTTATCAAATTTTCAACTCACTGATAAAAAAGTTGACTTTGAATTACTCGAACTACAGTTTGAATACAATCTGTGGAAACAACAGAACAGCAGTCAACAATTTTCACCGCTCAATACATCATTACCGCTAAGATCCAACAATAATGACTTTATTGTTGTTGATGCTGTCGCTCAGAGAGATGCTGATTCACTGATTGATGATTTAAACACGGTTGGCTGTAAATCGATTAAGTCTTATCAAAAGGTGGTTTCTGCCACATGCCCGATTAATGCGATTGACAACATGAGCGGCTTTGACAGTTTAAACACTGTCAGGCCAGCACTATCCGTTCAAAATGCAGGCAGCACGACTAGTCAGGGGGATGTAGCGATGCGTTCAGATATCGCCCGCTCAACTTTTAATGTCAATGGTAACGGCATTACAATCGGGACTCTATCCGATAGCTATGACTGTCTGGGGAATGCTGCAGCAAATGTTATTTCAGGCGATTTACCTTCCGGCGTGAATGTACTTGATGATAGCGTATGTCCCAATGGTACTGACGAAGGTCGGGCGATGATGCAGATCATTACTGATATTGCCCCAGGCGCATCGCAGTCTTTTCATACTGCATCCAACGGCATAGCTGATTTTGCCAATGGCATCCAGGAATTACAGCAAAGTGGCGCTGATGTTATCAATGATGATGTATTGTTTTTGGCTGAACCATTCTTCCAGGATGGCGTTATTGCCCAGGCAGTTGATACAGTCAAAGCTGCAGGAGCAGCCTATTTTTCTTCAGCAGGAAATTCTGGCAGAAATTCGTATGAGTCAGCTTTCAGACCAAGCGGTGTACAAGTTCCTGGAATTGGAGATGATCTACATGATTTTGACTCGGGAGCCGGTGTTGATATTTATCAGCAAATCACGTTACCAATTGGGGTAACGCCTATCGTGCTGCAATGGGCAGAGCCTTATTTTTCTGTGAGCGGAGTTCCAGGCTCGGGATCAAATTACAACATATTCGTATGTTTAGATAATACAATGGCAGTGACACCAACCAACTGCCCTGTTTTTAGCCTGTTCGATAATTTTGGAAATGACCCGATAGAAATTCTCGGCCCAAATGTAACCGGCGGTCCTTTAACTGCTTTTATTGCAATTTCAAGAAATAGCGGCGCGTCCAATAACTTTCTTAAATATTTAATGCTCGGAGGCAGCATCAATGAATATGCCACTAATAGCAGTACTTCAGTGGGTCATGCCAATGCTTCTGGCGCAGAAGCTGTGGGTGCAGCTGTTTTCGCGTTAACTCCTGAATTCCCGTTTGCAACAACACCAATTCTCAACAATTTTTCATCCGCAGGGGGAACACCGATATTGTTCGATATCAACGGTAATGCCATCTCTGAACTAAGGCAAAAACCTGAAATCGTTGCTCCGGATGGAGTCAATACGACATTTTTCGGCAATGATGTTGCATTTGATGCTGATGCATTCCCCAATTTTTTTGGTACGTCTGCTGCAGCTCCACATGCCGCAGCTGCCGCTGCGCTAATGCTTGAAGCCGCTGGTGGTACTGGTTCACTGACTCCCGATCAAGTTTATGCGTTCATGGAAACCACTGCAATTGATATAGTCAGACGAGGCCCACCGGGACCTCTTGCAGACCCAGGTGTTGATAATCTACCTGTTGGGTTCGATTTTGATAGTGGTTTCGGGTTGATTCAGACAGATGCTGCAATTCTTTCAGCGATAGGAACGCCTTGCAATGGCGATTTTGACAATGACAATGATGTCGATAATTCAGATGCCTTTGTATTTGCGCAAGCATTTGGTTCAACCAGAGCCGATACCAATTACAACCCTGATGCGGATTTTGACAACGACGGCGATATCGATAACTCTGATGCATTTTTGTTCGCTCAGGACTTCGGACGTTTGGATTGTCTTGAATCAATAGTTATCGATGAATAACCGAATGATAGACATTAAAAATGCATAATCAATTTATTTCAAAACTTATGGAGGTAATATATTTTGAAAACAATCACATCGCTTGCTCTTAAATTAACAATAATCGCATGCCTGATTTCCCCGGCACATGCAGTCGTTGTTTTTGTTGATAACAACCTGGACGGTACACCTGACCCGTTTATCACTGTCGCTCCCGGGGCTTCGTTTAGTTTGAACGTCAGAACAGACACTGAAGGCACATCGTTATTCGGATTTGGCATGGTGGTTAATTTCGATTCCAGTCCAGCATTCGTAGACACTCCCAATGAAGCCAATGTCGTCTATGGCTCTGCATGGGGAGGAGTAACAAGTACAGACATCAATAATGCAGCGAATACGGTACAAACATTAGGTACTGTCCCATTTTTAAATCCCGCAGTATCAGGTTCATCAATCGGTCTGTTTACAGTTACATTTAATACCACTGGAATCACGGGTAACTTCCCTGTTTTGTTATCCAGCATTGGAGGCACTGTTGACGGATTTCTTGATGGCAGTGGAACTGTTATTGACAACACAGTTCAATTTATTAATACCGAAATAAGAGTCGACCCAACTGTCATACCTCTTCCAGCAGCGCTTTGGTTGATGTTGAGTGGAATCGGGGTCTTGACAGGATACTCTAACTTGAAAAAATCAGGTGACAGGTCTTAATCGTCGTGGTTTGGTTCGAATGACCATGATATCTTGACTGTCTAACCCGGTTAACCACGATTGGTCAAAAGCATTTAGAAGCTGTCTGGAAAAAAATGTCCGAGCGAAAAGTTCCTGAATCGAGAGGATTGTTTTGATGCTTCGAGGCGAATAGTTGTGCTGTTTAACGAGAAGCCGCGAAACAATACACCGATTTCAAGGGCTTTGCAGCAGATATCTTTTTAACCAGACAGCTTCTTAGACCAATCGTGGTTTTTCTGATGGTTGAATAGAGTTTTGATTGCAAACAGACAATACCCGGACAACCATTGATAACGATCAATTATTCAGATCAGTATCTGGTTATTCATTACGATAGTTTTGCAATACACGTTTGACATAAGTGCGCGTTTCTTTGTATGGAGGAATACGATTTCCATATTTTTGTACGGCACCCTCACCAGCATTGTATGCAGCAATCGCCAGATCTTTTGATCGAAACTGTTTTAACAGTGTCTTTAAATAACGCGCTCCACCTTCGATACTTTGTGCAGGATCTCGGCGATTGGTTACACCAAAGCGTCTGGCTGTTGCTGGCATTAATTGCATTAATCCGACAGCGCCTGCATGGGATACCGCAAGCGGGTCATATGCTGATTCTGCTCTGATAATTGCATGTAACAACTTTGGATCAAGCTGATGTTTATCAGCGACTCTGGCAACAATCGGTTCGACTTTCTTACGGCGCTGTTTGAGTAATTTCCAACTTGATCGCCTGGATTTTGAATAGTTGTATTTCCTGGTCTTGACAACACGTTTATAGTATTTGTTTTTTTTCTTGTCGGTGAAATAAACCCGACCGCTGGGATCGACATATTTAAAAATATCGGCCTGACTTTGCAATGGCCAAATCATACCCATTAAAACACACAAATAAATAACAGCAATTCCCACTCTACTTTGTTTTCCTGAACAACAATAATCTATTATTTGCTGGCATTGCATGGTCGTGCTGGCACTGGAGCGCATGCTGACCGGCCAATACACACATGTCTTCAAAATTTCGGATTGCGCTGTGTTGTGATTGCTGTTTAAGCCATTGATCGAATTGTGCATTGCTGGAACTCGTGTATTGTCCATTATAATTTAACGGGCCGTATATCCCCAGGTATCCATTTAAGTTTAGTCTCCCAGCGGCATTTTGCATAAACATCTGGACGTGATTCCAGGACATAATATGTAATGTATTCGCGGTAAAAATCGCATCAAAATACTGTTGCGGCCATTGGCCTTGATCTACATCCAGCTCCAATGCAGGCAATAAATTGCCCAGCCCTGCTTCTTCAGACCAGGCCTGTATAGATGTTAAATTATCTTTAAGATCAGATGGTTGCCACATCAACCACGGCATGTTCCGGGCAAAATAAACAGCATGTTGACCAGTTCCACTGCCGATTTCCAGGACGGTTTTTACAGACTGAAACGCTGATTCGAGTATTGCGAGAATGGGTTCTCGATTTCGCTCACAAGCCGGAGCAAAACGCTTGTCATCTGTCATTAAAATTAATCATGAATTATACATACAGGGTTTTTTATCTTGGGTTAGATACGCTCATGCCATTGTTTTTCAAGACGTTTAATTGAAACAGGATAAGCTGTTTTAAGCTGTTGGGCAAACAATGAGACTCTTAATTCTTCCAGGCTCCAGCGAAATGTATCCATTGCCGGAGGAGTCAATTGATGAATTGTCGAATTTGTGACTGAATTCCAGAATGGCTCCCATAAGGTGTGCAACTCTGCAAGTGCTTGCTGGTCTCTCCAAATATTTTCGGAAGCTTTGTCCATTCGATAGTGCATGGCTTTCAAATAACGCGGATATTGTTTAATTTGCGGAAATGGTGTTTGACTTAAAAACCCTTGATAAAACAGGCAATTGATTTGCTGGATCATGTCATTACTGACATCTTTGGTCATCTGCTTTTGGTTGATTTTCTGAATAACTGATTGACGGGATTGTAATATCTCCACAAGCAGTTGCTGAATGTCATTGGCATTCTGTATCAGTTTCGATTTATGTTCATTGAACACTGCTTCGAACTGTTGCTGAGTTCGAATCTCAATCCCATCTTCAAGAAACGTCGCTGCGAGAATCAGCGTGTAAATCTCTTCAAAGTAATCGGTATGTTGACTGCCGGTACCTGATGTATTGGCTGGTAAGAGATTGTATTGTAATTGAGCCTGTACATTGGTCAGGATTTTTCTACGCACATAGTCCAGTTCCTTTTTCAAGGAAAAACCAAGCAAACAGATCAACCCGTTTCGATGTTGATAGTGAGCCAGTTTCTCGGTTTCATAGAGTTCAATGCGAACGCCTTGCCGATGAGCTGTTAATGCAGGAAACCCGGAGACCTGATCAGACTGTAGCCTGCTGCTCAACTTGTCTGGAATCTCGCCGAATGTCCATTCCCGGCTTATGTCGCTATTAAAAACTGTTTCAGCAACGTTTGAAAACGCTTTAACAGCATCCCCCATAAATTGTCTTTGCAATGCCTCCAGATCTTTGGACACACCAAGCGTTTGGTCGCCATCAACAATCACAAAATTCATACGCAGATAATCATCCAGTCCATTTTCATCCAGCATTGCTGATGTCAGATGTACATTGGAGCGGGATTTTAAACTGGCTATTAATTGCTCATGCAGAGAGCCGCAACCAAACTCCAATTGCTCCTGGCACTCTCGGGCACAATCAGTCACTGGTACAAACTGCTTGCGCAGGGCTTTAGGCAAGGTGCGAATTAACCCACACAGCTTGTCATATAATAATCCTGGAACCAGCCATTGAAACTGTAATGGATTTAATTGACTCAGTTGATGCAAGGGAATAACCGCAGACACGCCATCGAGCTGATGTCCAGGTTCAAGAAGGTATTGAAGCTGAACACTGTGTTCACCACATTTAAACTGATCCGGATACAAGCGGTTGATATGTTCTGATTGCTCCGTTTTCAACACATCATTAATGCTGAGTTTCAGCGCTTCTGTTTGTTCATGACTTGACTTTGCCAACCACTGATCCAGGGTATGTCCATCCCAGATGGTTTGAGGCAACCGCGCATCAAACCACTCAAACAGTTGCTCGTCAGACACCATTAAATCCGGCCTGCGTCGTTTATGCTGCAGGTATTCGACAGCTTCAATCAATGCCCGGTTGTGTTTGAAAAACTCAGCCTGACAGGAAAACTCCATTTGCACCAGAGCCGAACGAATAAAAATCTCTCGGGAAGCCGTTCGATCACAGGTATCATAGGGAATTCTGCGTCTCGGCACCAACACCAACCCGGAAAGCAGAATTCGTTCGTATACAAAGACTCGTTTGCGTTTGCGCGACCAGTGTGCGTCGAACAATTCCCGCTTGGATAAGTGTCTGGCACAGGACTCAATCCAGGATGGTTTCACTTTGGCCACCGTGCGGGCAAACAATCTCGTAGTTTCTGTCTGTTCCGCACTGACGACCCATTTGGGTTTGCTTTCAAATAATACCGAACCCGGATGCAAAAAAAACCGCTTGTTCCGTAATCCCTGATATTCAACGCTATCTTCACGCATACCAACGTGTAACAAAAGTCCGGGCAGAATTGCACGATGAATCGCATCATAATGAGCCAGTTCTGCATTGAAGACGAATTTCATTTGACCTTTGACAATCTCCAGTAACTGACAATGAATGTCGTGCCACTCCTGCATGCGTCGGTAAGACAGAAAATTATCCCGGCAATATTGTCTTAATTTGCGATTGGAGAGCCGGGCTTTCTTGTCTAGATAACTGTTCCAGATATTCAGTAAACCGAGAAAATCAGAATCTTCGTGTATAAAAGACTGATGGGCCTTATCAGCGGCTTTGGTCTGATCGACAGGTCGCTCTCTGGGGTCCTGGATACTCAGACCCGCGGTAATGATTGACAGTTCAGTCAGACATCCAGCTTCGTTAGCAGCCAGCAGCATTCGCCCAAGGCGGGGATCAACTGGAAGTCGGGCCAACTGCCTGCCCAGCTTTGTAATGCGCTCGTTGTCATTAAACGCTTTCAGCTCTATCAGCGTCTTGATGCCATCTCGAATCATTTTATGACCAGGCGCTTCAACAAAAGGAAACGACTGGATATCTCCTAACCGCATCACTGTCATTTGCAGAATAACCGCTGCCAGATTGGTTCTTAATATTTCCGGTTCGGTAAATTCAGGACGCTGGTTAAAATCCTCTTCCGAGTAAAGCCGTATACAGATTCCGGGACCCAGCCGACCACAACGCCCGGCACGTTGCCTGGCACTTGACTGAGAAACTGGCTCAACAGGTAAGCGTTGCAATTTGCTACGGTAACTGTAACGGCTGATACGCGCCTTGCCAAAATCTATAACAGCCCGCACTCCAGGGACTGTCAGCGAAGTCTCGGCAACATTTGTGGACAGAATAATGCGTGGTTGCTTGTGTTTTTCAAATACACGCTGCTGGTCTTTTATATTCAGCCTGGAATACAACGGCAGGATTTCATTTTGGCGCTGACCGTGTTTGCTTAAAATCTCTGCTGCTTCACGGATATCACGCTCACCACTGAAAAACACCAGGATGTCGCCGGATTCCTGCTCCCGGATTTCAGCCACTGAGTCCAGCAACGCCCTGTGTTCAGCGCTGATACTGTCTTTTTCAGCGCGATCTGCAATTGGACGGTAACGGATATCGATGGGATAGGATCGTCCACCGACTGCAATCACCGGGGTCTGGTCAAAATGTTGTGAAAACGCTTTTGTATCCAGAGTTGCCGAAGTAATCAACACTTTCAGATCCGGCCTGCGTGGCAGTAACCATTTTAGATACCCCAGCAAAAAATCGATGTTCAGACTGCGCTCATGCGCTTCATCGATAATCAAGGTGTCGTATTCATTGAGAAAACGATCTGCTTGAGTCTCAGCCAGCAAAATCCCGTCAGTCATGACCTTGATCAAGTTATTGGACCGAGTCCGGTCATGAAACCTGATTTTATAACCAACCGTATCACCAATCGAGGAACCTAACTCTTCTGCAATCCGCGAGGCAACTGTTCTTGCGGCAATTCGCCTTGGTTGGGTGTGTCCAATCAAACCCTGAATTCCGCGCCCGGCTTGCAAGCAGATCTTTGGTAATTGCGTCGTTTTACCAGAGCCAGTCTCACCACAGATTATCACCACTTGATGAGCTGTGATTGCAGAAATGATGTCATTAACTTTGTCACAGACTGGAAGATCGGGATAGTGAATTCCGGGTTTAGATTGCTGGCGCCGGTTGCGCGATTCAATTGACTTTTCAATGCGAATTGACAGTGTTTCAAAGGCCTTGACATCATTCGCATCAGGATTCATTTGTCGTCTTCTCAACAAATTCTTTAAATCTGTTCCAAGGCGATGCCGATCCCGACCTAAACAGTACTGTAGTCGTTTATACAAAGGGTGAGATAGTTCAACAGATCCCATAATTCAACCAAAACCAATCTGAATCGATTTACGTCGGATAACCAAAATCAATCAGCTGTACTGTTAGCTGTAATGATAATAAAACTGCACAATCGTGATACTGCATGCAACGAATTCTTAAATCTGTATCCAACATCGACATTGTTAAAGAGTAACAATTTAAAATTTAAAATACATAATCAATGACTTATATCGCAAGATTATGTGTACCCTGATATGTAAGCTTGACTCGGCATGACTGTTTAAAACTTGAATCATTGTGTCATTTTCAGGACTTCGTTCAAAAAACCTGAAGTAGCCCTCTTCAGCTGAAAATTCTCTCCTATATTTATATATAAGTGACAAATTACAGATATTAATAATTAGTGTGGCCGCCCAAATATGAATTCATCTCTACTTCACACAATAAATAACAAAACCGAACAAGGCCAGGTCTATCCAATTGGTGTCAGCATCCTGGATATCCCTGAAGAACATGCCTCAAAAATCAGGAACATCTTGAAACTTTCCGAAAATCGAACTCGAAAATATGCTTTTGTCGAGGACAATAACAGTAACCAGTCTTCAGTCCTGATCTCTGATAACCCTGATCAGACTGCAAAATCACATCAAACAATTGTGTATTTTGGCAATTCCACTGATCCCTCCAAGTATTCTATCAAACCGCCTTTATTAAGCATTCGGGTATTGAGAGTATTGGATGGGATCGATATCAAACCTGTAAATCGACAAAACCGTTCGACAACTGAACAACAACACTTACAAGACCAATCAACACCCAAAGCTGTTCATTCGACGAAATCAAACAATGACACATCTTCAAATCAATCGATTACCGAAACAACTAATAATCAAGATGTAAAGGCCTATCGAATACTTATTGTAGATGACAGCATGCTCATTCACAAAGCACTGGAAATAGAATTAGACAAGGCCCCATTTAACTCTGACAGAAATTTTGCGTTATCAGGTGAGGAGTGTTTACAACAAGTTTCAGAAAATCAATTCGATATTATCTTTCTGGATGTGATGATGCCGGGAATTGATGGTTTTGAAACCTGTAGTCAAATCCGCAAGCTCGCTCAATATAAAAAGACCCCAATCATCATGCTGTCCGCAAAAACCTCGCCACTGGATGAGGTAAAAGGCGTAATGGCAGGGTGTACAACTTACCTGACCAAGCCAATAGTACATGAGGAATTCTATAAATTGTTAGGTCGCATGGGAAATTGGCTGGAAAACTTCAAAACTAATTAATTCAGCCAGAACAAACTTGTATATGCATCGCTAGGAGAGAGTAATGAAAAAGATTTTGATTTGTGATGATTCACCAACTGAAATCATCAACATGGCCAAAATCCTTGAACAGGCAGGGTGTCAGGTAATCAAAGCCGGAAATGGTAAAGAAGCCATTAAAAAAGCAAAAAAATATCGCCCTGATTTAATTTTTCTGGATATTGTCATGCCTGAGATGGATGGCTTTGCTGCTTGCCGTGAGCTGACCAACTCTCCTGAAACCAAGAATTTACCCGTTGTGTTTGTCTCAAGCAAAGGTCAGAAAGCTGATCGTTTATGGGCTCAAATGCAAGGCGCGAAAGATTTGATCCAGAAACCTTATCAAGACACTGACCTTATCAATCACGTAAAAGCAGTCTAAGCTTAAATTTAAGCTACACATTATTTAACCAAACATTGCAAAGCACCATTGATAAAATTGGCAATAATCTAAAATTTTGATGAGTGAACATCAACTATTAAACAACTCTGTACATACAAACCTCACCGAAAATGCAAGTTGAAATTGAAGCCTTGAATTTTCGTTATGGGTTTACCGTAGGTCAATATGGTTTCATCATCCCTGAAGGAATCGAATCAGAGGTGATTAACACACCTAAAGTATATCCAATTCCCAACACATCAAGTTTAATGTCTGGGCTTATCAGTATTCGGGGTCTTTTTTCACCAGTCTTTGCAATCGATCAATTGTTGGGAAT
>JAHZJL010000054.1 GCA_022600935.1 Gammaproteobacteria bacterium
CACCAAATTCGAGATAACAATGATTACCGACGCCATGTTGATTATATTCATTACAACCCGGTAAAACACGGCCTGGTAAGCAAGGTTGTCGACTGGCCGCATTCAACGTTTCATCGATATGTCAAACAAGGGGTTTATCCGGTCCATTGGGGAAACGCACAAAGCTGCAACGATCAAATAAAATATGGTGAATAAGTACCTGACTATAATTAATTTAACAAAATTTTGCGCAAGATTTATTTTCAGCTTCAAGACGCATCTCCAGGCGCATATTGAGCTATGTAACTGTTGATGCAACCCTGATGATGAGAAAAAAGACCAGCAAAATGTTAAATTAATTATAGTCAGGTACTTAATGTAAGGTGGGCAGGTTTTTTGCCCACCAGACCCACTACGATGTTTTCAATTCTAACCGTAGCCACAACAGGCACAGTTTGGTAATACAACATGCCCATCCTGGATCACCTACAAGATATCGACCTAGATCGTTTTTTAACCCACATACGCTTGTCAGGTATTGCTGTAGGAATCACCGAATTACAGCGTTTACAATCTGTGTTTTCACGAACACCTGTATTATCTCGTCCACAATTGTGCGAACTGTTCTGTGTTTTACTGGCCAATAGTGAAGAACAGCGACGCACAATTCGCCGTATTTATGAGCAACTAATCCCGTTTGATGCGTTTGTTAAAACAAACAATCAACAAAACCAGGTATCAGTTCAGCAGCAGGCTGACGATCTACCAGTAGATCAAAAAAACGAGGGTATAAACGATTCAGAGAACGATCAAAAAAAACCTCGCAAACCGCTGAATGTTTTTAGAACAGGCATGATCAGTTTGTTAACCATAGGATTACTGTTTTTGATTGTAATCCTGATACAACCGATTCCAACCGCTCCGAATAATAAACCCGAAATACCCAAACCAACAAAAGAAAACCCGAAAACCACTGATCAAGTCATCAAGCACACCCCCAAACTCCAGAAAACCATAAAACTCTGGAAACCTGAAATCACCATCACCAACCATCCACTCAGCCATTATCTGTTAGCACCTCTACTGTTGCTGTTTGGCAGCGGGTTGGGTTTTTTCTGGCTATTGCATCAGGCAAAACTGCGTAGCCGTATTCGTCAGCCAAAACCACCAGTGATGAGTGCGAAATGTCAGTTTTATCTGCCTCCTATACAGGATAGCCAGGATTATTTTTTACTCAATGGCGATGAGCGACGCGAAATGACCTGGGGAATCCAGCATGTGATCACTGATATTCCCCTCTCACGTCTGGATATAGCTCGCAGCGTTCGGGAAACTGCTCGTAGTGGTTTGCCCAGTGTGCATTTCCAGCCGGCTACACAGCTGCGGGAAATATGGCTTTGGCAAGATCAAGCCAGTGAAAACAGGGATTTATCCAGACTTGCGGATGAAATCATTAATACCTTGTTACAGTCCAATCTGGATGTGCAACGTGGTTATTTTCATGGGTTTCCAGATCATGTCAGAGATTCTCAGGGTTCAAACATTTGGAGTCTTAAAGATCCGCAACCACAAAACCAGCCGATTATATTAATCCTGCTGGACACCGATAGTTTGAATGCCATGGATGCGATGAATTTACCGCACAGTCATCAGCTTCTGCAACAATTGAGCGACTGGGATGCACTGTGCATGGTTGATTGTAGCCAGCAGCCAGGCACTTTATCGCAGCTGCTAAAACCCTACGCATTGAACAATGTAATACCACGACAAGCGAGCGCATGGCTTGCGCGTCAGGGAGTAGTCGAGAGCAGCGAACTGGTTATACCGGAGTATAAGCTGGATGATCTTCACCACTGGGCATTAGCTTGCTCACTACCACAGCGCAGTCTAATGATCGGTGAAATTCGCGCGCTGCACGATGCCATGCAGCTCGATTGTGCCTGGCAGTTAAGCAAGCTTCAACAAGGCTATGCGCGACCCGCCGGAACCGGACTGGATTTTAGTCAACAACGCCATAAACATTTACGCCAGTTCACCGAATTAATCCAAACGCAACCAGCATTAGCACGCCAGGCTGTGCAATTCTGGTTGCGTCGCTATGCTGAAATCGACAACCGCTTATTGCAACAACAGTCTGCCAAAAAGCCCTGGAAAAACAGTCCACAGCAACATGCATTGCATTTGGAAACAGCGCTATTACAGTTATGGCTTCCGGAAACCTTGCCGCAAGCAGCCCAACAACTGCATGACTTACACTGTCACCAAGAACTGCGCAAAACAGTCAAGCAACACCTGGCGCAATATACATTTCTGGATTGGCCAGTTAATCACTCTGAGGATCAATCCAAACATGGGTATGATCAATGGATCGTATTACCGTATCATGCAACAGATTTACCATGTGAGAGTTTTCAGCAATTGATGATTGCTGGGATGGGTGGTCAATCTGATTACAGTCTGCAACTGCGGTGCGATCGACAAACCACTTTGTTAACTGGGTTGTTGGCTGGATTAAGCTTGGTGGCTTTGATTACCAGTGCTTTAGCAATTCGACCTCATGCACCTGAATTAATCAATACAGGATCTGAACCCACAGATAAGATTCAACAGTTAAATGCTGATACGTTGTGGTTTGGAACACCTAAACTATTACAAAAATATCCACCATTACCTGGAAACAGTAGTGTATTAATAGACTGGAAGTCTGGAATAGAACAAGACAATATCACCGTGAAAGGTAACAGCCAATTGTGGCGGGCTGGCACACAAAGCTATCCGCCACGTCCAGATAAGAGCAAATGGCCATTGTTGAGTGTTGCTGTAATTGATGCAGACCCTACGCAAATTGCAGCGCAACAGCTGGCGATACAGTTACTGGATACAGCAAGTGCCGATCAAGTGCTGATCGGTAAAGACTGGCGTAAACAATTGCCTCGTCTTGCAGAACAAGGACTTGATTTGCTTAACAGTCAATACTTGTATATTTTCCCGGACTTGGAGGAACGAGTGGTTGAATTACCAGACTGGGGGCAACAGGTTGCTGTTATTAGCGG
>JAHZJL010000055.1 GCA_022600935.1 Gammaproteobacteria bacterium
CACTTGAACAGGCTATGCAGTACGTGGCTGTACAACCGTTCTAGGCTCCGGCTATTATCAGGCAATCCGTAGTAGTTCCTAAATCCTGTTAATTGTCGTCTCAAACCTGGCATCCAATCCCGTAATGGTTTTGATCGCTGTCGCTTGATCCAGTGGTAAAACAGGCTCCAACCAAGGGGCCAGCCTACTTGATCTTTCGTAAGCTTAAATCATGTTGTCTGCTCCTTTTGATTACTTTCTCAATGGTGAAGCAATTTTAGAGCCTTAATAGATTAAATTATTCAGGTGTGATTTTATTGTTTTTAATATGTAAATCATATATATAGAAGGAATCCATAGAAGCCAATTTTGACCCTTAAAATAGAAAATTATGACAGCAATAACACGAAGTTTAGTGTATAAGTATAACAGTTTATAGATGCAACCTTCAGCTTGTATTGAACAAGAGAATGACACACCAGAAACTGGACAATTTGGATGCAATGATGACAAATACAGTACAAGGTAATTTGAATGTACTTGGCTGGCGTGAATGGGCCGCTGTACCAGAACTTGGCATCGATCAGATCAAAGTAAAAATTGATACGGGAGCAAGAACTTCTTCAATCCATGCTTTTTTTGTCGACCCATATTACCAGGACCAACAACTAAGAGTTCGATTCGGAGTCCATCCAGAACAGGATAATACCGATAATAGTATTGAATGCGATGCGCCGGTGGTCAATCAACGTCTGGTATCCGATTCAGGTGGTCATGAAGAAAATCGTTATTTTATATTGACCACACTGGTCATTGGTAATATTCAATTTAAAACCGAAGTCAATCTCACAAATCGCGATACAATGAAGTTCAGAATGCTACTGGGCAGAACTGCAATGGTTAACCGTTTTATCGTAGACCCATTGCATTCCTATCTGCAAGGCAATCCATTATCACTTCACAACATAGACTGATCCAAACACAATGAAAATAGCAATCCTGTCAAGAAACGAATCGCTCTACTCAACACGACGATTGAAAGAAAGTGCTGAGGAGCGGGGGCATCAAGTTAAAGTCATCGACGTTCTTAAGTGTTACATGAACATCACTTCACTGAAGCCGACAATTCATTTCAAGGGGGAAAAACTGGATCAGTTTGATGCTGTTATACCGCGTATCGGTGCATCGGTCACTTTCTATGGAACTGCTGTGCTTCGGCAGTTTGAAATGATGAATGTATTCCCACTCAGTGAATCAGTTGCTGTCACCCGTTCACGCGACAAGTTGCGCTCGATGCAGTTATTGGCCCGTAAAGGTGTTGGGTTACCTGTGACCGGTTTTGCACATAACCCTGATGATATCCAGGATTTGATCAAGGAAGTCGGCGGCGCGCCATTGGTCATTAAATTGCTGGAAGGAACACAAGGTATTGGAGTTGTACTCGCTGAAACACATAAAGCGGCTGAAAGTGTGATTCAGGCATTTATGGGGCTGAATGCGAATATCATGATCCAGGAATATATCAAGGAATCGGGAGGCAGTGATATTCGCTGTTTTGTCATTGATGGCAAAGTCGTCGCCGCAATGAAGCGTCAAGGTCCAGAAGGTGAATTCCGGTCGAATTTACACCGGGGAGGAAGCGCCTCACTGGTTCGACTGACACCGCAGGAACGATCAACGGCTGTGCGAGCTGCAAAAATCATGGGATTGAATGTGTGCGGAGTCGATTTATTGCGCTCCAACCACGGACCTTTAGTGATGGAAATCAATTCATCACCGGGTTTAAGAGGAATCGAGAGTGCCAGCAATAAAGATATTGCCGGTATGATTATTGAATTTATCGAGAAAAAAGTACACGGATCCAGCCAGTCTCAGAACAGATCGAAAACCAGAGGAAAAGGTTAACCAATTAGAACCTTTGTGAGCTTCCCTGTTCTATATCGTGTAATGAATTACACAACATACGTGCTCCAGATTGAACAACTAATTCCACATGATACGATCATTAACAGCAGCACATAAAACGAAGCAATGTACAAGTCAATGATTCAGCACCAAACGTTTATGAAAGTTGAAGCCGGATAAACGTTTATTAACTTTCCATGCTACCTCCAACCAGAACCAGAAACCCGGCGTTACAATTAGCTGGACAGACAATTCAACCAGGCACCCGTTCCCAGCTCAATCTTGAATTGCCAACACTGTATACGCATACATCGACCACATTGCCAATACACGTTATCCACGGCAGGCGCAGTGGCCCGACGTTGTTTGTCAGCGCAGCGGTTCATGGTGATGAATTAAACGGGATTGAAATTATACGCCGTTTACTGTCTCACAAAACGCTCGCACGGGTGTCAGGTACGCTGATTTTAATCCCAATGGTCAACATTTATGGTGTCATCCATCATTCACGCTATTTACCAGACCGGCGCGATCTGAATCGCTCTTTTCCGGGCTCGACATCCGGGTCGCTGGCAGCTCGTCTGGCCAACTTGCTACTGACTGAAATTGTTGAAAAATGTACGCATGGCATAGATTTACATACAGCGGCTATTCACCGCAGTAACTTGCCACAAATCAGAGCCAACCTGGATGATGAAAAAACGCTGAGCATGGCCCAGGCCTTTAAAGTGCCGGTGTTGATTAATGCTGATTTACGCGATGGATCGTTACGCGCTGCTGCCAATGAACTTCATATTCCCATGTTGGTTTATGAAGCCGGTGAAGCACTTCGATTTGATGAAATCTCGATACGTGCCGGTGTCCGAGGCGTCATGAACGTGATGCGTTTTTTAAAGATGTTACCAAAAACAAAATCCCGACAGACCACGCCCGCTGAGCCGTATATCGCTCGCTCATCCAGTTGGTTACGTGCCGAAAGCAGTGGAATTTTTAGATCAACCAAACCATTGGGAGAATTGGTCAATAAGGGTGATCTGCTGGGTGATATCACCGACCCGGTCAACTTGCAAACAATCGAAATTGTTGCCCCGGCAAAAGGACTGATCATCGGTCGCAGCGAGCTTCCTCTGGTTTACGAAGGCGATGCATTGTTTCATTTGGCCAAATTTCATGATCCTCAACAAGTTGGTGACGACGTGGAGTCCTTTCAAGAATCCATCAGCAATCTTGAAAACCAGCAGAGCTTACAGATTATCTGACAAAATGCGTTTCTATACTAACTGGTAACGCTGGCGGCAGTATTTTGAGTGACTAAAGTTATCTTATGTAAAACCACTCCATCTCACTAATCACCATCCGCATCCTGACCAATGTCGGTTTCAAGCTGCTCACTGAATTCTTCAATCACCGATGTCATCAACAGGCTGTTGGGAATGTGAACCAATTTCCCGTCATCGGACTCAATGGTTGTTTCTACAGTTCCGACTCGAACCACTGTTCCCTGGTGATCCATGAACTTGATCCGACTGCCTTGCTGAAAACTATCTCTGGCGTAATTCGCATAAACGATATTCTGAGAAAGCTGACGAGTCCCCAAACCAAGCGACAATGCAACAGCAACTGCTATGGCGGAAAAAATGATTTGAATTACAGTATTCAACAGCGTCGTATCAATATTTAACTGTGATAATGCCAGTACCACAAATACGATAGAGAGAATGGTGGTTATAAAACTTCCAAATGATTTGGAGTGATCCATACCGATACTTGCAGTCGCTTTTTGTAGCGCTTTTCCACAAGCGCGTGATGCGAACAATCCAAGAATCAAAATCAGCATGGCAGCAATGATGCGAGGAATAAACAACGCAAATGTATCGATTGTGGTGGACAGGCTTTTTAGTCCAAAGGTATCCGCGGCACTGATAAAAAACAGCATCATAATCAACCAGAACACTGCTTTTCGGATAAATTGCGAGGGTCGGGTTTTAAAATTGCGGAAACCCGCGTTTGATAACACATCATCAACCTGGGCTGATTCACTGGCGCGATCCAGACCGGCTTTTCTGGTCAGGGCTCCAACCAGCTTGGCGATCATTGTCGAGATAATCCACCCAATCAAAAGAATCAATACCCCAGCGATGAGATTCGGCAGAAACTGAGCGAGTTGAACCCAAAAGGCAGTCACCGATTTGATAAAAGCATCAGTAAAAAAATCTACAGTCATGCGTTATTCCTCATCTGCTCGGTAATGTGAGTTACGTTCCTGATCATCATTTGCGCGACTCCCGTCGATGTGAGTTTTTCTGATGTGACGCCATCACAAAAAATACTGACCCCAGTTGTAACAATGTCAACCAGATATTAATCAAGGCAAAACTGGCGAGTTCCTGCATGCTTTGCTCGGTTTTGATCTGATTCATGACAGAGTCAATTCTGTCACGATTCACTGTTGCCTCCCGATCATTGGCAAAAAGCTGACCAATGGATAATTCACGTTGTCGATGTGTTCGTTTCATGGCTTCTCCTGATAATTGGTGTGAGTTGCTGCTGGGATTTTCTGTTTTCATTCGATTCAGGTGTGTTCTTCTTCGATGTTTCGATATTCACGTTCAAATCGTTCCAGGGCTCTGTAGAATCGCATTTTGGTGGCACTCAATGAAATATTCAGTGTTTGTGCCATGTCCTTGAGACTTAAATCCGATACAAATCGTAAAGTAATCATCTCACGTTCCTGATCTGTGAGATTATGTAGAGTTTTCTGTATGTGATCACTCAAGATCAAGTCTGATTCACTGTGATCGCTGGTCGAATTGAAAACAATTTTACTTTCAGCCACTGATTCATCAATCTGACTGGTTTTTTTGCGCGTTGCAAAACAATCCATACACTCATTATGCAATATTCGATATACCCAGGTTTTAAAACTCGCCGATCCCCGGAACCCTGGTAGCGCGCGATACGCTTTGAGGAAAACCTCCTGGGTAATGTCTTCTGCGTCAGAAGCATTGTTCATCATTCTTAACGCAGTTCGATAAATTCCAGGTTCGTAGCGCGTCATTAATGCCTCAAATGCTTTCAGGTGAGTCTCATCACGGACTTGTACAGAGCTAACCAATTCCTGGTCAGATCTGTTTTCAATGCGATTCGTACCATGCGTCAGAACACCTTCCTGATCCTTGCTATCCATTTCACTCCGATTAAAAATCGCTGTTCAGGACGTGAAGACCAATAGCTAAAAACGATGTAAACCGCTTATTGTTATTGACTGACAATTGAGAAAGGAAGTCACACATTATTTTTTAAATTTAATAAATCCGCGTAATCCAAATTAAACAGACTAAATATCAAGTAGTTAAATGAATTAATGATGTTTTGATCATCAAAATGCTACAAAAATTTTTGGCCTGCTTGTGACTTTTTGATTTGCTTCTGCGTCTGCAAGTGTGTCGCAGCAAATATGAATACTACACAATTTCATTTTGAGCTGGAGACTTTTAAGCAACTTTTAAGGAGATCACTCATGAAGCGTTATAAAATTCTTGGACTGTTAGTGGCTTTTTGTTTACCGGTCTTGGGTTACGCCGAGCAGGAAGCTGGCGATCAGGAAATTATTATTGCTGGCTCAGGAACCAGTAGCTCTGGATTTGACAGTACCGGGGTAGGTGTTGCAGTGCAGTACGGTATGTTTGCCACTAAGGAATTCGAATGGGGTATCCGTCAGAATGTTGCGTTTGCGGATTCCAACGATGGATTTGAAGGCAATGCCGCAACTCGCGTGTTTGGCGATTACCATTTCGATCTGAATTCTGCAAATTTACCCAATCTGAAACCGTTTATCGGAGGCAGCTTCGGTGCAACCTATGGTTCTTCAGTGAGCGAAAGCTTCATCATTGGTCCTGAAGCCGGTATTAAATATTATGTCTTACCTAAAACATTTATTGTCGCGCAAATGTCCTATCAGTTCAATGTCAGAGAAAATGCAGGCGATGGTGAAACGTTTTACACCATTGGTATGGGATTCAATTTCTGAACAGAATAACAGTCAGAATTGATACGGTAGACAACCAGCAATTGTCGGTGATTCAGGCATTGGTTTAAACCGTGGAAGCAGATTGGAATATGAGTCAGTGTATCCATATTCCACATCTGTCATATGTTAACTAAACAATAGGGAGTTACGTTATGGTCGATCATGAACATCGTATGGACGTTAACCAGTTAGCGGTCTTGAATGGTTTTTTCATGATTCGTGGTTTGATGTTAATGATATTTGGTGGTGTATTAGCTGCCTTGTCAGCTATCAACCCGGGCGTTGGCATCTTGTTTGGACATAATTCCTGGCTGCCACTGGCCGCGCTTGTCATTCTTGCCTCCGCCCTGGTTGGATTGTTTGACATTTTAATATCCAATAGCAAGGAAGCATCATTGGTTCATGTCAGTCTGGCGACCATGGACCTGATTCTCAGTATCATGATTCTTGCCGAACTGGACGATGATGCGTCCAAACTGGCCTTGTTACTAGCTTTTTATTTGATGTCTAGAAGCCTGTTTAGAGTATTCAGTGGATTTCTTGTGCGCTTTCCTCACAGTCAATCGATTATTATCACTGGTTTTATCGGTTTTATTCTCGGGGCTGTCGTCTGGATTAAATCAGCGGTCATTACCATTCCGATCTTGAGCGTCATGTTATGTCTGGAACTGGCACTGAGAGGCTGGTCTTTATTCAGATTCGGTAGATGGATCAGAACCAACAGAATAAATCAAATGCAAAGCGACATGACTTCAGATAACCTGTAGTTTCTCAACTAAATACTTACAAGCATAGCCTAAGAATTCTGCCGGGCTTTCTGTTTCAAACGTGGACTGGTATCTTCAATAATTTTGTCAAAATACAAGTTAAAACCAGATTATTTCATTGCAGGCCAATTGACAGCATGCAACTATTGCGATTGTCTGATCAACCTGAAAACTGCAGACAATTCTGAAAGCGTGTTTTGTCCAAATTGCAACAGCTTGCTCAATACCAATCACCCGTTTTCAATTGAACACAGTCTGGCTTTGAGCATTTCCGGTTTGATCGTGTTCATCCCAGCCGTCAGTCTGCCTATCATGATACTCAAGGTGCTTGGAGAGCAACAACAGGCAACCATGTTATCTGCGGTTGGTTTATTGTTTGAGCATCAATTGTTTTTCATTGCGGCGAGCGTTTTTTTATTCAGTATCCTGATTCCATTGATCAAACTGGTAATCATCGCTTATGTTTCACTGTGCCTGGTATTTCACTATCGCGCTCGCCACCTCAACCACCTGTTCCGCTGGTATCACCAAATCGAGGAATGGGGCATGCTGGAAGTGTATATGCTGGGAATTATCGTCGCCTATGTCAAATTAACCGACATTGCAGACGTTTTTCTGGGAACCGGATTATTTGCCTTCATTTGTTTGCTGACAGTTGTCAGTCTGTTATCTTTCATGATCGACGAATGGCAATTCTGGCAGCGTTTGTCACATCCAATCCATAATCAGCGAAAATTACAATGAACCGTGCCATTGATGTCGGGCTGGTTGCCTGCCATTGCTGTGGATTATTAGCTGGATTTTCTTTGACAGCAAGGCAGCATGCAATGAAATGCCAACGCTGCCAAGCGCAATTGCATCAGCGTATTCCCGACAGCCTGCAAAAAACCTGGGCGCTGGTTGTTACCAGTGCCATCTTGTATATCCCGGCAAACCTGCTACCGATTATGACTGTCAAGCAATTCGGATCCGGTCAGGCCCATACCATCATGGGTGGCATACTTGAGCTTCTCGATCACAGTCTCTACCCGATTGCTATTCTGGTATTCATTGCGAGTTTTCTGGTGCCACTGCTGAAAATAATCGGCATTATACTGCTGTTGATATCCGTTCAACAACACTGGTCATTCAGCAGAAAAGAACGCGTACTGCTTTTCAGACTCATTGAATTTGTCGGGCGCTGGTCAATGCTGGATATTTTCATGATTGCCTTGCTCACCGCTCTGGTGAGCTTGGGTCAGATTGCAGAAATTGAAGCGGGTCAAGGGGCGACTGCTTTTGCCGCAGTCGTCATATTAACCATACTGGCTGCGAAATCATTCGATACACGACTCATTTGGGACCATGACTGACGCAGAAAAAAACCTGAGTAATACAGAAGACTTTGAATCACTGGCATCGGTGCCCGAGTTACACCCACGCAGGTTGATGCTATCAATCTGGTTGCTACCATTGCTTGCGTTATTAATCAGTGGCTGGTTGTTTTATAAACATCTAGTTGACAAAGGTCCAGTTGTCTTCATTGAATTCGAGTCGGCAGATGGTATTGTTGAGGATAAAACCAAAGTGATATACAAAGGCCTGGAAATTGGCACAGTTGATAAAATCACTCTGCATGATGATTTGCAAGGTGTGACAGTTCAGGTTGGTTTTGATTTGGGTTCAGAACAATTATTAAAAACCAATACGATGTTCTGGTTGGTCAAGCCTAGAGTCAGTTTGTCCGGGGTTTCCGGCCTGGATACCATTATGTCTGGGCATTATATCGCCATCCGTCCTGGAGACGGTGCATCTCAAAGACAATTCAAGGCATTAAACCAGCCCCCGATCGTCGATACATCATCAAAAGGACTGCACATTCGTCTCAAAACCAGACAACTTGGTTCAATCTCGGTCGGTTCACAGGTATTGTACAGGCAGGTCCCAGTCGGGGAAATTCAGGGATACCAATTTTCTGAAGACGAATCGTCCATTTTTATCGATGTCATGATCGAAGAGGAATTTGCTCACCTGGTTAAGAAGAATTCACGTTTCTGGAACAATAGCGGCTTTCATATGGAAGCCAACCTGTCAGGAATTAAGTTGAAAAGTGACTCCCTGGTTTCGATTCTGGCTGGTGGCGTTTCCTTTGACCATCTTGCAGTAAAAGACTCCTTAGCCAGTCAGAATGGTGATGTCTTTCACCTTTATAACAGTTTTGACGATGCCGAAATGGGCATTCCCGCCAGCATTTTTTTTAACGACGGATTCGGCATTAAACCCGGAACCCCGATTCTGGTCGATGGGGTCAACGTTGGAGCAGTGAAATCCGTTCATTCCGGAAACGGTTATGCAGGACTGGTTGCTGACGCCATTTTCGACCCGACCGCACAAACCCTGCTCAATACTGAAACGCACTTCTGGCTTGTTAAACCGGTGTTGTCAATGAATTCCCTCAATCAACTTTTTTCAGTGATGAGCGGGCATTATATTGCTGTCGAGCCGGGACAATCCGACGAACTGGAAGATTACTTTATCGCACTTGACGAGGCACCAGTCAGGTACGATTCCAGCACCGGTCTGCATTTACAGCTAACCGCAGACAATCTGGGGTCTGTGCAGCAAGGCATGTCTGTGTACTACAGGCAAATCCCTGTTGGTGAAGTGCTTTCGTACCAACTCGCCGACGACAACAAGACGATTATCATTGATATCGTCATACGCAAGAAATTCGCTCACCTGGTCAATCGCTCAAGCCGGTTCTGGTCCATGTCAGGGATTGATCTGAGCGCTTCGCTGACCCGCTTAAAACTGCAAACCCAGTCGCTGTCATCAATCGTCATGGGAGGGATTGCGTTTACAACAGACCGTTTACAGGACAATCCGATTCAATCGGGAGGTCGCTTTGAGTTGTTTGAGAACCAGCAGGCCAGCCAACAGGGCAAACCAAAACCGTCGACCGCTAAAACCATTTCCGATTTGCAAATCGTTCTGGAGACCGAACAACTCGGCTCGCTGGACAGTGATGCGCCGATCCATTATCGGCAAATCCCGGTTGGACGGGTTAATCACTACGAACTTGATCAGGCAGGCGATAAAATACTGGTTCACGTAACCATCGATGGTCAATACCGGCACCTGGTCAAATCGAACAGCCGTTTCTGGAATGCCAGTGGCATCGAGATCAAAGGCGATCTATCAGGCCTCTCAGTCAAGACACAATCCCTGGCAACCATCCTGGAAGGCGGCATCGCGTTTCTCAATACCAATGAGTCCAGCGAGCATCATCAATTTGTTCGGGAAGGTCAGCATTTTGCGTTGTATGAGTCCATGCAGGCCGCTCAGGGGGATATATTCCCAATTACACTCTGGCTGGAGTCCGCAGACGGCTTATCCGAAAACACTGAAATCCGTCATAAAGGCATCAAGATTGGTCAAATTACCCGTTTGACGCTCGCGAATAAAGGACATCGCATCAAGGCTCAAGCCTATCTTGACAAGTCCGCCGCCAATCTCGCGCGAAACGGAACCGTGTTCTGGACAGTCCGTGCAAATCTGGGACTTTTAAAAACCGAACATCTGGAAACTCTGGTCAGTGGTGCTTATATCGCTTTGAAACCAGGCAACGGGACATCTAAACATGAATTTTATGTTTCCGATTCCCAGCCACTGTCAGCGGATTCAGACAATGCCTTACATCTGGTATTACACAGCAACAGTCTGGGGCCTGTGAAACCGGGCAACCCGGTTTTCTACCGGCAGATACCGGTTGGACGTGTGATCGATGCACGGTTGGGCCAACACGCAGATAGTGTTGTCATTCACATCATTGTGGAATCTCCGTATCGGAATCTGGTCAGTAAAAACAGCCGATTCTGGGCAGTAAATGCCATCAATGCAGAATTCGGCCTGTTAAGCGGACTGAATATCGACATCGCACCTTTAGCGAGTCTGCTGAATGGTGGAATTGCTTTTGCAACACCTGATGATGACGCCGCAGGTCAGGCAGTCGCTGATTTATCCGAATTTCAACTGCATGGTGAGATCGACAGAGAATGGCTGGACTGGGCGCCCAGAATCGAGCTTGAACCCAACTCCTCTGCTCGTTTCTAATCACGATTATTTTTTATCTATCAAGCTTAATTGAAGGAATTTTTAACGATGAATAGATTTACCGCTCTGTTTTTTTTGATCGTTTCGTTTTTACTTCAGGCCTGCTCTGCGGAGCCTAAAAAACATCCTGTGCTGGAAGGAAGTTATGAAAGTTATCAGGATGCGCGGGGCTTGATTAACCGGGGGCGCCGTCTGGTTGACCAGGGCAAAACCCTTGTTAGCGATGGGAAAAAACTGCGCAAGGAAGGAAATGAACTGATCGATGAAGGAGAGGATAAAATTGATGCCGGAGAAAAACTGATTCAACGCGGTGAACAGATCATCGAAACCACTAACACCCTCGAAGATGCCGAGCAACTTCGACGCGAGGGAGAAGCCAGAAAACGTGAGCTGATGATGGATTGATCATGACTCGATCAGGTGTTATACCAACCATGCATCGTTATTGATACGTTGCTATAAGCAAACAGGAATCCAATGACTGAACAACTGACCGATATCGTCGCAAATCTGACAACTGGTGAAAACAAAACCAAAGAGGCCGTGTTTGTCGAGGCGATTGATAACCTGGAGAGCTCCGAACTTTCGCTGTTACTTGAATCCTTGCCGATTGCAGAACGCTGGGAGCGCTGGCAACAAGTTGCTCAAGACAGCCAGATTGCCGTTTTGGTTCACATGCGCTCCGATGCGCGCCAAAGCATTCTGGAGCAATTTTCAGATGAATCATTGCACGATTTGCTTAAAGATGCTCATGCCGATGATTTGATCGAACTGGCCGATACACTTCCAGATTCGGTTGTCGATGCTGTCCTGGAGAGCATGGATGATCGTCAGAAACAGTATTACGATCAGGTCACGCAGTACGGAAACGATCAAATCGGTCATTACCTCGATCGTAGCTTCAAAATGTTTCCTGAAACTGCAAGAGTCCAGGATGCCTTGCGAGCCATACGCAAGGGTATCGCTCCCTATACCAATCATATCTATTTGGTTAAGCGTGGCGTTTTAACCGGAATAGTGGACATTGATCAACTGTATCAGGCCGAATCGTCAGTTGTACTGAAATCATTAATGCTCGACAACCTGGTTAGTATACAAGCAGGCTCTGATTTACTAAATGCAACTGAGAAGATGGAACATTGCGGATTCTCCTCGTTACCCGTTGTGGATGATAACAACTTTCTAATCGGACGCTTGACGCTACGTACCGCACTGGAATTAACTCGTATGAATTACGAGAGTAAGCTGATGGCGACAGCTGGTCTCAATGAAAATGAAGACTTGTTTGCCCCGGTGATGCGCAGCTCAAAACGCCGGGCCACGTGGCTGGGCATTAATCTGTTAACGGCATTTCTGGCATCTTGGACAATCGGACTCTTTGAAGCGACGCTGGAAAAAGTAGTGGCACTGGCGGTACTTATGCCCATTGTTGCGTCGATGGGTGGGATCGCCGGAAGCCAGACTTTGACTCTCATCATTCGGGGCATTGCAACCGGCCATATCAGTAGCGGCAATATCAGGAATTTGTTAAGCAAAGAACTTGGCGTCGGGGTAATCAATGGTATTTTGTGGGCGCTGGTGATTGGTCTGGCGGCGGGACTTTGGTTTCAGTCTCAAATGATTGGCATTGTCATCGCCAGTGCTATCGCAATTAACATCCTGGCAGCGGCATTGGCCGGGGTATTAATTCCCATTCTCCTGAACCGTTTTAAAATAGATCCCGCCTTGTCAGGTTCTGTCATTTTGACGACAGTCACCGATGTCGTCGGGTTTGTCACATTTCTCGGTCTAGGAACCTATCTTTTGCTCTAACAGCTAGTCAGCACACAATGGATATGATGGAGTTTATTCAGCGCCTTCCAGATCAGCACGCAGATGCACTCAAGTGGTTCGGCGTATTTTTTTGTGTCAGTCAGTCCGCTATTTTTTCAGGATTAAATCTGGCTTATTTTTCGTTAAGCCGGTTGCAGCTTGAAGTTGAAGTCAGCGCAGGGAATCAAATGGCTGCAAAAGTCCTCAAACTGCGCCATGATTCCAATTTTCTGTTGACCACGGTGCTATGGGGCAATGTCGGCATTAACGTTTTACTGACGTTGTTGTCCAATTCGTTGCTGGCCGGCATGAGTGCATTTCTGTTTTCCACTGTTATTATCACATTTTTCGGGGAAATTTTTCCGCAAGCCTATTTTTCCCGAAATGCCCTGAAAATGGCAGCAACGCTCTACCCTGTGCTGCGTTTTTATCAGCTCCTCCTGTATCCTGTAACAAAATCATCTGCACTGATTCTGGATCTGTGGCTGGGCAAGGAAGGAATAGACTACTTGCGTGAAAAGGATTTGCGTTCTTATATTCGCAAACATATTGAAGCGGAAGAAGCCGAGGTGGATCATGTCGAAGGAATTGGCGCACTGAATTTTCTTGCTATTGACGATTTGAGCGTTAGCCAGGAAGGTGAGATTATCAACCCGGATTCAATTGTTCAGTTAAAGACCCGGCTGGACCTGCCTGAGATTCCGGAGATCAAACGAACTGTCGACGATCCATTTTTACACCAGCTCAACGTATCCGGTCATAAATGGGTGATTTTCACCGATGAAGACAATGAGCCGCGACTGGTCATCGATGCCGACGGTTGCCTGAGAGCGGCATTGTTCGATCTGGAAAAGCCGTTCGATCCCTATGATTACTGCCATCGCCCACTGGTTATCAGAGATTTACATACACCGATCGGTGATGTGCTTCCCCATTTAAAAGATTTGGCTGAGCATGACAGAGACCAGGATGAAGAGCTGGAACTGGATGTGATACTGGTTTGGGCAGAACAAAAACGAATCATAACCGGCGCTGATATACTGGGACGTCTGCTGAAAGGGATTACTCACCATGCTGAATGACGTTTAACACTCGTAGCAGATGCAAGTGACTGACTCAAACAGAATGAACTCAGTCTCCTTCTTCGCTACAATATCAGATACATTTTCATGCCTTTTAAAGTATCAACATTGATTCGCATGGATTAAACTAACTCATTCAGTCTAAAACCATCGATTACTCCCGCTGGTCACATGGTAAGGAAATTATCCTTAAGCCAATATTTCGATTGACAACCCCAAGAAATCCTTAAATCCTGATCGTTTGAATGACACATTTATTGTCTTTATTTGTCCTCTTAAATCTAATCATTTTCAATCAGGTATCTGCTGCTTCGCAGACACAGTTTTATATCGACGACCCCGCTGAAGTTAAAAAGTTACAGGAAGATATCAAACACAAACAGGAGAGACTTGAGTCCGTCACGGAACAGGACACTACTAATCTGACAACGCTCAAGGAACTGTATAAAGCGGCCCAGTCTCATATTGAGGACTATTTGAATTCCAGGCTTAAAATAGAAAATTCAAAACAAGTACAGTCGACTATCAAGCAGGATATCACAACAATTGAACGTGATATCACTTCACTCAGGCAATCAAAACCATCAACGCTCAATGTAAAATCACTCGATATTGAACAGCTCAACCTTCGTATCAGAGAGCTGGAGTCGAAAATTCTCGAAAAACAAACGTCACTCAACAATTTAATTCAGCAAAGACAATTACAACAAGACCGCCCTTTACACATTCAGATTGAGCTGCAGAATGTGTCTGAGCAATTGTATTCGGTCACCAGACAGCTCGGGCAATTGAATCCTGGAACGCAGCCGGATTACCAACTGTTCGATGCACAACAACTGATACTCCGATCATACATCATGGCGCTTCAGGCAAAACAGTATGAGCTCAATCAGGAATTGACGGCTCATCCAGACATAATGGCTTTACTGCAAAAGAGCATGGAATTGATCAGCATAGAAATCAAGGCGTTTAACGCGGAAATCAAATATTTAGAACAACAAGTTGCCGAGCTGAGAGAGCAGCATTCAATTAAATTCACACAACTGATGTCAGAATCTCTGACCAAGTCCGGTCAACCTCACCCTGTGCTGAACGAAACAGTCCAAGTTAACTTAGCCCTGAACAGCGAATATAAAGCGCTGCTTGATGCGATTCATTACATCGAAAAATATAAACAGCAACTTGATGCAGAGCAGCAATTGACCCAGTCCAGGACAGAAAAGGCTGACAAACTGCTTGCGCTGTCTGAAATCAGCCCTAGTCTAGCTGCAGCCCTGAGACAGCAGCGCTTCGATTTGGTTGAGTTTCAAATTAATCTACAAAATAAAATCAACCAGTTGATTTCTCGAGAAAAAGCAAGCCTGCGTCAATTTGAGCTAGAAGATAATCTTGATAAAGAACATGATATCAATCAGAAAATACAAAATGCGCTTGAATACCCCGGTGTTGTGATTAATAACCAGGAAGCAATCGCATTGTCTGGTCAAATACGCCTGCTGATGACCGAACAACACAAGCTAACAGGAGAGCTAGAAAGCGCTTACTCTGAATATATCAGTAAGCTTGATTCCCTGGAATTCAAACGCCAGGCATTAGATTCCCAGATTGATTCGTTTACTGATCTGCTCGACACTAATTTACTCTGGGTTAGAACTGCTTCACCGGTTAATGCTGGATTTTTTAATAATCTAGTAGCGTCATTCGAATGGCTCATATCGCCGAGTCACTGGAAAACCGTGCTTGATAAATCCAATGAAGGTATTCACGAATTTTCGCTGATCACGATAGTAATCTGTGTTTTTTTGATCATTTCCATATTTTCAAGATCATACGTCATTCAAAAATCACAAGACATTAACCGTCTGGTCAGTGATTTCCGTACAGACCATCTCAGTTTGACAATCGTCAGCCTGCTACTATTGATATTGCGGGTCTTGCCGTTGGTTGGCATGATGTATTACCTAGGTTGGATACTCGCTCAAACGGCCGAAGACAATTCATTTGTGATGGACATTTCTACCGGCCTACGGGGGATCTGTGTCCCATTGTTTTTTTTGCAAATATTTTATCTCTTATTCTCCAATGATGGAGTTGCTGCCAAACATCTGCGTTGGCCCAAACAATCCATTACAGTATTGCGGCAACAATTAAAATGGCTGCGTTACGCTGCTATCCCTAGCCTGTTCCTGGCTATCATTACTCATAGTTCAAGTATCTTACAATACAGTGATAGTCTGGGACGCTTAGCATTGATAGCAATGACAGTAATCATGTCGGTTACATTATACCGAGTCACACATCCTGTTAAAGGCGCACTGAAACAGTTTTTTGATAATCGCCCTCATTCACTCCTTTATAAACTGCGATACCCTCTGTTTTTTCTGATTGTCGGTTACCCTCTGGTCGTTGGAGTGTTTGCAGCTACCGGTTATCTGGCGAGCGCATTTGAACTGCAATTACGCACGATTAATTCAATCAGATTAATTTTTGTTGCGATCATCACATATACCCTGGCATTGAGAGGTTTAAGGTTATTCAATGTCAATATCGCAATCCAAAAATACCAGGAAAAAAAGTCCTCAGAGAAAACCGAAGATGATCACATAGAGAAGCAGGACAGTCCATTTCCCCAGGATTTGAGTACTGTCAATATCGCTGCAATCAACCAGCAAACCCGGCGGCTTCTTTCCTTTATGGTCATGTTTGCATTAGCAATCGGGATTTGGCTGGTTTGGCGTGACTTGATACCGGCACTGGCTATCACAGATGAGTTGGTGTTATGGACAAAATCATCTGTCATCGGTGAGAACACAATCAATGTTTCAATTACCCTGGCCAATTTACTCATGGCGTTGTTTTACCTGGTTGCCGGATTTTTTGCGACGCGAAATTTACCCGGACTGCTTGAGGTGCTTTTTCTTAATCGATTCATGTTACAACCAGGCACGCGTTATGCAACTATCCAGCTGCTCAACTATACGGTTGTTGGTGTCGTTCTATTTTTTATATTCAAAGAACTCGGCGCAGAATGGTCTCAAATACAATGGCTGGTTGCAGCGCTCGGCGTGGGATTGGGGTTTGGCCTACAGGAAATTTTTGCCAATATGATATCCGGTCTGATTCTGCTATTTGAACGGCCGATTCGTATTGGCGACATAGTCACTGTCGGTGAAACCAGTGGCACTGTTACAAAAATACAGATCAGGGCCACTACTATTACCGATTGGGACAAAAAAGAACTCTTGGTACCCAATAAAAACTTTATTACCGACCATTTGGTTAACTGGACGTTAACAGACACAACCACGCGACTGGTTATCAAAGTTGGCGTTGCCTACGGTTCCAATACACAACTGGTTTATCAGACCTTGCTGGATATTGCCAATTCACATTCACAAGTCGTCAAAGACCCTGCTCCGGTTGTTTTGTTTACTGAATTCGCAGACAGCTCACTCAATTTTGAAGTCCGTGTTTTTGTCAGAAACGTCCTGATCCGGCTTGCTGTCCTGCATGATTTAAACACTGCCATTGACCATAAATTCAGGGAGCTAAATATTAGCATTCCGTTTCCACAACGGGATGTGCATTTGTTCAATGCGGCTAAAGAGACTGAATGATCAGTCTCTTCTTCCAGTCATTTTTATTCCTAAGTCGTTCAGCCGTTACTGAATCTTTCACAGGCATGTCAGGATTCGTATTCGTTTTGTTGTGTTCATTCTCCCTCATCGGCTCATATGGCGCTTATGCCGATGAGTCTCCCGAGATTGAAATAAAAGGCGTTAATGATAACAGTGAAAAAAACATCCGGGCATTTTTATCACTGAGCAAGGAACCTTGCGATGCGCCGCAATGGCGTGTGCAACAGTTGTATGAAAAATCCGATCAGCAAATCGATAAGGCATTACGGGCGTTGGGATATTATCAGCCCGAGATTCACAAACAGCTGACTTTCAAGGAAGCGTGCTGGTCGGCACAATTTAAAATTAGCCCGGGCCTTCCGGTGATTGTGCACACGCTCAACGTCAGCATTACTGGTGAGGCGCAA
>JAHZJL010000056.1 GCA_022600935.1 Gammaproteobacteria bacterium
ACAAAAGTAAACAGACGGACAGGTAGAAGAACACGCTTGTATGACAGGAATCAAAAATTACTGGTTCCCCCAAACAATCAAGGAACAGCAACGCCAAAATACAATATAGGCAATGATGGTGATAATATCGCTCGCCCTGGTGTTGACAACGCTGCTGATCTTGATACTTATACGGCTCAAACTGTTTATGATTTGAAGCGTGGTTATCGTGTTTTTGCAGGACAACGCGATGATGGATTTTATGCCGATATTCAAGGCGTATTTGATTTGCTGGATATAGAAAGCCCGACTTTGGGTCTGGATCGTCCAAACAAACCATTCGATAGTCAAGGTGGGTATAACGTTCATACGATTGTTCTACAAATTCC
Source organism: Gammaproteobacteria bacterium (assembly GCA_022600935.1). Classification (GTDB taxonomy): domain Bacteria; phylum Pseudomonadota; class Gammaproteobacteria; order Methylococcales; family DRLZ01; genus DRLZ01. The sequence goes on from JAHZJL010000056.1 coordinate 369, forward strand.
AATGGAGGAAATTGGCGGGGATCAGCAAGTTGCTGGAGTTTATGCAACCACGAGTCGCCAGCAGATTCGCGTTCTCAGACGTAGTAATGATCGTAATGTTGGTCCGTGGATACAAGTCGGGCGTCAGGGAAACCCTTTGTTTAATGAAGGATTAGTGGCAATCGCTGATAAAGATATCTACAGTCGCACCAGTCCAGAAAAAGACCAGAAGCTGTTCCGTAAATACGCAGAAACGCCAGAACTGGCAGCTTTGTTGAATGCACTACGAGGCACCAATGCCATCACCACAGAGCGCTCTGATATTGCTGGTATCTATATCCCGGATCTGATTAAGGTCGATTTATCCACTGTTCCAGCCAAACTCGCGGGCGAAACAGATGATGATGGTTTTAACCGCTTGAGTATTTTCGGCGGTGATGTTCTGGTCAGTCAAGTCCAGAGTGGGTTTGGAGGCGGCACAATTCCGGGCGGATGGCCGAATGGACGTCGTTTTGGTGACGATGTTGTTGATATAACAGTGTGTGCTTTGCTGAGTGATTTACGTGATGTGAATAACTTATCAATCGCCTGTGATGCGAATGTTGATATCGACGGTGTTGTAAACAATGACATCAGTTACAACAAAGTCATGCCATACGCAGCCACACCATTAAACGGTCGTAATCATCCTCATCATTAAATCAAGGAGGTTGCAGGAGCGGGATCTTTTTCCGCTCCTGTTTATACAATGAAGATACTACGAATAATCATATTTTTGTTAATCACACATTTTATGCAACCTGGTATGGCTCATGATCCCGGTCTCAGTTTGCTTGAATTGCGTTTGTTCAGTAACCATATGGATGCCACTGTCACTTTTGCCCAGGCTGATCTCGAGTCGGTGATTGCGCTGGACCAGAATGCAGACACAGTTATTAGTCAAGTAGAGCTGGATTATGTCAGGCAGGATCTTGTCGAGTTTCTAAACAAAGGTATTACTTTACTGGTCAACGAACAGCAGATTAATGCAAGCCAGATTGAGTTTGTCTCAGCTGCCAGTAACACGATTAAAGCGTCTCTCCGTTTTAACACCGAATCAGATCAAGTTATGCGTTTGAATATTCCGCTAATTTCCCGGTTTGCGCGCGGACATCGACAACATTTGACAGTGATTGATGCAGCTAACCAACCTGTTGTTCAGCAAATCCTCAGCAAGGATGCAGCTGAAGTTACTATAAATGCAGACATTGCTCGTACTAGCAACATTTTTCAACAATACCTTATCCAAGGTGTCTGGCACATCTGGATCGGTTTTGATCACATCTTATTTTTAGTAACCTTATTGCTACCGGCTGTGCTGATTTATCGCAACACACAGTGGCAGCACGCTACTCAATTATTACCGGTGATGACTGATACCTTAAAAATCGTCACCATGTTTACTCTGGCACATTCAATTACACTGACTTTTGCTGTATTGAAAGTTATCCAGATATCATCAACCATCATCGAGCCAGTCATTGCGTTCTCAGTGTTAATCACATCTTTGAATAATCTCAAGCCGATTGTTCATCAAACGCGCTGGTTATTAGCATTTGGTTTTGGATTAATACACGGCTTTGGTTTCGCTGCAGTTCTGACAGAATTAGGCTTGAACAACCAGGCACTGTTTAGTTCACTACTGGGATTTAATCTTGGTGTAGAAGCTGGTCAGCTAGCCATTGTTTGTTCGTTTCTTCCTGTTGCGTATTTTTTTCGACAGAGCAGCATGTACCAGCAGCTAGTGTTTAAAGGCGGTTCGATCGCCGCAGCAGCGATTGCCTGCGTCTGGATGCTGGAACGCATTGCAGGCATTGAACTGGTCAACCTGACCAGCCAATATCCGGGTTAAAGCAACACGTTGAATATGTTATGTTTTACCGACGCGTTGCTTTTCTCGTACTGGTATTGCTTGTTGCAACACCACATGCGCATGAAGTGGATAATCGCCACGGTGTGGTTCCAGACAATAAAAGCGGATTTGTATTTGAAGCCGGCATTACAGTGACTGGCCAGTTTTCCACTGCCAAACGAGTCAATAATGAAATAATTGCTTCATTTGATCTGTTTGGTAATGCAACACTTGGTAGCGGATAATTATCTATTTACCTGGAAGGTAATTTGTCACCTTCAGGGCGGGGTATTGCCAGTCAGCTTGGTATTGCCAACGCAGATGCCGGTTCTGCCCTGAATAGTTGTGGCAACGGGCGCTTGCAGTTATCGGAATTGCATTACGTTTTACCTTTCGCACAGGGCGAGGTCTATCTTGGAATGCTTGATCCGACCCGATTTCTGGATGGAAGCGATATCGCCAATGACGAAACCCAGCAATTTCTTGGTGCAGGTTTTGTTAATAATCCGCTGATTGACTTTCCTGATTACACACTGGGAATTGCATACCATTATACAGCGAGTGCAAATCAACCTGGATTCGCAGTATTTTTAAGTAGTTCCAACGGCTTGGGAGACAATTCCTCTGCATCCTATGGACAACTAATCAATGTGCATGACAAGGAAAAAGGCTTGTTTTCTGCTGCCGAACTCTATTATCCCTGGAAAAAAATTAAATTCAGATCAGGGCTTTGGCTCAACACGGCAATAAAACCACAGATTAATAACCCGACTGAAAAAGCGAAAAATTATGGTATTTATACCAGTATTGATGCTAGTGAAGGCCAGCACCAGTGGAACCTGCGCTACGGCTATACCAATCCAGATGTAACAGCCAGTAACCACTTTGTGGCAATAGCGTATCAATATCAGTTCAAGCAGGCTGCACTCGGTTTAGGTCTGGCTCATCAGAGAATGACACATCAGTCAGCAGACAGCAGCAACACACCCAACACCCAGGCCGAACTCTATTTACGCATCAACCCAGCCCCTGGCCTGTCAATATCGCCTTCCATACAATACCTGCATGGACAATCGTCGAGTCAGACACCACAACAACTCAGCAAGCGCAACTGGGTTGCCGGATTGCGCCTAAGCTATTATTTTTGATAATAATAATGAGCATGTCAGGCAAAGGAAATAATATTCAGATTCTATACTTGATTTTGAGATTAAATACAGACGGGGTCGCTAGAGGCTAGCCCGAGAAGAGTTTCGGAGACCCAAGTATCTGTTGTTCGTTCCTATCTATGAATTCAGCTGTTTCATCCAAAAAATAATACGCCTATTACTGCGAATACAGTAACATGAAGACACCCAAAAAACAGTGAATCACCCGGTTTTGAATATGTTATGAAGACAAACCCAGACCATATATTGCATCGCTACGAATTGATTCTCAAATCTGCTGGTGAAGGGATTTATGGGCTTGATAAAGAGGGCAAGGGGACGTTTGTCAATCCAGCGGCGATCTTAATGACCGGCTGGAGAAAGGAGGATGTCATTGGTCAGCCGATGCATGAAAAACATCATCACAGCAAAGCCAATGGGGCGCATTATCCACGCACTGAATGCCCGATTTATGCAGCGCTGAAAGATGGTGAAGTGCATCATATCACTGATGAGGTTTTCTGGCGCAAGGACGGCAGCAGCTTTCCCGTGCATTACACCAGCACCCCGATTCTGGAACACGGCGAAATTGCTGGCGCTGTTGTGGTATTTCAGGATGTCAGCAAGCTCAAGCAAACTGAATCGGCGCTGGCACAGCTGCAACGGCGTAACGAGTTGTTACTGCTTGCTGCCGGTGAAGGAATCTGCGGATTCGATTGTGAAGGCCGCGTTACGTTTATCAACCCGGCTGGCTCGGCAATGCTGGGCTGGCCCGATCAACACCCTGATCAGCGCAGTATTCATGATATGTTCGGCAGAGACCAGCCTGACGCAGAAAACTATTGCCCGGTTTTGAATGTTGTCCGCGATAAACAGCGTTACCAGGCTAGCGATCACAAATTCTGGCGCGCAGATGGCTCCAGTTTTCCGGTTGATTTTGTCAGTACCCCGGTTCTTGAAAATGATCAGCTGCACGGTATCGTGGTGATGTTCAGAGATATTACCGAACGCAAACTGGCCGAGCAAAAGCTCAGAAATGCACTGGAAGAAATCGAGCAGTTAAAAAATCGCTTGCAGGCTGAAAATTATTATCTACAGGAACAAATCAATCTGAATCACAAGTTCGAGGAAATTCTCGGGCAAAGCCAGTCAGTTAAAAGCGTTCTGCATCAGGTTGAGCAAGTCGCGCCCACCGATACAACAGTGTTGATTCAGGGAGAGACCGGGACCGGCAAGGAGTTGTTCGCCAGGGCGTTACACAAACTCAGCCATCGCAATGACCGACCGCTGGTCAAGGTCAATTGCGCAGTTCTACCCGCTAATTTGATTGAAAGTGAACTGTTCGGACATGAAAAAGGTAGTTTTACCGGAGCCACGGCGCGTCGAATTGGCCGCTTTGAACTGGCTCATGACGGCACAATTTTTCTCGACGAAATCGCCGAACTGCCGCTGGAATTGCAAGCCAAACTGCTGCGGGTTTTGCAGGAAGGTGAGATTGAACGCCTCGGCGATTCCAAAACCATCACAATCAATGTCAGAGTGATTGCCGCGACCCACCGTAATCTCAAACAAATGGTTGCCGAGCGTACGTTCCGCGAGGATTTGTATTACCGGCTCAGCGTGTTCCCGTTGACCTTGCCGCCACTGCGTGAGCGCCAACATGATATCGCATTACTGGCGCAATGGTTTATCAATCATTTTGCCCGGAAAACGGGTAAACAGATCAACCAGATTCCCGAATCAGTCATGAATACACTGTGTGCTTACCATTGGCCCGGCAATGTCAGGGAGCTGGAAAATGTTATCGAACGCGCTGTCATCCTGTCCAACGGACAAACCTTGCACATTCCCGAGCTTGAACCAGTTCTAAAGTCAGAAACCGATCCACAGGCTGACAGTCTAGTAACAATGGCTGAGATGGAGAAATCACATATTATCGCTGTATTGCAAGCAACGCACTGGCGGATTTCCGGTGAAGACGGCGCGGCCGCCATCTTGCAAATGCACCCGAATACCTTGCGTTCGCGCATGAACAAGCTCGGCATTCGACGTGCCAACCTGGCTCAGGAATAAATCAACGCATAAAAGGGGGCGCCAACCAATGTCATTTAAGAATAATGAAAAAAAGAAATAATAAAGGTAGCGTCCCCTTTTATCGGCAAATGCCTGTTGTTTGTGCTTCTCGAAGCGAATGGACAAGTAGGGAATTCGCTTATACTTCACTCAAACAGCCCAGCATAAGTTTGCAAGGGGAGAAAGCAAACGTATGC
>JAHZJL010000057.1 GCA_022600935.1 Gammaproteobacteria bacterium
ATAATTCCATGATTCTGGTCATAATATGCTCAATATCCCACGCATCATCGATCATCCACAATTCAACCTGAACACCAACCGCCTGCTTTAAAACATCGGCAAGTAGTTCAGCATTTTTGGCCATATCAGTACTGACGACTAAAATGACACGTTGGGGACGAACCAGTGAATCAAGAACCGGGCTGATGTTGGCTGTTGTGTACTGTGAAACCAGATACACATGATTGGCAAACGTCAGACTCATGTCATTACTTTAAGGGATGAATGATGTTTTTTTGGGATTGCCCAAAAAAATGCAGTTGGTATTGAGCAGGATAAAGGTTTGCGTGCAAATTCAGAAGATTTCAGTTTCGTCAAACTGATGTTTAATCGAGAGACAATCAAGCCCCAATAACCAAAAGGTTGTTGTTAATGCAGCTTTGTTTAAAAAAAGCTGAAATCGTGTGTACCTCAGGTTCACGTTGTATATCATCTACTCGTAATTCATGCGCTGAATAAAAACAACATCGAATTGACAAGATTGTTAGACGGAACATCATTGCCCCGTCTAACCAACCTCGATTGTGTGGATTGTTTTAATTCACTTTCAGGCGTCCACCACGACCCAAACCACCTTTAACATCCTGAGCCTTGTAATTTTTCAACGCTCTGACCATTCCATTATAGGCATCGAGAAATGCTGCAACAGTGGCTTTTCCTTCCGGCGTTGTTGATAATCCTCCCAGGCTTCCGCCAGCACCACCTCCAAAAGCACCAAGCGCTGCGCCATAGTTGGTTGCTGTTGAGCTGCCCTCAGAAACGGACACCTGGATTGCCGAGCGTATATCAAATAATGACAGTGTAACGACGGAAGACCTCATATCCAGTCCACCTGCCAGTGCTCCTACAGCACGATTTCCTAGTAAACCACCAACAATTCCGCCCACTTGACCAATAGAAGAATTATCAATCACAATCTGCGGCTCCATATAATAATCTGCAGCAACCCGCTGTCCTTTCTGTTGCTTTGATCCAGCCCGATATTCGCCGGAATTGCGCTGTATATCAGTTATTCTTGATAATCTGCTGTCTGTTCTGAGGTTGCCAATAGAAGTAATGACAAAACAATTCGACTGTTGAACTGCAAGGCGCAGTAACGGATTGATCGATGTTACTCTTGTCGCACTTCCAAATGGTCCATACCAGTCAGCAGCTCGGCCATCATCCACAGCGAGTGTTCCCAGGGTTTCACTGCATCGCTCCAGAGCAGAATTGGCATCGATACTGTTACCACCACCCGCTGAACCAGAAATTGCAGTGCTGTTTGTACCTGTAGTCACACAACCGGTTAGCAACACTGAACAACTCAGCAAACCCACTCCCAAACGGTATAAATTATTTTTAATCATGTTGTTTAATCTCCAATACTAAAGTTATATTCCCGACAATTGTTTGATCATGACAGATTTCAATCTGCTGAATAGTATTAACTGTAGTAATATAACATTGTTAAAAAGTTTTAAACCACTCTCTAATTGATACTGATTACGACGATGTCAAAACGATTCGATTCTCTTACAATTTTAGCGATTATGATTTTTGTTCTGTTTTCAGCATGTTCTAATCAAGCGCCTCCAGAAGGCATGATGAAAATCTGTAATGAAAATGGCTGCTCTTATCAACCAACGAATACTGAAACCTACGATTCATCCGCAGAATTCCCAGACCCGGATCCGGACGGCCGAATTGCAGCTCTTGAAGAGATTGCCAGACAGGACCCACGAGCCGCTTACGATCTGGGGCTGCGATTTTTCCGGGGAGATGGTATCAGAAAAGACACATATCTTGCATTAAAATGGATGCGGGATGCTGCTGAACGCGGCAACTTCGACGCCCAAAAAGCAGTTGGTCGCTTCTACCTGACCGGCCTTGAAGAAATGGGTTCTGACCCAAAAGAAGCTGAGCGCTGGTTATCCCTGGCTGCTGAACGTGGCGACAGGGAGTCTGCACAATTATTAAAAGAAGCGACTGAAGCCAAACGCTCTGATGCCTACTATAACCGCCGTATTAATGACTGGCGTCAAGCATTTTTCGGGTATTGGAACGGCGGCTACCCTTATCTGTATTTCTGGCGTGGTCGCCGCTGGTTTCCTTATTAAGTTGATTTTATCGCTAAAACACACTGATCAATCAGTCTTGCTTGTCAACTCTTGACAGTGTTGTATGTGAAGTTTTAGAAATAGCGCTGCTTTCAATTAAAAATATTCAGTACACGCCAAATTTTTTAATATTTTGAACTGATGTCAAGAATACCACATTTAAACAACACCAAACACTTCCAAGCGACTGAATAATATGCTAAATTATCACTCTTTATTGCATTCTTAAAGTACTTCATAATCTTGCACCACTTTCTCTGCTTTTCAAAAAGCATCCATCATTGCCAACAACCAGATTCCTTCCTGCCTTTTAGCTGTTACATTGAAGCCATGTGAGTCATGGCAGTTTTTTTTTAATCCATTTGACATCGTTGCACTCAAATCACAGGTGCCGTGTCAACTTGAAAAAATACGATTTAGTTTTGTTAACCCTTAAATCATTAGGAGATTGATGATATGAAACATGAATTACCACCGCTTCCCTATGCACAAGATGCCTTGCAACCGACAATTTCGGCTGAAACTATCGAATATCACTATGGCAAGCATCACCAGGCTTATGTGACAAACCTGAACAATCTGATTGAAGGAACCGAGTTTGCTGATTTGAGCCTGGAAGATATCGTTCGCAAGGCCAGCGGTGGGATTTTTAACAATGCCGCTCAGGTATGGAATCATACTTTTTACTGGAACAGCCTGTCTCCCCAAGGTGGCGGCGAACCAGCAGGCGCGCTGGCAGACCAGATCAATGCCAGCTTTGGATCTGTAGCGGCATTCAAAGAGCAATTCAGTAAAGCCGGGGCAACACAATTTGGATCCGGCTGGGTCTGGCTAGTCAAAAAAGCGGATGGCAGCCTGGCAATATACGGTACAGCAAACGCTGAATGCCCTTTAACCAATGGCGATACACCGCTGTTGACTTGTGATGTCTGGGAACATGCTTACTATATCGATTATCGCAATGCCAGACCTAAATATCTGGAAGCTTTCTGGAGCCTGGTCAACTGGGATTTTGCTGCCAGTAATCTGTAATCGCTTTATTCAGCGCTACTGACAAAAAAGCCAGTTCATCAATGAACTGGCTTTTTTATGTTGTGAAGACAGTTGAAAAGATCAATGTTCCATTTTATTCAAAACATGTCCAAACCGGTTTTACTGACTCTGGCATGTCGGCCAACTGGCCAATCCCATTCCAGTTTTGATGAGGGCCATGATAATCCGAGCCAGTCGATGCCATCAGACCAAAGCGCTGAGACAATCGGGCAAACCGGGAAATCTGTTTTGGCTCCATGTTTGAGCAGACAACTTCAATCGCCTGCCCTCCCAATTGTCTGAATTCATCTAACAACTTATCCATAACAGCGGTGCCGATTCGATAGCGATGTGGGTGTGCAATCACGGCTATTCCGCCTGCGGAATGTATCCAGTTGACAGCTTGCTCCAGGCTTGCCCATTGGGTTGCAACATAACCTGGCTTGCCGCGCACCAGATAATGTTTGAACACTTTGGAAATATCTTTCACATAACCCTTTTCGACCATATACTGCGCAAAATGAGATCGTGTCAATGTTGCTTCGCCGGCAAGCGCTTTGGCACCTTGGTACGCATTGTCAATTCCGTGCTTGTGCAATAACTCGCCGATCTTCATGGCTCGCTCTTCACGTAATGATTCCAGAGTTTGAATGCCATTCATCAATGGAATCGATTCAGGATCGATGTTTAACCCGATGACATGAATGACAGTGTTTGACCAGCTTACCGATAATTCAATACCGTTGATGAACTGTACATTCAGAGACTCAGATACCTGACGCGCTTCTTCCAGACCTGCTGTCGTATCGTGGTCGGTAACTGCGAGCATGGTCACACCACATTCATGCGCATAATTCACCAGTGCCTGAGGCGACAATCTGCCATCAGACGCATTGGTATGGGTATGGAAGTCATAACGCATGTAAAATTTCCCTTAATTTCAAGTCAACACCTGTTGAGGTTCACCATAGAGTCTGGCATACAACCCGTTTTTTTCTATTAACTGCTGATGATTACCCTGCTCGCAAATACTGCCATCTTCAAACACATATACCTGGTCAGCCTGGCGCACTGCGCTGAGCCGGTGCGCAACGATAATTGTTGTTCGGCCATACAGAAACTTTTCCAGTTCATCATGTAACGCTTGCTCTGTTTCAGTATCCAGGGCTGAAGTCGCCTCGTCGAGTATCACAACTTCAGGATCGCGTAATATCATTCGGGCAATGGCGAGTCGCTGGCGTTGCCCTCCAGATAAACGCATCCCAAAACGACCGACAATTGTGTCCAGACCATCAGGCAGTAATTTGACGACATTGTCTAATTGGGCGATATGTAATGCATGCCAGAGTTTTTGTTCAGTGTGTTTTTCACCCATTGTCAAGTTGGCGCGGATCGTATCATTAAATAATGCCGGATGCTGTAACACCGTTGCCACATGATGACGCACGACATCCAGTCCGATTCGGGTGACTGGTACTCCATTGTAATGAATCGAGCCGGAAGTGAGTGGATATAAACCGATTAACACACTGATCAAAGTCGATTTACCACCACCACTGGCTCCAACTAAAGCTATCTTTTCTCCAGGCCTGATCGACAGACTGATGCCATTCAGAATATTGGGGCCGCTTCCATAGGCAAAATATACATCGTACAATTCGATACCAATTGCCGGGTTATCCGTGTTTGGACTTACAAACGGATTCTCCAGTTGCGGATATTGAGGCTCATCCTGAAGCTCGAACATTTCATTCAAGCGCTGCAATGCGGCATTAGCACTGAAATAAGCATATTGAATATTCAGCAACTCCTGTACCGGTGCCATCATAAACCACAAATAGCCAAATACTGCCAGCATTTTGCCGATACTCAGCCCTGAATATAACACCATAAGCATGGCAACGGCTCTAAAGAAATCAAATCCGAACAACAACACCATATGACTCAGCTTGCTTGCAGCATCACTCTTCCAGGTGAAATTGATGGTTTGGCTTTTAACTTGCCCTGCACTGCGTATCAATTGCGCCAGATAATGGCTTTCACGGTTACTGGAACGAATTTGATGAATCGCTTCCAGAGTGTCAGTCAGGCTTTGCTGAAACAGACTATACGCATGATTCTGGCGTTTTTTTAATTCCTTGACATGTTTGCTCATGGACATGGTGAAAAAAATCACCAATGGATTAAGAAACAGAATCAGCAATGCCAGTTGCCAGTGCATCCAGAACAGAATACAAGCTGTCCCCACAATCATTAAACAGGCAACTATAAACCGGCTGATGGTATTACTGATGAAATCATCGACAGTATCCAGATCGGTTACCATGTAAGTAATAATGGTACCGCTACCCAGCGTCTCATATTCAGCCATCGAAATTGACCGCAAACGCCGAATCAATCCTGTCCTGATGCGAAATACCACATCCTTGGAAATTTTGGTAAACAAGCGGCCATGTAATACATTCAGGATTATGGATAACAGCCGCAACAACAGCGTAACAATTAACACTGTGCTGATGAAATAAACCGGTCCCTGCCAGTTTTGAGGCAGAATTGATTTCAACACAGCGACAATAGTACCAGGTTGATTGAGCAAGACTTCATCGACCATGAGTGGCATTAGCAATGGCAATGGCACACTGGCCAACATGGCTAACACAGCCAATGCATTAGCCAGCGCAATTTTGCTGCGGTGCCTGGCTGCTATTTGTAAAATAAACGACCAGTCGTATGGGTTTGATCGATCATGCTTTTGAATAAAATATCTCCTATTTAAACTGTTTGATCATTGTTATTGTCATAAAAAGTTTAACACTGAATTTTAAAAAGCATGGAATGTGCATCATTCTGTGACATCTGAATAGATTTTAAAATCATGCTGAAAGCGGGATATTAAGACGTAATGCCAATTGAGATTAATACAATCAGCACCTTGCCAGTTCAATCACGCGAAAAGATTTGTAGACGGAACTGTTTTCAATCCAGAAATTTTCTTGTTTGTAATTTAAAAAGCAATGTGTTCATTAAAAGCAATGACTGTTTATTCATCGGAAAAACTGAAACAACACTCTGGCAATCAACAACTTGGTAAACCCAATCGACATAAGTATTGAATATATTTTAATTACTAATAGTTCATATTGAGGATAAAATCCTGATTTGTGCTATAACTTAAACTTTGTCATCTGAATTTCACGTCATCACTGACGTCATTCAGCCATTAATAGACAGACTCTGTATCGGCACAATGGCAACACAATCAAACCTGATCAAAACGGTCCTGATTGGATCGGTTCTGCTACTGGCAAATGTTGCCTGCATCGCTAAAAGTATAACGCTTGATCAACAGCGTTCGTTATTCAGAGATGCCGAATCGGCGCTCAAGCAAAAAAATTCTGAACAATTTAGAACTATACTGGGACAGCTTGAAGAGTATCCCTTGTATCCCTTTTTGTTATACAAATCGTTACTGGGCCGAACAAATCAGCTGACAGATATCAAACACTTTCTGGAAACCTATCCGGAAACGCCTTATGCCAATGCGTTACGCAACAATCAACTTAAATTGCTGGCGTCCCGATCAAAATGGCATCGCTTTCTCGATTTGTATGAACCAACCGACAATGCAAAAATTCAATGCTTGTATTATTGGGGACTCAAGCAAACCGGACAACATGAAAAAGCCCTGGATGGTGCTAAAACCATGTGGCTAGTCGGACATTCCCAACCGTCTGAATGTGATAATCTGTTTGATTTACTGAAGAACCAGAACAAACTGAGCGAAAGTCTGATCTGGGAACGTTTCGGACTGGCACTCAGTTCCGGCCACCCCTCGTTTGCCCGATACTTAAAAAAATTATTGCCGAAAAAGGAATCCAATAAAGCCGATTTCTGGCTAAAAGTCTACCAGTCGCCTCAATCCGGTTTGCTGCAATGGCAGTCCTGGCCTGGTAACAGTCCATTTTACAGCGAGATTTTCGCACAAGGCCTGCATCGACTCATGCGAAAAAACCTGGGCCTGGCAATAAAAATCTGGGATGAAGGCCATCAGCACTTTAATCTGACACCACAGAAAACAGCTAGCCTGAAACGAGAACTCGCACTGAGAATGGTAAAAAAACGCCATCCTGGTGCTCTCGATGCAATATTCACATTAACTCCGGAACAGGATAATGAAGAGTCTCGCGCATGGCGGATTAGAGCAGCGTTAGTCAGCCATAACTGGAAACGGGTTGATGCAGCTCTTGACCGCTTAACAGAACAAGAGCAATCCACGCCACGCTGGCAATACTGGAAAGCCCGCACCCTGGACGAACTTGGTCAACAGCAAGAATCCGTTCAACTCTATAAAGAAATCGCTTTGGAGCGTGATTTTTACGGTTTTCTGGCTGCTGACCGAATCAAACTGGACTATCGGCTCAATAATCAACCCATCGACGTTCCCACCCAGACAACTGAACAACTGGCTCAGACCTGGCCATTCCGCGCCATGAAGGAATTTCTTGCTGTCGAGCACACTCTGGATGCAAGACGATTATGGTGGTTCACATCGCAAAGGCTGGATCAGTCAAATTTACTGGCAGCCGCATCTCTTGCCGGGTTATGGGGCTGGAATGATGTTGCTATTATCACTGCTGCCAAGGCCAAGCACTGGGATGATATGGAACTGAGATTCCCTTTGGCATACAAGGAACAAGTTCTGAAACATGCAGCAGATGCAGAACTGAATCCATCACTGGTGTATGGCGTGATTCGCCGGGAAAGCGCGTTTCGTGCAGATGTTTCCTCACGCGTTGGCGCACGTGGTCTGATGCAGATCATGCCAAGAACCGGCAGAATGCTGGCTCGGCGTTTAAAAGAACGCTGGCGCTCGGCATCGCAACTGTATCAACCAGATACAAACTTGCGTTACGGCACAACATATCTTAAACAACTCTCAGATCGCTACAACAATAATCTGGCGATGGTAGCCGCTGCTTACAATGCAGGGCCTCACCGGGTTGAACGCTGGCGTCCTGAAACACAAGCCATACCTGCAGATATCTGGGTGGAATCCATTCCATTTAATGAAACCAGGGATTACGTTAAAGCTGTGCTGGCATACATGTCTATTTATGATTATCGTCTGGGTGGTAGCGGTTTACGCATCAATCATGTCATCAGCGATATACCACCAACACACCCGGATACAAAATTGATCAGCATGGCCAAAAAAACCGGTGTTTGATGACTTTTTTGCCTGTTACTGTTCACTGAACAATAAAATCAGCATAATCAAGTTAATTGTGTACACACCGCTCTGATGAAGCCGCATCCCTTATGACATTCCATTATTCCGTTGCTGTCTTCTGCTTGTCATTGTTACCGAATTAAGTTCGCGTCGATTCTTATACCTGGGACATATTTTATTTCAACAGCTTATGTCACATAGTTAATTCAAACCACTGAATCCCTTTATTCTGGCAAGTCGAAAAAAATCCATTTTTCAGTCCATCACAAAACAATAAACTTTCACGATCACTACAGTTTTTTTGCCATGAAGTGATAGAATGCTCGGCTAAATCTTTTTTTGAATAGAGCATCAGGAATGGAACAACAGTCAAGTTATACTCGGGAAGAGCTGATTAAATGTGGACATGGTGAACTGTTTGGTCCTGGCAATGCCCAATTACCACTACCCAATATGTTAATGTTTGACCGCATCACCCATATCAGCGATGTCGGCGCCAAACACGATAAAGGATCAGTCGTTGCTGAACTGGATATCAATCCTGAGCTGTGGTTTTTTGACTGTCATTTTGAGGGCGATCCGGTCATGCCAGGATGTCTGGGACTGGATGCGTTGTGGCAAATGGTCGGTTTTTTTCTGGGTTGGCTGGGCGCCCCGGGCAGAGGACGGGCATTGGGCGTTGGCGAAGTCAAATTTTCAGGCCAGGTTGTACCAACTGTCAAATTGATCAAGTACACTATTGAGTTAAAACGGGTGTTAAACCATCGCCGCCTGGTAATGGGCATTGCCGATGGTACTGTGGAAGCAGATGACAAAGTGATTTATGAGGCGAGTGACCTGCGTGTTGGCTTATTCACCTCAACCGAGAATTTCTAGGAGAACATAATGAGACGGGTTGTGATTACCGGCCTGGGCATCGTATCCAGTATCGGAAACAATAAACAGGAAGTCACCGAGTCCTTGAAACAAGGCCGTTCCGGCATCGAGTTTTGTGAGGAATACAAGGAATATGGCCTGCGCAGTCAGGTTCATGGACAGATTCACATTGATATCGATTCGGTGATTGACCGCAAAGTTCGCCGTTTCATGGGTGATGGTGCGGCATTCAACTATATCGCCATGCAGGAAGCCGTTGAGGATTCCGGACTTGACCCAGATCAGGTTTCCAATATCAAAACCGGGTTGATCACCGGTTCGGGCGGACCATCGACCAATAACTTATTGACTGCTTTTGATGCATTACGAGAAAAAGGCATTAAGCGCGTCGGCCCTTATATGGTCACCAGAACGATGTCCAGCACCAACTCGGCAACTCTGGCAACTCCGTTTAAAATCAAAGGCATCAACTACTCCATCAGCTCCGCCTGTGCCACCAGCGCACATTGTGTCGGCAATGCCGCTGAACTTATCCAGATGGGAAAACAGGATGTGGTCTTTGCCGGCGGTGGTGAAGAAGTCCACTGGACAATGACCATGCTATTCGATGCTATGGGCGCTTTGTCATCCAAATATAACGACACACCACAACTGGCTTCACGCGCATACGATGCCAACCGCGATGGTTTTGTTATCTCCGGTGGCGCCAGCATTCTGGTAGTCGAAGAACTGGAACACGCTAAAGCACGCGGCGCGAAAATCTATGCGGAGCTGGTCGGCTATGGTGCATCATCTGATGGCTACGACATGGTCCAGCCATCCGGTGAAGGTGCAGTACGCTGCATGAATATGTCACTGGAAAATGTCAACGACAAGCTGGATTATCTCAACGCACACGGCACATCCACACCTGTCGGTGACACCAAGGAACTGGAAGCCATTGCCGCAGTGTTTGGCGATGATGTTCCACGTATCACATCAACCAAATCCATGACTGGACATGCGCTGGGAGCAGCCGGCTCCAACGAGGCGGTATACACCTTGCTGATGGTGGACAACGATTTTATCGGGCCATCAATCAACATTGAACACATCGATCCCAAAGCCGAAGGTATGCCAATTGTTACTGAACTGGTGGAAAATGCTGGCCTCAATACCGTAATGTCCAACAGCTTTGGCTTTGGCGGTACCAACGCAACCCTGGTTTTCCAGCGTTATAACGGTTAATTCAAACACAAAGACGGCATGAGTTCATGCGCTGCCGAGCACCGCGATACAGTCCGGCTCAACAAACTACGTAAAAAACTGCGCCGCCTGACCGGTCAAGCTATCGCTGAGTTTGACATGATCGCAGATGGCGACAAAGTCATGGTGTGTCTGTCCGGTGGCAAAGACTCTTACACCTTACTGGAAATTCTGGCCAATTTGCGCCATAACGCGCCGGTCGATTTCGAGCTGGTCGCCGTCAACCTAGACCAGAAACAGCCCGGCTTCCCGGAACATGTATTGCCGGACTATCTCACCCAAACCGGCATACCCTTCGATATCATCGAAGAAGACACTTACAGCATCGTCAAACGCGTCATTCCTGAAGGCAAAACCACGTGCGGATTATGTTCACGATTACGACGCGGTATTCTGTATCGCTATGCCGAACAACACAACATTGATAAAATCGCCCTCGGTCACCATCGTGACGACCTCATCGAAACGTTATTCCTGAACATGTTTTACGGAGGCAAAATCAAATCCATGCCCCCTAAACTGCTCAGCGATGATAAACAACACGTCGTGATCCGCCCACTGGCTTATTGCCGCGAAAAAGACATCGCTGAATTTGCCGATCTGATGAATTTCCCCATCATCCCCTGTAACCTGTGCGGCTCTCAAACCAATCTGCAACGCCAGGCAATGAAAACCATGTTGCAACACTGGGACAAACAATTCCCGGGTCGGCTGGAAACCATCTTCACCAGCATGCAGAATATCCAGCCCTCACAAATGGCAGATACCGATTTGTTTGATTTTCTGCAATTATCACCCAACCACACAATCGCCAGTGAAGCATCCAACCAGGATTAGACCTCGGCTTGATCTTGTAACGATATTCAGAAATCAACAGCATTTCTGAAAGAACCCTTAATGGAAAATAAATGGCTTGCCCAGATAATCAGTTGGTTACAGCTTATTCGGTTACCGGCAGGGTTTTCTGTCGTCAGTAATATACTGGTTGCTCATACTCTTGCAACCCAGGGTGAAATCCACTGGCAGACATTAGCTCTGACTCTCTTTGCCAGCTTATGTTTATATTACGGCGGAATGGTACTCAATGACTGTTTTGACTATTCCGAGGATTGCCGCCTCAGACCACAAAGACCACTTCCTGCTCAACACATTGAACTCAGAACTGCCTGGGTTTCAGGTTACCTGCTGTTAGCACTTGGTTGTTTAAGCAGCGCTTTGATTCATCAGCGTGCATTCATCATTGCATGTGTTCTTGCGCTATTGATTGTCATCTATGACTCAAATCGATTACCCGTCTGGTTGCGAGCAATCAACATGGGATTGTGCCGTTATGTCAACTGGATCATGGGCCTGGCCATTATGCCATTAAGCGTGTCTTCAATGATTTTGCCAATTCCTGTTTTGTGCTATGTCGTTGCTTTGACACGATTGAGTCAGGTCGAAACAACTCAAGCACCACGCACACGAGTCAACGAAGTTATCACCTTGCTAGTATTATCACTGTTAATATTATTATCAATGGTGAACATGACGGTATTGACAGTGATTGTATTGTTGGTTCTGGCTGGTTATTATCTGAGATTGATGCTGACACTGATAAAACCCCATACTCCGGAACAAGTGCAATACACAGTCGGGAAATTGGTTTTAGGGCTGATTCCGTTGGATGCCGCCATTGGATTTGTATTTGGTTATTGGGGTCTTTCATGTATTGTGTTGTTACTTATTCCGTTACCGACATTGATTGCCCGCAAGCTTTACATCAGTTGAAATTTCAATTGGATGATAACAGTGATATAAGACCATGAATCATCTGAGCACACTAAGTGAGCAACTGGAAAACAATTTACAGGATCAAGGACGAATCTGGCTATCAAACGCCAAATCCAAACTGGCTGAGCTGGATGATACCCTGGATGCAATCGCCGACCAATATGCAATTTTATCTGCGACGGCAAAACGACACATTGGTGAAGCTTTACTAAACGGGGAAATTGCTTCCGGGTTCAATCAAGATGCGTATCAACAATGTGACAGACTTTTTCTTGATGCTTGGACAGCAACTGATGCTGCCAGAGTATTGCTACTGGCTGAAACCATTTCATCAAAGGACATCTCAGCCGATCAATTGTTTCAGTTGTGTTATCGTTATGCCGATGGAGGTGAGCGCGCTTCGTTAATCAAGGGGTTAGCGCTGATACAACTCAGTTCGGATTCGACCGACTTTGTCATCGATACAGCACGAACGAATTCCCTGGAGTTGTTCTCTGCACTGGCCCATAAAAACCCCTGGCCGGCAATATTTTTTCCTGAAGCGGCGTTTAATCAGCTTGTTTTGAAGTCATTGTTTATGGGTTTCAATCTAGTCAATGTTGAAGGCTTACGTGCGGCAAGAAATACTGAGTTGGGACGTATGACTGCTGATTACGTTCAGGAACGTCTCGATGCTGGAAGAGAAATTCCAGACAGTATCTGGCTTGCGGTTGATGTTGCCTGTTTAAGCGAACAGAGTCTGATGGCATTGGAAACAGCATTGAACTCAGACTCCAGCCAACCCATGTTTGAGCTGGCATTGACCGGATGCCAATGGCAAACCATATTACCTCATCGAATTGACCAAGTTTTTAGACAACTCAGCCACTGATGAATACAATGGATTCCAAATCAAAACATTTTAAATCCGCAGTTTTCTTTTTTAAACGTTTACAATACAACTAGCGATTAACTTTAGCGGAATATACACATGCAATATTTTGACCCACATATTCATATGGTGTCGCGCACTACAGATGATTATGAAAACATGGCAAAAGCCGGCGTTGTCGCTGTCCTTGAACCGGCATTCTGGCAGGGACAGCCACGTACATCTGTGGGTACATTTATTGATTATTTTGATCAATTAGTGGGTTGGGAACATTTTAGAGCCTCCCAATTCGGGATTCGACATTATTGTGTGATGGGCATGAACCCCAAGGAAGCCAATATTGTCGATCTGGCTGAGCAAGTCATGAAACTGTTACCGCGTTATTGCGCCAAGGAAAATGTGCTGGGTATCGGTGAAATTGGCTATGATGACATTACAGCCAATGAGGAACGGTTTTTTGCAGAGCAAATGCAACTTGCTAAAGAGTTGGAATTACCGGTACTTATCCATACACCTCACCGAGATAAAGTCAAAGGCACAGAGCGCACCATTGCCCTGATGCGGGAAGTCGGCATCAATGAGGAAATGGTTATGATCGATCACCTGAACGAACAGACCTTGCCAATGGTTCTGGAAACCGGTGCGTGGCGTGGTCATTCGGTATACCCAAAAACAAAAATGTCTGAAACTCGCATGGTGGCTTTGCTAAAACAATACGGTACCGAAAAAATGGTAGTAAACAGCGCGGCTGACTGGGGTGTTAGTGATCCGTTAAAAGTACCGAAAACTGGAGATGCCATGCACGCAGCAGGATTCGACGATGCAGTTATCAGCAAGGTATTGTTTGAAAACCCGATCGACTTCTATGCACAAAGCGGCAAAATCACCCGTGAAGAGATAACCCGGCCTGCAATCGACCAGCGTCAACTCTGGGAAGATAACTCGGCATTGCGGGGACAAACTCCGATTGTTGATAACTGAACATGTCCTGGAAAAAAAGCCGGATCGGGTATTGCAGCAATGTCCATCCTGGTGAATCAGCGCAACTGGTTGAAAACAATATCAAACGGTTTACAGGGCCACTGAGGCAATCACGTAGGCTCCAGACCATGCAACATGGTCTGTGGTTAAGCAAACAAGCTTGTAACGATTATCTTGCTGACAACAGAAAACTGGACTCTCTGCAACACTGTCTTGATGATCAAAAGCTTTCTGTTGTTACTCTGAATGCATTTCCATTTGGCAATTTTCATGCAGAACGGGTCAAGCAATCAGTGTATCGCCCTCACTGGGGTGAGCCTGAACGACTGGACTATACCTGTAATGCAGCGCAAATTTTGTCTACTCTACTGCCAATTGAAGAATCATTCGGAACAATGTCCAGTCTGCCTCTGGGTTATGCCCAAAACTGGACTGAGCAGGATCATCAACAAGCTCTGGATAATCTATGCCAGATGGTTATCTTCCTTTCGCAGCTGGAGCAGAACTGTGGCAAGCACATCCAGTTATGTCTTGAAATGGAGCCTGGTTGCGTGCTTCAGGAAACCTCACAGTTGCTGGACTTCTTTGAAAATCAACTCCCTCCTGTTGCCAAAAGCAAAGGAATCAACGAGAACCAGTTGCGCAGATATCTGGGGATTTGTTTCGATGTCTGTCATCAAGCCGTCATGTACGAAGTCATGCAAGATAGCTTGCAAGCAATCATTAATGCTGGAATCAGAATCGGAAAAATCCAGATTTCCAGCGCCTTGCGAGTGATCCAGCCTCATCAGCCGGAAGTCTCAAACTGGTTATCAGACTTCGCAGAATCCAGATACCTGCACCAGACAGCCGGGTTGTCCACTCAGAATGAACGCATTTTCTGTGACGATCTGGAACTGGCATTAAATGATCAGCGTTTCAGCAATCTGGATGAATGGCGTATACATTTTCATGTTCCAGTCCATGAATCAACGTTGGGAAATGCTTACGGAGCAACCACAGCAGATGAGATTGGAACCGTGTTTGAATTGCTATCCAAGCATCCAGAATGTCATCCACATCTTGAGCTTGAAACCTATAGTTGGGGAGTTTTGCCAGAAGCACATCGTCCAGCCAATGATGCTGAACTCATCAACGGTTTAAACGCGGAGCTGGCGTTTATTGAGTCTGCGCTTGAGAAGCATTATTTACTTGATGAAGGACTGGATTGAACGTTTCCACGTTACCATCACTGGTCGTTATAAATGTGGTTGGTCTGACACCTGGAATAATTGGTGAACATACCCCGCATCTCAACACGTTAATCGGTGAAGGTTGTATGCGACCGGTATCAGGTGTTTTTCCAGCTGTGACTACCAGTGTCCAAGCTGCCATGGTGACTGGAAAAACTGCAAGTGAACATGGAATTGTCGGGAATGGATGGTATTGGCGGGATCTTGCCGAAGTCAAATTTTGGTTGCAGCCCGACCAATTGGTGCAATCCCAAAAAATATGGGAACGGCTGAAGCAAAAGCATGACAGATTTGTCTGCTCACGCTTATTCTGGTGGAATAACATGTACGCCGATGTTGATTATTCTGTGACCCCTCGGCCACATTATCATGCTGACGGTAGCAAAGAGGTAGACCTTTATTCGTCACCATCAGATTTACATCAACGTCTGCAAGCTGAATTGGGTTCATTCCCGTTTTTTAATTTCTGGGGTCCCAAGGCTAATATTTTATCAACCCAGTGGATAGCAGAGGCTGCTGCACTTGAGTTCAAATGGAATCGGCCAAACCTTCAGTTTGTCTACTTACCGCATCTTGATTATAACTTGCAGCGTTTGGGACCAGAAGATCCGAACATATGGAAAGATGTCCGGGAGATAGATCGTGTTGCCGGTCAACTGATCACACAAATGCGGAACATGGGCGCTGAAGTATTGGTCGTTTCTGAATATGGCATTACCCAGGTTTCACGACCCATCCATATCAACCGACTTTTGCGAGAACACGGGTATCTTCAATTCAGACAATCCTCTACCTGGGAATTACTCGATTGTGGAGCATCCAGAGCGTTTGCGGTCGCAGATCACCAAATCGCCCACATCTACATCAACAACAATCAGGATATCCCAGAGATAAAAGAGCTTCTGGAATCCTGTGAAGATATTGATGCTGTCCTCTGTCAAGATAACAAACAGGCGATGGGCATCAATCATCCACGTTCAGGTGAACTCATCGCCATTGCCAACCCCAATGCCTGGTTTACCTACTACTTCTGGAAAAATGATGCAAAAGCGCCGGATTTTGCCCGTACCGTCGATATTCATCGTAAACCCGGATACGATCCTGTCGAGCTGTTTGTCGACCCGCAAATCCCACTGCCCAGTCTGAAAGTCGCGCAACGTCTGACTCAAAAAAAATTGGGCATGCGTATGTTGATGGATGTCATTGGATTGGATGCAACTCTGGTAAAAGGCAGTCATGGACGGCTCGCCAGTTCGGATAAAGAAAGCCCTGTACTGATCTCATCAATTCCGGGTATGCTGGAATCAGCTAATGCATTGACTGACGTTGAATCGCTTATCTTTAAGTATTTCGACGAATACAGCACCAGTTAATCCATAAAAACGTGTTTCTTCATGATAGTATCCTGTCAATCTTCAGCGAAGTAAGGAGAGCGATGATGTTATTTAAAACAATTTCATATTTTATGATGGCCTTCTTTTTGATGTCGCTTGTCGTTCAATTTAACGACCCGGACTGGTTATTCTGGATAATGGCATATGGCGCTGTTCTTGTGACGACAGTGTTAAAAACCTTTAAACCTTTTCCATGGTTACAATGGGTGTTGCTGATTCTTGTACTATTATATGGTTATGGTGTTTTTCAATGGTCTGACAATTTTGCACAAACTTCACTGGATGCTTTCAAGTCTGTAGGAATGAATGATTCAGTTGCTGAAAATGTCCGTGAATTATGGGGATTGGTCATCTGTTTGGTTTGGACAATCGTCATGGTGATTCATCATTTTCACAACAAGCTAAAATTAGTGACGATTACCTGATATGGCAAAAAATCACTAATGACTCTGTCTATTCATCAAGAATTTAACGTCGGTTACACATACCCGGTCATTTTTACACATGGTGTATTCAATTCTGAAAATGACACATTTAGTAAAATAATCGAACAATCTGGTAAACAACAAAAACGCATTCTTGTCGTCGTTGATTCAGGGGTCTTCGCAACGCACCCGAATCTTATTACACAGATACGCACTTATTTTAAACTTCACCAGACCAGCTTTTCGTTATCAGGAGATGTCCATGTTGTTCCAGGGGGTGAACAAGCCAAACAAGACCCGCAAATCGTCAATCAAATCTATCAGCTAATTGCCGATCAAGCGATTTGTCGACATTCTTTTATTACAGTCATTGGAGGCGGGGCAGTTATCGATGCTGTTGGATACGCTGCGGCAACAGCACATCGTGGAGTTCGCTTAATCCGGATACCAACAACAGTATTAGCCCAAAACGATGCCGGATTGGGCGTTAAAAATGCAATTAACCTGAATCACAGAAAAAATTTCCTGGGAACATTCTGCATTCCCTGGGGTGTCATTTGTGATTATGATTTTTTATCAACCCTGGATAATCGCGACAAACGTGCTGGCATGGCAGAAGCTGTTAAAGTAGGCTTGATTCGTGACCGTACATTTTTCAACTTTTTATTCCAACATCGCCACGAGCTGTCTCGATTCGAAAAAAACGCATTACAGCAACTGATCCAGCATTGCGCCAAATTACATTTGGATCATATCGCTGCCAATGGTGACCCCTTTGAAACAGGCTCTGCTCGTCCTCTGGATTTCGGGCACTGGCTGGCCCATCATTTGGAAGAATTATCCCGCAGTGAAATACGACATGGCGAAGCGGTTGCAATCGGAATTGCTGTTGACAGTCATTATTCGTATCAAATGGGTAGTTTGACAGAGAATGAACTCCAACAAATCCTGGAACTAATTGACACGTTAGGATTCGAGTTACACACAAACTGTTTAAGTCATGTCAACACAGAATTGGCGCTCGACCATTTTCGCCAGCATTTGGGTGGGCAACTCAGCATTACCTTGCTTAAAGGTATTGGACAATCATACGAAGTTCATCAAATCAACAATGACCTCATGAAAAAAAGCATTCAATTCATAGCAGAATATGTCAATACAAATCAACACCTTTGATACAAGATGCTCGCTAAAAAATCAACCCGTATTAATTGATTTGAGAGAATTTATTACTTGACCTAAATCAGAGGTACAGTTGTATCAATACAGGTTGTGTCAATCAATCAGACGTTGAACTTAGTGCTTATTTGTTTTCCTGGTGTGCAATTCCAGTGACATAATCCTGAAATTTAGGAGCCAGATTAACAGTACCATTGGTACCGGTTATACTCACTTCAGCATTCTGTGAATTCCCATGATAATGCGCTATCACTGTGTAATTACCTGATGCGCCGTTAGTTACAGTATAGGTTTCTGTACCTCCATTTGTAACGTCTCCACTGTGGGCTCCACCATTTGCAGAATTAGGAGCCTGATAATCAACACATGTGCCACCAGGTTCAATTACTCCCATATCAATATCACCGGGAAATGTCATTGCTACAGTTAAATTGTTTGCACCGCTGTTCATATTGATAACGGCCACATTTTCACCTGTGCAAGAACCACCAGTTGCATCATCGATCAACTGGGTTTCACTATGGTTGAACGTTGACACAGCTGTGTATTGAGTGTCGACAGCCTTCCATCCGGTACTGGTGCGATACCAGAGCCGGATATGCACAGTGCTGCCATCTGTCGGTAAACCATTAACTGTTGAAGTCAAAGCAGTTCCAAGCGTTCCACTGTCATGGATATCACTAAGGCCGGCTGCAGTGCCAATATACAACCACCATTCAAGAACACTCTCACCATTTGCTGCCCAGTTAAAGGTTTCAGTACTGCCTGATAATGTACTGTTTGCAGATGGACTGGTGATACCTGGGGTTGAATTAGAAGCTGTATACTGGGTATCAGTTGCTAACCAACCAGCACTGGTTCGATACCAGAGACGGACATGCACAGTGCTTCCATCTGTCGGTAAACCATTGACTGTTGAAGTCAAAGCAGTTCCAAGCGTTCCACTGTCATGGAAGTTGGAGCCACCTTGTGTGGAACCAATGTATAACCACCATTCCAGCACACTGGTGCCATTTGCTGCCCAGTTAAAAGAAACACTGCTACCAGACAATGTGCTGTTGGCAATCGGGCTGGTCATACTCGGTAGTGAAGTAGTGTTTGCAGACGTATATTGGGAGTCGACTGCTAACCAGCCAGCACTGGTTCGATACCAGAGACGGACATGCACAGTGCTTCCATCTGTCGGTAAACCATTGACTGTTGAAGTCGAAGCAGTTCCAAGCGTTCCACTGTCATGGATGTTGGAGCCACCTTGTGCGGAACCAATGTGTAACCACCATTCCAGCACACTGGTGCCATTCGCTGCCCAGTTAAAAGTTACACTACTGCCAGGCAATGTGCTATTGGCTGCAGGGCTGGTTATACTCGGTGGGGATGTTGTATTTGCAGCGGTATATTGCGTGTCGATAGATAACCAACCAGCACTGGTACGATAAAACAATCGAACATGAACAGTACTGCCATCTGTGGGTAACCCGTTAACCGTGGTACTTAAATTGGTCCCCAGTGACCCACTGTCATGGATGTTTAATCCACCCTGTGCGGTACCAATATATAACCACCATTCCAGAACATTCGTTCCATTCGCTGCCCAGTTAAATGTAACGCTGCTGCCAGGCAATGTGCTATTTGCTACCGGGCTGGTGATATGTGGTGGTGAGGCGGTGTTTACAGCAGTATATTGCGTGTCGGTAGACTGCCAACCAGCGCTGGTACGATAAAATAATCGAACATGAACAGTACTGCCATCTGTGGGTAACCCGTTAAC
>JAHZJL010000058.1 GCA_022600935.1 Gammaproteobacteria bacterium
ACAGCCTGGTGAACTGCGCGGATTCGGCGTTGCATTCTGTTCGGACCCAAACGCATCGCCAGTTTGTGCAGTAAAATTCGTTTTCGGTCTGGCCCGGTGTAATGCCCGGCTGCTTCTATCAAACCAGTGCCTGGATCTCCATCCCCGTATTGCATTGAATCCGAGCCCTTGCCAAAATCAAACATATACACCGGTTTCCCGGTGACACAGGCTTCGGTTATCATTGACACACTCTCACCGCTTACAATGAAGGCATCTGCAACACTAAGGAATGCCATATAAGGGTTATCCTGTTGATTTTCGCGCCAATCATAAAAAAAATTGGGAATCTTAATCCCGTTTTGCAAAATACGCGAAGCATCATCAGGTGTTCTGGCACTGGTACTGATCAATGCAGTTGCGTTCATTTTCCCGGCCAGCTCATTGATTGACTCAGCGAGATCGGCAGCGGCAGACAGGCTGAAATGGTACGCACCACTGTTACCACCAACAAGTACAGCCAGATAAGGCGGGGGATAGCGTGTAATCTCCGCTCGCCATCGGCTCTCAGCCTCTGCCAATCGCTTCCTGGTCACCCGGTGCAGGACGGTATCGATAAACAGAATGTTTTCTGCTTGCGGCAATTGGTATTGATGCGTTGTAATGATCAGATCGAACCGATCTAGCGATGCCCAGGGTCTGCCCAGGTGAATTAACCGACTCTTGTTGTCTGACTGATTTTTTATCCATTGCGCAACCGGCTCATTTCTGCGACCGGCAGAAATGACAATATCCGGCCAGGGCGGCTTTAACTCACTGGACTGATCAGTTTTGATACCCGCCAGGGTAGATTTCAAGGTCAGGTTGGTCAGCAGTTCAGTTTTGCGGTAACAAAACTGTTTGATCTCAAATGGGATATCCAGCGCTTCTGCAAGCGCCAGCACTTGATTATTATCTCCTGCTTTATGCCCGAAAAGACACCATACCCGCAAACCCTGCCGTATCTCGGATTGAGCAGCAGTCATCGACAATCAGTGTAATTTGTAACCAATGGCAATGTGACTGTCATGGTTCGGAATGAACAGTTTGCACAACTGCAGATCTCCTTGCATCACCCAGCTCTGTCTTGGCAATTTGATCGATGATTAACTGTTGAATTCGCTGTACTGTTTGCAAGACATCGGGAAAAGGTTTTTTAACGGTCTGGTGCGTCCAGTTTTCTCCCAGCCACACAGCCCGACCTTGGCTAGTTAACGCCTGGTGCACAAGACTTAAATCACGCGTCAGGCGATTTGGCCCGATTTTCATTGCAAGTCTGTAGATTAAATTGACCAGATGATGAGCCCTGAATTCTTGTAATCCAAGCTTTACATAATAGTTCAAACATTCCAGACCCAACGGGTTGCCTGCCCGCATGGATGATGGCCCCTCACCGAGATCAGCAATATATACCGGCTTTAACATGGCACAGGCTTCACACATCATGGACACACTGTCACCGGTGACAATAAATTCATCTGCCATTGCTAAAAAAGCATAATATGGATTATCCGCCTCACCCCAGCGATGGAAATAATTCGGTTGTGACAGATTCACTCGTAGATATTCAGTGACAAAGTCAGGGGTACGTGCGCTGGTGGAAACCAGCAAAGAACCACCTCGAGACCGCAGCATTTGGTTGACTTGCTCAACCATGCGCATGGCTGTACGTATATCCAGAGAATACGGTCCACTATGCCCTCCGACCATGAGAGCGAACAACGGCCTGGGTAAATCACTTAAACGTTGCTGCCAGTTTAGTTGCTGCTGATCCAGCATTTCCGAGTCCATCTGGAAATGCATTGGTGCAGTATTGGACTGTACATTGACTTTTTTGGGTAAACGATACTGAGGAGTTGTCACAACCAGATCAAAATTACTGATTTGTGCCCAGGGTCGCCCAACTTGAACCAGACAGACACGCTTGCCTGCATGATCCTGTATCCAACGGCTAACCGGTTCATTTTTTGCGCTGGCTGAAATAATCAGATCGGGCCAGGGAGGTTTTAAACCTGATTGTTCTACTGCAATACCCAGCAAGGATGATCGCAGGAAAAAATAGGGAACAAAACGACGGTATTCGAGTTCAATGATTTGATACTTCCAACTCAACGCACTGGCCAGGGCCAGAAGCTGAGTGTTCTCACCAGCGCGCTGGCTCTTGATCACCCAGACCAAAGGTGTCATACCAGAACCCGGATTTGCA
Source organism: Gammaproteobacteria bacterium (assembly GCA_022600935.1). Taxonomy (GTDB): domain Bacteria; phylum Pseudomonadota; class Gammaproteobacteria; order Methylococcales; family DRLZ01; genus DRLZ01. Next base: position 2,225 of record JAHZJL010000058.1, read on the forward strand.
CGTGTATCAGCCATGCGTGAACTGGCCAACCGACATCAGAAACAACACCGGTTATTGCAATTGCGCATACTGACTGTTTTTTGCAAATGCATCGACAATTGCAGCAATCTGCTCAGGAGAATGTGCAGCGCTGACACTGCAACGTAACAGGCATTCACCTCCCGGTGTTGCTGGAGGCAAAACGATATTGACGTAAACTCCGCAATCCAGTAACCCGGCCCACATGCTCAAAGCATTCAATTTGCCGCTGTCGAGAATAACCGCTACAACCGGACTGGTTGCAGGCCCAATTGTCAAACCCAGATCTTTCAGGCCTTGATACAGTTTACCGGCATTGTCCCATAGCTGATCGCGCAAATGCCTGCCATCCCGCATTTTTTCCAAAGCCTTACGGGTTGATGCAATCAACGCCGGAGATGATGAAGCGGTAAAAATATAAGGACGCATGGCATATCGCATGTTCTCGATCTCGGGCCAGCGGCTCACACAAAAACCGCCAATACTGCCGAGGCTTTTACTGAATGTGCCGACGATAAAATCAACCTGGTCTTCCACACCTTCCTGTTCTGACAATCCACGACCGTTGTCACCCAGAACTCCCAGTGAATGGGCTTCATCGACCAGTAACATGGCGTTGTATCTGTTTTTGACCTCAACGATTTCTTTCAATGGCGCCTGGTCGCCGAGCATACTGTAAATACCTTCAGTAACCACCAGAGCAGATTTTGCGCGTTCACCAAGGCGTTTGAGACGCCTATCCAGATCAACCGGGTTATTATGCCGAAAACGAATCACCTCAGCATCGCTCATGCGGCAGGCATCATAAATACTGGCGTGACAGTCGGAATCAATGACAATAATCTCGTTGCTTGAGCAGATCGTCGATAACACGCTGAGATTGGCCATGTAACCGGTGGAAAACAGAATCGCTGCCGGATAATCGAAATAGTCGGCAAATTCCTTTTCCAGAGCCAGATGATCGGAATATGTGCCATTGGCCATTCGCGATCCGGTAGTGCCGGTTCCCTCATTTTCCAAAGCATTGCGTGCAGCCCGGATACAGTCTGCATCGAATGTCATACCCAGATAGTTGTTTGTTCCGGCAAGTATGGTGGGTTTGCCGTTAACCATCGCCTCAGTTGACGACAGAATCTCGTCGATAACAAAGTTAAATGGATTATGTCCGGCGATACTTGAAACTTCCTCACGTTCCTCGCGAATCGAGTCAAATTTTGAAAGTAAGTTCATGCGTTGCCTTGAGTTGTCATTCTTTCCAATAACAAAGCGAAATCCCTGACTGTGCGAATATCCGGCAATTCACTGAGCGGAATTGAAATATCGAAACTGTCTTCGATATTGAGCAACAAGTCCATCACCTTCACTGAATTCAATCCCAGGTCAGTCATCAAATCACTGTCCTCTGTCAGGACAATATCACTATCTGCCTTGATATAAGGTTTCAATAATTCATTCAGTCGATCCAGAATTTCAGAGTAGTCACTCATCGTTTATTTCCTGTCAATACGGGGCTGATACGGCCCAATCCGTCATACCAGGCAACTTCAACAAAACCAATTAAAAATGCTGCCTGTGAAAAAGACATCCACTGCAAAGCACTTGGGCTTTTGTTAGCAGACAGTTTCAAAAATGATTGGTGCGGGGTTACAAATCGGGTTCAAAACCCGCACATAATACCATATTCATTACCAATCACAGTTGCGTTTAAACCGCTTATATACAAAATATTCGCATTCACACAGATCATTGCTGTCTTTGACACCAGCGACCTGATTCAGGGTATTTCACGCACCCTGTCGTGTCATATCACAGCACTGATTCATTTCTCCAGATAAAACCTGTTTTACAACCGCCTTGTCTCCAACTGATTCCGGTGTTTGAAATATCTGGCATGTCTATCGTCTATTTTTTCAAACCATCCTCGGGCCATTTTACAGAGTCAGCCTGTTTGTCTGGTCCTCGCTGATCTCAGTGACCTTACTGGCACTGGCAACAGGCTACTACCTGGGCGGACTGACTGCAGACAAGCAGGGAACCATCCGCTTATCTCATATCATTTTCACAGCCGCAATGTGTACTGCAAGTATCCCGATGATCAGCAGCGCGGTATTATCGGCAACCGATACTTTGGGTCTGCGCCTAGGTGCTTTCTGTAGTGCATTGATCCTGTTTTTACCTTGCCTGATGTTACTTGGCATGGCGGGACCTTATGTCATCAAAATGGCTGCACAGCGCCTGGAAAACATTGGCGTTGTGGTCGGATCAATCTATGCGGTCAGCACCATTGGCGGTGTCATCGGTACAACTCTGCTAGGAATTTATCTGCTGCCTTTAGCTGGAAAACGGCTCATTATACTTGTGATCAGCCTGGCTTTGATCACTCTATCCACTGCATTGGCGCTGTATGAGTCGAAATTCCTGCAACACAATTCCAGACCACTGATCTGGCAGGCGATTTGCGTCATAATCGCTGCCGTACTCAGCGCAATCCATCTGTCTCATGAACAACGAGCCGTCAAAAATTATCGTGTGTTATCTGATGTCGAAAGTCATTATGGCTGGGACAGAGTCATCGAACATCCTTATGAACGTGTACGCTGGTTATTATCCGATTCTTCAGTAATTGGTGCTGAAAGTCTGGATACCGGCAATGGCTTGTTAAGCTATCAACACATCGTTGGGCTGCAACCTAAATTCCTTCAAGATCCTGAAAATGCATTACTGATTGGTCTGAACAACGGCCATCTGGTAAATGCCCTGGGCAGGCAAGGGGTGAAAACAGACGCGATTGAAGTCGATCCGGAAGTCGCCAGAGTTGCAAAACGTTATTTCAGCTTCAAGGTTCGATACAACTGACATGACATAGAGGTTTTTCTATTCTGAACTGATCACAGCAATCAGCTATATTATGCCTATACTTAAACATGGTGAGACTTTTCTTCCAGAAGTCCGGTTTCCATAGGTATTCAAATCAATGAAACACCGTTTTCAGAAACACAACAACTTATCCGATAACGATTACGAGAATAAAAACTCAACCATTCTGCTGATTAAATGGGCAGTAATTTCAACCGGTTTATGGTTGATCACTCCTCAACAGTTTACTCGCACAGATGGCCCGGCAGGAGTATTAACAATGGTGGTTGTGGGAATCATCGGGTTATTTCTAAGCATTGTTATATCAACTCTCATTCAGTCTTCAAAAAAATAATTTTCTGCGCATACTCGAAGACCAGTAAGTCTGAAATATCGCATTTATCTCTGTTTACAATGCATGTCAAACCTCAATGAGCTGGTTGGTCAGCTCATTGTTATCGCCAGCTCCCGGTGGGAAATGATTGGCCATAATTTCACCACTGGATTTGATGGTTTCAAGATAGCCCGTGGCGAAATCACCCTGCCTGATACAATCAATAAAACGAGCCACCAATTGCTCCCATTCCTGATCAGGAATCTTTTCTGATACACTCTGGTCGGTCAGTATTTCAACATAATGTTCGGCAACCGATACAAAAATCATGATCCCGCCACGATGACTGGTGTTGTGCAGACCCAGAGTCAAAAATTCATCACGTGCCCGCAATGCGGCGCGCTGACGTTTGACAATTGGCGGGATCAGACTCATTTTTATCGGAAACCACTGAAACATCAAAGCTAATAATATAAAACTGCCGACTTGATATTGATATATTCGGACTGGGTCGATCAATAATTCGCCCAGGATAAAAATTCCGGGCAAAGCCAAAGACAATAATGACGCCCATAACACCGGGATATACAAATAATCATCACTGGACTGGGCCAGCACGGCAACGAGTTCTCCGCTAGTGTTTTTTTCTGCGGTTTCGATAGCTTCTGCGATCGCCTGTTTCTGTTGTTCAGTCAATTTCACCATGGTTACCAACTTCCTGAAGCACCGCCTCCACCAAAACTGCCACCGCCTCCGCTGAATCCCCCACCACCAAAGCCGCCTCCGTATCCACCACTGTAGCCACCGCCTCCCCAATAACCGCCGCCGCCATAACCACCTCGGCCTCCACCTCGAGGCAGAAAGAACATGGCGACAAAAATTGCGATAAATATAGCGACAACCAGTGAATGCGTCAGTAACCAGGTGGCCACACCTGACAGGATCGATACCAGTGGAGCAACAAATCTTGTTGACGACTTACGACCAAACAGGTTCAAAATCATCGGAAATCCAAAAAACACCAGCATGAACAGGGCGGGTATGACCTCTTCCTGCCCCATAGACTGTGAAGGCGATGATTTGTCCTGTTGACTATCCGATGCTTTGTATTCACCGGCTATGGCTTGCAGGATCGCCTGCACACCGGATGTTATACCTGCCGGCATATCATTATTGCGAAAATGCGGCAGGATTTTTGACTGTATAATGTCATGCCCCAACACATCGGGTAAAGCGCCTTCCAGCCCGTAACCGGTCTCGATACGAACTTTTCGCTCATTAGGCGCAACGATCAGCAATATGCCATTGTTAAGTTTTTTTTGTCCAATCTGCCAATGGCGGCCGAGTTGATAACCGTAATCAGAAATATCGTAGTCTTGTAACGAAGACAAGGTTACGACGACGACTTGATTTCCCGTTTTCAGTTCATGCTGTTGTAGCTGCTGAATCAATCCTGTTTTCTGTTCAGGGCTCAGAATTTCTGCCTGATCGACGACTCTTCCCGTTAATTCAGGAAATTGAGGAACTGACCATGCATCAGAGATTCCTGACAACATCAACACGATCAACAGAATCACATGCATCATTCCAGTATCTCGACAGAAAAACACTCGGTCAGGGCTGGTTTTTTTAGCTTTAGACAATTAACCACTTATTCGAACGAGATAAGCGGGGCACTTTCAACTGCTTTTGATACAGTAAACGTAGGCTTTAATTCTGCATCCGGGTATAACACGCCTGCAATCCAGCGCCCGGGTATGGTTCGTAATTCGGTATTGTATTTTTTGACAGCCTCAATGTAATCAGCGCGGGCAACTGCAATCCGGTTCTCGGTGCCTTCCAGCTGAGATTGCAATGCCAGAAAATTCTTGTCCGCTTTCAAATCAGGATACTTTTCGACAACGACCATTAACCGTGACAATGCAGAATCAAGCTTGGCCTGATTACGTTCAAACGCTCTGAACACTTCCGGATTAGTCAAAGTTTCCGGATCGACTGTCATACGTGCAACCTTGGAACGAGCATTGACAACATCAATCAGTACATTTTTTTCATGTGATGCAAAACCCTTGACTGTAGTCACAAGATTGGGAATCAGATCCGCCCGGCGTTTATACTGGTTCAATACCTTGGACCATGCAGCCTTGACTCCCTCATCGAATGTCGGAACATTATTGATACCGCATCCGCTGATCAACACACAGAGCAAGGACACACAAAATAGTTGAACAAGGTATTGGTTAAACTGTTTAGTTGTCGATAATTTCTGCATAGTGATAACACTCCTTAACGATGTGGTAATTTATTCAATACATCAATATTTAAGCACTGATGATGCCGGCCTGGAGAAAAGAACAGAATCTTATTGAACCGGAATATGTTCTCTCACCAGACAATGCTCGAATTGCATGATCCGCAGTGGCTGGACTGCCAGGTCATGGTTGACTCTGTCAAAACTGACGGGGTGATGAAGATTTCCTTTTTAATTCAGAGCTTTCAGAATAACTGAAAACTGTCAAACAGGTCAATTTAGCATACTTACAATACAAAACATAGCTGACTGCTATCAAGTCCCATTATCATCGATTCGGAACATACTGATAACGACCTGGCTGGTATCCTGACTGCAAACTGTCCCATGTCATCTGTTGAGCGGCTCTGACCGAATTCAGCAGTGATTGATCGTGCGCCAAACCGGAAGCGATAGCGGCTGACAATGTACAACCAGAACCATGATAGCTTTTGTCAAGCCGGGGCCATTCACTTGAATCAAGCAGGCCTGATTGATCATAGAGGCAATTGATTACAGTCTGATTGTTTTCATGGGTTCCGGTAATCAATACCGACTGACAACCATCTCTCAAATGTTGCTCTGCACAGTGTTGCAATGACTGGCTATTTGGAGCAAGTTGACGGGCTTCAATACTATTCGGTGTCAAAATGCTGGTTTTCGGCAATAACTTGGTCTTCATTTGATCCAGTAACTTGCTGGACGCCAATTGTGTTCCCCCGCCAGCCGCCAGCACTGGATCCAGTACAACCGGGATATCCGGCACTGTTTCAAGAAATTGTGAAATTGAGTCAATGATCCCGACATAACCAATCAATCCAATTTTAATGGCATCGATTGTAATGTCTTCGCTGACAACATCCAGTTGCCTGGATATCAGATCAGCATCAACACCATGCATGCTGACAACATTACCGGTATTTTGCACAGTTAACACCGTAACCACCGAACAGGCATGACAACCCATTTGCCTGATAGTTTCAATATCTGCCTGTATGCCTGCACCACCGGATGGGTCATGGCCTGCAATTGATAACACAACGGGAATTCTGGATTTCATCCCAAAACGCTCATTTCCGGCACTTCTCCACTATAAGCAATTTCCTACCTGGAACCTGCAAATCCAATTTTCCTGCTCTCCAACCATTGTTATATCACGGAAACGGTTTAAACTTGTCTAGTGTGGGAAGCTCGTTTAATTGAGTGGAATAATAATGTGCATGCAGACGCCATGTATAACAGACTTTCAGTTAAAGTGAGATACAGGTCGCTTCGCGAGGTGAGCAGTGGGACTATACTCAAATCAGTATTTTGAAACCAACAAAGATTTGTTGTCGTTTTCAGAAGATCTGAATCATCCATCCATCATCGATAAACTGCATTTACAATTGATAAAAGACGCTAAAGATTTCTGCCTGATCATCGATAATGTCCAATACTATGAGAACCGGGAATGGTTATCTGATATGAGTCGTATTCTTTCTCGCATCCAGATGGCAATGGCTCATCTCGACAGTCCACAACAAAAAGCCGGTTATGAGATTCCCAAGGAACTGGACGAACGCTTTGAACTGTATTGTACCTTGAAAGAAAAGCTCGGCGACCTGGATGGGTACTGGATGGAATTTGACCAGCGCAGTGAAATCGATGACCAGTCAGGCAGTCTCGCAGGCGATTTCTCGGACCTTTATTATGAATTCAAACGTGGTCTGCAAGAATCCAGCGCCCAGCTCCAACCCAAACCAAGTGCCGTCATGGACTGGAAAATCGGATATCTTCGCAGCTGGGGACAGCATTTACTCGATGCACAAAAACACTTGTATACGCTGAAAGCAACTGAGCGGCTCTGACAAATTCACTGTGTCAGGGATCAACCTCAGCGCATTGTCCTGCTACAGTACAATTGCCCGCTGATCCACATTTGTTTCCAGACCGGACCTCATCTATAATCGACTGCAATCTGCATTTCACTCTGACAGAACTGCCCTGCACACGCTGTAAACGTTTCCAGACATACTGCTCAAAACGCTACACCTGACAATGCTGCCTATACTGAACAGCCTGCCAGCCCGGCCACAATGACAACAAAACCATGAACAAGGGGAATCATCTATGACTGCAAAAACTGGATTATTATCCCGACTTGGTCCTGGATTGCTGTATGCCGGAGCTGCTGTCGGAGTATCGCACCTGGTGCAATCCACTCGTGCAGGGAGTATGTATGGATTTGAGCTGTTGCTGGGAATTGTCATCATTCACCTGATTAAATACCCGTTTTTTGAGTTCGGCCCAAGATATACCGCAGCAACCGGGAACAATATCCTTCACGGTTATAAAAATCTGGGTAACTGGGCTGTGTGGATCTATTTGCTCATGACCTTGTCAACCATGTTTATTATTCAGGCCGCAGTGACAGTTGTTACTGCTGGTCTTGCTGCGAACATATTCGAGCTTGAATCGATTGCCGGATTCAACCCGCAAACCACTGCTGCCATTATCAGTTCCGGATTGTTGACAATCTGTTTAATTTTACTGGTCAGCGGACATTACAAACTGCTGGATAAACTGGTCAAGCTGATTATTCTCGTGTTATCCATCACCTCTGTAGCGGCTGTGATCATGTTGCTGTTTGAAAACCCTGGTCATTACAAAACAGCAAGCGAACATTTTTCATTCGCCAAACATGCTGACCTGCTTTTTCTTGCTGCCTTTCTGGGCTGGATGCCGGCACCAATGGATATTTCAGTCTGGCATTCGATCTGGTCAGAAAGTAAAAATGAGAATGACGGCCGTGTCACCAGCATCAAGGATGCATTATTCGATTTCAGAGTCGGTTATATCGGCACTGCGTTTTTGGCAATGTGTTTTCTGTCACTCGGGGCACTGGTCATGTATGGCAGTGGAGAAACCTTCAAAGCTGGTGGTGCCGCGTTTGCCGGACAACTGCTGGACATGTATCAACAGGCTCTGGGTCAATGGTCATTTCCAATCGTTGCCGCTGCTGCGCTGACCACCATGTTCAGCACAACGCTGACCTTGCTTGATGCGTTTCCCCGAACAATCGGTGCATCACTGGAATTACTGTTCCCTGGGAAAATCACACACAGGAATCACAGAACAACTTATTTATTCTGGATCCTGATCACCATCGCCGGGACACTGTTGTTACTGTTCTTTTTTCTAACCTCCATGAGTCAGATGGTGAAACTGGCAACGGTGATCGCTTTTGTTGCTGCACCGGTTCTGGCCGGTCTCAATACGCTGGCAATGTTCAATAATACTGTTCCCAAACAGCATCGACCGGGTAAAATCATACTGTTTTGGTGCATAATCGGTTTGGCTGCTTTAATTGCTTGTTCTGTCAGTTATTTATTACTGTAACAACGCATGAAGCAATTGAACAAACGGATTGACCGGCATGTGGATAGACTCAAAGCAATACTCCTCGCCCTCATCACAACTGTCCTGCTGACTACGAATTGCCATTCGGAACCGAGAATGATCATTGGCAACTTTTCTGCAGGTAATCTTGATGGCTGGCAGGAAAAAACCTTTAAAGACCGGACTTTCTATCGCTTCGTAAAAGATAACAACACTACAGTTTTACAAGCAGACAGCCACTCAAACGCTTCCGGATTGGTTTACAACCAAAGTGTTGATTTAACCAAAACTCCAGTCCTGCACTGGTCCTGGAAAGTCAGTCACAGCCTGGGCAACCTGGATGATCGCACTCAATCAGGGGATGATTATGCAGCACGTATTTACATCGTGGTCAGTGGTGGTCTGGCTTTCTGGAACACCCGCTCACTCAACTATGTCTGGGCTAATTCCATACCTGAGCAGACTGCATGGCCGAATGCATTTGCCGGTCAAAATGTGATGATGATTGCCCAGCAATCCGGTAATGAAAAAGCTGGCCAGTGGATTCACGAACAACGCAATATCCGCCAGGACTTTAAACAATTTTTTCACGAAGACATCAAAACCATTGATGCGATAGCAATCATGACTGACACAGATAACAGCTCAAAACAAGTAATGTCATGGTATGGCGATATTTATCTCAGCACTCAATAAACCCATATAAACTGACCCTTCAATGCGTTAACGACGCCTTATTCAATTTATCCATTTATTCTTGCCTTTAAGTACACAGACGCCTAACAAACGCGCATCAACACCTTCTCACCCGCGCACTTAAACGCAACATAGTCATGTTGCACTTCTCACAGAAACATCTGATTTCAATCTGTCATAACCACAATCATGGTCTATAGTTAACATGATTGGATACATCCTGCATTCACTCTAGCAAAAGTAATTCCCGAAGCGGGCTGTATCGAATGAGGTGGAGTAAAACCATCAGAATAAGGTCCATTCACCTTCCTGGTAATGTACAAGACATGCTAGAAACCTCTATTTGCAAACATTCAGCCTGAATATTCCCTGATACGACCCCAATAATGTCTTCACAATCCATTTTGAAAACGATTTGATTTTGTTCAGAACCTGTTTGGTCAATTCGATTATTTTTCGCAGTTTGCTGTCAGGCATTCTGTTTGGCGCCTGCTTTCCTCTGGGTGCATGGGTCTTCGATATTGTTGTTAATGACTACGCATTTTCACTGCAAAGCATTCATACCATTCACTCGACCAATTTACTTCACTGGGTCATTGATTCTGCGCCATTTGTTCTCGGTGTTATGGGACTGATCATCGGCATACAACGTCACTCACTGAACGAATATGCTGTTGATCTTGAACAGAAAGTCATTGACCGTACCCGGGAGCTGGAAGCCAAACAAAGTGAACTTGAAGCCAGAGAACAGGAATTAAGTGTATTCCTGAACAGTGCACCAGTGATGATGTGGATGACCGCCAAAGATGGACAATCGATGAGATTTAATAATGCAGTCACCGCATTTACCGGTTTCAATCCTAATCAGAATTCCGGTTACCAGTGGCTGAATAACAGTGTTCATGACTCTGATATCGAGCATTGCCTGACAACTTACCAAGACAGTATCAATGAAAAAAAATCGTTTCAGCTTGAATACCGCCGCCGCAATTGTCAAGGTGACTTTCGCTGGATTTCCGAAATCGGAATGCCACGTTTTGACGATAAAGGCAGTTATCAGGGACATACCGGTATCTGGCTTGATATCACTGACCGCAAACAAGCTGAACAAGCCATCCTGCAACTCAACGAAGATTTAAAAATTGCCCGGGACAAGGCTGAACATGCCAACCAGGTCAAATCTGAATTTCTGGCCAATATGAGTCATGAGATCCGCACCCCGATGAATGGTGTGTTGGGAATGTCGGAATTACTGATGAAAACTCAGCTCGACTCAAAACAACACCATATCGCACATACAGTGAAGACATCGGCTGAATCATTGTTGACAATCATTAACGATATTCTGGATTTTTCCAAAATCGAAGCCAACAAATTCACCTTGCATAATGAGTTGTTCAGTCTGCGTGATCTGATTGAAAGCCTGGGTGAAATTTTTGCTGATAGCGCCCAGCAAAAAGGACTGGAACTGATTTGCGCTCTGAATCCCAAATTACACTCCAGTTATTCAGGTGATTCCTTTCGATTGCGCCAAATCTTGACCAATTTAATCAGCAATGCAATCAAGTTTACTGAATCCGGTGAGATTGTGGTTCGTGCTGAGATTATCGAACAGCAGGATGAGCAGGCACTACTCAAATTTAAAATCACAGATACCGGAATTGGACTCAGTACCGAAGCTCAAACCAGTGTGTTTGATGCATTTACCCAGGCCGACAGTTCCACTGCACGCAGATATGGAGGTTCCGGCCTGGGACTCGCGATATCTGCGAAACTGGCAGCGTTAATGGGCGGTGAGATGGGCGTTTCCAGCATCCCCATGCAAGGCTCAACATTCTGGTTTACAGTGCGATTACACAAAGAAACCCAACGTGATGACATCAGCGGTGAGGCACTTGCTCATCGTAAAATCCTAATCGTCGATGACAATGCAACCAACCGTGAAATACTCGAACAGCAACTGGGTTGCTGGAATTGTGTTTATGAAAGCGTTGCAGACGGACCTACTGCATTAGAGTGCATGCGCAGGGCTGCAGCAGCAAATCATCCATTCGAGCTGGCAATTCTGGATATGCATATGCCTGATATGGATGGACTGGAACTGGCTAAAGCAATATCAGCTGACTCTAACTTGAATTCAACCTTCAAGGTCATGCTCAGCTCTGTTGGCGACCTGGATACAGTAAAGTCAGTGAAAGATGCTGGTATCGATGTGTATTTAACCAAACCGGTGAGACAAGCCGAATTAATTCATTGCCTGGTTGCATTGATGGAAAAACAACCGGTTGTCCTCAATACACCCAAACAAAACCTTGATATACCACAAATCATTAACGCCAAAATCCTGCTAGCCGAAGACAATCTGGTTAATCAGGAAGTCACTGTGGCCATGCTTGATGAAAGCCGTTGCCAGATTGATATTGTCGAGAACGGAATTCAAGCCGTGCAGGCATACAAGAATAATCTTTACGATATCATTTTGATGGATTGTCAAATGCCGGATATGGATGGTATTGAAGCAACCAGAATCATCAGAAACATGGATGCAACAAGCAGTGAATTTCAAATCCCCATTATTGCTCTGACTGCCAACACGTTTGAGGGCGACAGGGAAAAATGTATACACGCTGGAATGAATGATTTCCTGGGTAAACCATTCAACCAGGATCAGCTACATGACATTATTCTGAAGTGGCTACCGCAAGGCAGACAATTCGATTCCACCAGCAATCATAGACAACAAACACTTACTGAAGATCACTCATCCGTTCAGGCAACCTTTCCAGAACTGTTTGATCAAACAGTTCTGAACCAGTACCGATTGCTGGACAAACAAGGTGAAAAGAAATTAATGAATCGTGTTGCTGATGCTTATCTGAAGCAGTCGCCTCAACAAATGAATACGCTTAAAAACGCGATCACAACACAAAATTTCAGCGATATCAAAACTGCCGCGCACTCCTTAAAATCCAGCAGCGCCAATATTGGCGCAATGACACTGTCTGCCCTGTACCGGCAACTGGAAAATCAAGGCAGAGAAAACAATGCAGACAACATTGAAACTGTGTTTAAAGAAGCGGAAACTCTTTACACAGCGGTTTGTGCATTGTTGCCGGAAGCTTGTGAACAGGTGTACACATGAGTCAATTAACTGAAAACCCCAGGCCCACAGCACTGATCATCGATGATGATGCAGTGTTCCGGATTACTGCCGGTGAACATCTGAAAACAGCAGGGTTTAATGTGTTGGAAGCCGAGGACGGTCTATCCGGGCTGTCTCAGTTTCGAACATCTCAAGCAGACATCGTTTTGCTTGACGTCACTTTACCTCAACAAGACGGATTTTCAATTTGCCGTCAAATACGCGCCATTCCGCATGGGGAAACTGTTCCGGTATTAATGATTACCGGCAATGATGATACCGAGTCCATTCATCGTGCATTTCAAGCCGGCGCTTCTGATTTTACATCCAAATCAGTCAATTATGAGTTACTGATACACCGTATTCATTATATGCTGCGAACCCAGGAAACCACCAGAGCGCTGAGAGAAAGAGAAAAAAGTCTTGCCTATGCACAAAGTATCGCCAAGCTCGGCAACTGGGAGTGGCTGGTTCAGGCGTCTCAATTTAACTGTTCGGAACAAGTCAATCGGATTCTGGGTTTAGCAGCGGACAAAGCCTTCAATATTGAGGTTTTGCTGGAAGCGATCCACCCTGAGGAACGCGACCAATGCCAGCGCGTTCTCAATCAGTGTCTGCAAAAAACCAGTCAATGCCAGTTTGAATGCCGAATTGTCCATCCTGAGCATGGTGAAATTCTTACCAACCATGAAATTAAAGTCATTACCGATTCACAGGGTGAACTGCTACAAGTTCACGGAACCTTGCAGGACATCAGTGAGCGACGACTGATTGAAGACCGTATTCACAAAATGGCTTTGTTCGACACTTTGACCGGCCTGCCTAACCGGAATAATTTTTACGACCGTTTATCGCTGTCAATCTCTCATGCCAGATATTCAAAGTCACAACTGGCTATCATGTTTCTGGATCTTGACGGATTTAAAATCATTAACGACAGCCTGGGACACAGCTCTGGTGACCAGCTGTTGAAAATGATCGGCAACCGCTTGTCCAGTGTTTTGAGAGATGGCGACCTTGCCGCGCGCTTTGGTGGTGACGAATTCTGCATACTGCTGGAAGATCTTGAAAACAAAAACGATGCAGCAAATATTGCACAACGCTGCCTGGATACCATTGGCCAATCAATATCTGTCAATAATACCAGACTGTATCCGCGTATCAGTATTGGTATTGCCGTCTATCCGTTTGATGGCGACTCATGCGATACCCTGATCAGATCGGCTGATAATGCCATGTACGCTGCCAAACAAGCCGGAAAACATCAATACCGGTTTTTCAGCGCAGAAATGACGACATTCACCAAACACTATCTGCACCTAGAACATGATTTACTCGATGCATTGCAGAACAATCAATTTGAGTTGAATTACCAGCCACAAGTCAGTCTGCACAACGGTTCAATCATTGGCGTGGAAGCCCTGGTCCGCTGGCATCACCCTAAACTCGGCATTCTGGCACCGGACCAGTTTATTCCCATTATGGAAAAAAACGGCTTGATTGTTTCTCTCGGCAAATGGGTCTTGCAAAGCGCCTCTAGACAAATGGTTGAATGGAGACACGCACAAGTTCCCATAAATCGTGTTGCCGTTAACATCTCGGGTGTTCATTTCAGCAGTGGTAATCTGATCGGTTCTCTGGAAACCATCATCGAGGAAACCGGCGTCAAACCCAGTGAACTGCAAATCGAAATTACCGAAGGCGTGATACAGACAACCAAGGAAAGCATTAAAAATTGCGCAAAGTTACAGGAACTCGGCATCAAGATTGCCATCGATGATTTTGGTACTGGATATTCGTGCCTGAGTTCTCTCAGTCACTTGCCAATTGACTGCCTGAAAATCGACAAGATTTTTGTGCAAAACATGGTTGACTGCAAAAACAATGCAGCCATCGCTGAAACCATTGTGTCGATCAGCAACACGATGGAATTATCGGTCATCGCGGAAGGGGTTGAGACACAGGAACAAATCCAGAAACTCAAGGATATCGGTTGTGAACTGGGACAAGGTTTTTATTTTTGCAAACCAGCCAGCGCAGAACAGATTGCCAGACTGGTTTCAACAGATCTGCTGGACCATCAAGCTGAAGAGCTGCCTGGTATTGTCCATTAACGAATGGAGTCCTGCATCAGTGTGCGAATATGATGAATCGTCACATCGATCCAACACTCTTCAAAGGTCTGAATTTATTTTCAAGCATTGCAACACTTAGATAACTCAGCAATGCCATACACAGGGAAATCAAATACGGAGTCTGCAAATGAAACACGTATTCTCCGAATATCCATGCTGTTACACCGCTGACAAGGGCTGCAATAGCACTGTAACTATGACCGATTCGGGTAAATAATCCGAAAATCACAACCGTAAATACACCGGCACTGCCAAACGCCGATGCCTCTTCAACCAGGCTGTAAACACGATCAGCATGTAACGCCAGTACATAGGCAGTACCACCAGATACCAGTACTGTAATTCGCACCAATCTGAGTTTTGACACCTCAAATCGATGGCCAAGCACAGGATGCAATAAGTTATGTGAAACCAGTGCTGAAGCGGCCAGCAAGGCACTGTCTACGGTCGATAAAATTGCTGAAATCAAGGCTCCAGCAAAAATGATATAAAGCGCAGGCGTCAGATATTGCCGGGCCAGCAATGGCAAAATCTGTTCGGGATGTTGAAGATCTGGAATACTGTTAACTCCGATCAGGCCGATGGTAATCGGTATCAAACCGACAGCAAGATACAACAATCCCCCGCTGATACAGGCTTTTCTGGCAACTCCCGGACTTTTACTTGCCAAAACACGGGAAATCAATTCCTGCGACATCAACGATCCGCAGATGGGAATAGCCCAAAGCTCTACCCTGGCCCACACGCTTTGATTTTCAGCGTCAAAAAACTGCACGCGTTGCGAATCGATAGATTGCAGCGACTGTTGCAGACCACCACCGAGTTCTGTCATAACGTAAAACAGCACAAACAAGCCAATAATCAACGCGACAGCTTGAATTGCATCGGTCACGACATCAGCCAGTAATCCACCGTAGACAGTGTACAAAATAACGACTATAGTCGCCGATGTAATGGCCAGTTCCAGCTCTACTCCGGACACTGCGGTTAACACCTGCCCGAATGCTCGAATCTGAGCAGCAGCCCACATGATGATTCCCGGTACCATCAGTAATACAGCGATGCGCTCCACCGCTATCGAATAACGCAAACGAAACAAATCGGCCAGTGTTGTCAGATTGCGCTTCCACAACGGAATGGAAAACAGAATACCCATTAAAATCAAGCACATTGAATACCCGAACGGATCTATGGTTGCAGCTGACAACCCTCCCTCATAAACCGCACCAGATGCACCGATACAGGTTTCAGCGCCAAACCAGGTTGCAAACACACTCAGCGTCGCTAATCCTGTACCCAGGCTCCGACCACCAAGCAAATAATCCGACTCGCTACTGATGCGCCGGGATACAACCAGGCCAATCACCAGTTGCAAGAGAATATAAGTTAGAATTCCGATCAGCAAATAGTCCATCGTTATCCACAATCAGTACATGACGAGTAATCGCAATTAAACAACACTTTACCAGGTAAAATCAGTGATATATCGGGTGTATTCGAAGTTGTCCGGTTAAAAAAGTTTGCTGAAGAAAACCCTTTAAAATCAGAGTATTTTCACTATCAATTTAGACTTAATGTGTATTAATCCAGAGTGAACTAACACTGAAGGTCATTAAGTCGGAAAGTACTGAACAATTAATTAATCAATCATTCATACCTCACTTCTACAATTTCAAATTCTCTGGATCCGTTCGGCACTGCAACTGTAACGCTGACACCTTCTTCTTTGCCGACCAGAGCGCGTGCAATTGGGGAAGTGATTGAAATTCGACCTTGTTTGATATCTGCCTCATCTTCACCAACCAGCTGATACGTCACAGTGTCTCCATTATCAATATCTTCAAGTTCGACAGTGGCACCAAAGATGACTTTACCACCTCCATCGATTTTGGTAATGTCGATAATCTGGGCATTGGACAATTTGGCCTCAAGGTCTTTGATTCGCGCTTCGATAAACCCTTGTTGTTCTCTGGCTGCATGATATTCAGCATTTTCCTTTAAATCACCATGCTCTCGTGCTTCTGCAATTGCCTCGATAACACGAGGCCTTTCCGTGTTCTTGAGCTTTTGCAATTCCTGTCGCATTTTTTCTGCGCCGTTAACGGTGAGAGGTACTTTGTCCATAGTGTCAGTCCTTATCTGAACATGTTTGGTTGATTGAGTCTGGGTTTGATCAGTATGCCTGAGCCTGATGCAGTTCGTTTAACGAATGTATCGAGTCTCTGTTGCTTTGGCTAAACGCCTTGCATGTCGCAATCGCTCCAGCCAGTGTGGTGATATAGGTAACCTGATGCTGCAATGCTTCCCTGCGCAACAGATAAGAATCGGAAATGGCTTTTTTCCCCGACGTGGTATTAACCAGTAATTGAATTTCCTTGTTCTTGATCATATCGACAATATGTGGCCGGTCTTCCTTGATTTTATTGGCCACCATGCACTGGATACCTGCATCGTTAAGGACTTTTGCTGTACCACGGGTCGCGGCCAGTTTGAAACCCACTGCCTGCAAGTCACGGGCAACTGGTATAATTTTCTGCTTGTCGGCATCTCTGACACTGATTAACGCCGTTCCTTCAACCTGGGTTTTCTCACCCGCGCCACGTTGAGCCTTGGCATATGCTTCTCCGAAACTGGCCCCAACGCCCATCACTTCACCAGTTGATTTCATTTCAGGACCAAGCAAGGTATCAACGCCTGGGAATTTGATAAAAGGAAATACAGCTTCTTTAACTGAGTAATACTCAGGAATACGCTCAACAATGGCACCCTGTTTGTGCAAAGCCTGGCCAACCATGCATTTTGCGGCAATCTTGGCCAAAGGATAACCAGTGGCTTTGGACACGAACGGAACTGTGCGGGAAGCGCGCGGATTGACCTCAAGGATATAGATGTCTTCACCCTGAATTGCGAATTGCGCGTTCATCAAGCCAACCACATTGAGGCGACGCGCCAGTTGCGAGACCTGTTCACGGATCTTGTCGAGAATTGTGTCATCCATGTCATAAGCCGGCAATGAACACGCTGAATCTCCCGAATGGATACCTGCTTGTTCAATATGTTGCATCAATCCGCCAATCAGAACATGCTTACCATCACAAATGACATCCACATCCATTTCAATTGCATTTTCCAGGAAGCGGTCCAGCAAAACCGGGGATTCGTTGGAAACATCTACGGCTTGTTGCATGTAATTGCTTAATTCATCCTGGTTGTACACAATCTCCATCGCTCTGCCACCAAGCACATACGATGGTCTGACAACCAGAGGAAACCCGAGCTGCTCGGCACAGGCTGTGGCCTGCGCAACCGAGCGTGCTGTGTTATTGGGTGGTTGTTTGAGGTTGAGTTCATTGATAAGCTGCTGGAAGCGTTCCCGATCCTCTGCCAGATCAATGGCATCGGGACTGGTGCCGATGATTGGTACTGATTCAGCTTCAAGTGCCCGGGCCAGTTTTAATGGCGTTTGGCCACCATATTGAACAATCACGCCTTTAGGCTTTTCAATACGGATAATTTCCAGCACATCTTCAAGTGTCAGCGGTTCAAAATACAACCGGTCTGATGTATCAAAATCTGTTGAAACCGTTTCCGGGTTACAGTTGATCATGATGCTTTCGTATCCGGCTTCACGCATGGCCAGTGATGCATGCACACAGCAATAATCAAACTCGATACCTTGTCCGATACGATTCGGGCCACCACCAAGAATCACGATTTTTTCACGATCTGTAGGATCAGCTTCGCATTCTTCGTCATAACTCGAGTACATGTAAGCAGTACTGGAAGCAAATTCGGCGGCACAGGAGTCGATACGTTTATAAATTGGATTGATTCCGTAATGATGACGCAATGCCCGCACAGTATCCTGTTGGCTTTTCAGCAAGGTTGCAAGCCGGGTGTCGGAAAAGCCTTTTTGTTTTAGCTCACGCAATTGATGATCAGTGACATCATCCATGGTTAATTTGGCGATGCGTTGTTCACAACGCACCAGATCCTCGATCTGGGCAAGAAACCAGGGATCGATCTGACATGTGGCATGGATCTGTTCAGCAGACAGTCCAGAACGGAATCCATCTGCGACATACCAAAGCCGCTGAGGCCCGGGAAAACGCAATTCATAACTGATCGTGTCTTCTGCATCCTCGCGCTCCAGTATGCCGGTTTCATTCAAACCATCAACGCCAATTTCCAGGCCTCGCAATGCTTTTTGCAGTGATTCCTGAAAATTTCTGCCAATTGCCATAACCTCGCCAACTGATTTCATCTGAGTGGTCAATCGGTCATTGGCCTGCGGAAATTTTTCAAATGCAAAACGGGGAACCTTGGTCACAACATAATCAATAGACGGTTCAAATGATGACGGGATCGCACCACCCGTTATTTCGTTACGTAATTCATCAAGCGTATAGCCAATTGCCAGTTTGGCAGCAACTTTTGCGATTGGAAAACCAGTTGCTTTTGATGCCAGCGCTGAAGATCGCGATACCCGCGGATTCATTTCAATTACAATCATTCGCCCGTTATCAGGGTTGATTGCAAACTGCACATTGGAACCGCCGGTATCGACGCCGATTTCCCTCAATACAGCAATCGAGGCATTACGCATTAACTGATATTCCTTGTCAGTCAGCGTTTGTGCCGGAGCCACGGTTATTGAATCTCCGGTATGAACGCCCATCGGGTCAAGGTTTTCAATCGAACAGACAATAATGCAATTATCGTTAGAATCACGCACTACTTCCATTTCAAATTCTTTCCAGCCCAGTACCGATTCCTCGATCAGCAATTCACTGGTTGGTGACAAATCCAGGCCACGCTCACAAATTGCAATGAATTCTTCGCGATTATAGGCAATTCCTCCACCGCTGCCGCCCAGGGTGAACGACGGTCTGATGATTGCCGGAAAACCTATTTGTTCGACAGCATGCAGTGCCTCTTCCATATTGTTGGCAATTAACGAGCGTGCCGAACCCAGACCCAGTTTGTCCATGGCGTCCCGAAACTTCTGACGATCCTCGGCTTTGTCAATCGCTTCGCGAGTAGCACCAATCATTTCCACGTTATGCTTTTTGAGAACACCTTCGCGTTCCAGATCAAGCGCACAGTTCAACGCAGTTTGCCCACCCATTGTGGGTAGCAACGCGTCCGGTTTTTCCTTTTCAATGACTTTGGCAACAGTCTGCCAATCAACCGGTTCGATATAAATGGCATCCGCAGTCTCCGGGTCAGTCATAATCGTGGCCGGATTGGAGTTCACCAGAATAACCCGAAAACCTTCCTCTTTCAGTGCCTTGCAGGCTTGTGTGCCGGAATAGTCAAATTCACAGGCCTGTCCGATAACAATCGGGCCGGCGCCAAGAAGTAAAATTGATTTAAGATCAGTTCGTTTAGGCATGAAAATTAGCTCGAAGAAGGAGAGTGACTGGCCATCAGCTCGATAAATCTGTCAAACAGCGATTCAATATCCTGTGGACCTGGACTTGCCTCTGGATGCCCCTGAAACCCGATGGCCGGGCAATCGAGATGCTCAATACCCTGCAATGAGTTGTCAAACAGCGAGCGATGCGTGGCCTTAAGGTGATCAGGCAGACTGTCTTCGTCTACAGCAAACCCGTGATTCTGGCTGGTAATCATCACTTGTCCGCTTTGCAAATCTTGAACCGGGTGGTTAGCACCGTGGTGTCCAAATTTCATTTTCACTGTTTTTGCCTGTGCAGCCAGAGCCAGTAATTGATGGCCAAGACAGATCCCGAACGTAGGAAGTTTTTTCTCAAGCAAGGTCTGAATTGACTTGATGGCGTAATCACAGGGTTCAGGATCACCGGGTCCGTTTGATAACAACACACCGTCAGGCTTCATGTCCAACACATTCTCTGCTGGTGTGGTGGCTGGAACCACACTGATTTTACAGCGTCGGCTGGCGAGCAATCTGAGAATATTACGCTTAACGCCAAAATCATACACAACGACATGATATTTCTCACTGTTATTGTCCCGATAGCCGGATTCCAATTGCCATGTGGATTGTGACCACTGATAAGTCTTGTCTGTCGTCACATCTGCAGCAAGATCCATCCCTTTCAAACCAGGAAACTTTTTTGCTGCTTTGAGTCCATCGCCAGCATCGATGGCATAACCAGCCATAATACAGCCTCGCAATGCGCCTTTGTTGCGTAATAACCGAGTCAAACGCCGTGTATCGATATTGGCAATCCCGATGACACCATGCCGATACAGGTAATTTTCCAGATTGGCTGTAGAACGCCAGTTACTTGTCGCCAGTGGCAAATCCCTGATCACCAGACCACTGACATGAATAGCGGCAGATTCCTCATCTTCCGGATTAGTGCCGGTATTGCCGATATGTGGATAGGTTAAGGTCACGATCTGTCGGGCATATGAAGGATCAGTCAATATTTCCTGGTAACCAGTCATGGCTGTATTGAATACAACTTCACCAACTGACTGGCCATCGACACCAATCGATATCCCTTGAAACTGACTTCCATCTTCTAGCACGAGCAATGCTGGTTTACTCAAATCCTGCTCCTAACTGATTTGCTGAGTGTATGATCCAATGTTTACCTGTCCATAGTGAATTTTAATATCAATTATTTTCCTCACGAACAGTTTTTAAAGTTCGTAAGCATCAAGCCATTGACTTTCATGGGAATAATCATGAAAAACGGGGCAAATCATGCGATTCACCCCGCTCTAAACAGATAACAGATTTGGATAATTGTACGGCAAACTGAGACTAGGTGTCTACGCACTCGGTAGGTGTCTACGCACTCGGAATGTATCAAATTGACAATTGCATTCACAAAAACCTTAGAACCTGTTCAAGATCTTGATCAATGGATGGAGCGCAAGGCAACAGTGGGTGAAAAAGCAACGCATACAGGAGTATGTGAGCATTGTAAGTCCACTATTATCGTCGCAATACGCCATTCAGTGAGATCGTGAACAGGTTCTTAAACTGTGACACAGTTCAATTTAGCGACCTGGTACCACGCCAAAACAACAGGTTTAGCTTAACTTCAGGACTGTTTGGCCGTATAGATGTCGATACTCTCAGGTTTCAAGTTGTTGGATTTCCTAACTGCAACCTTAAAAAAACGTAAAACCGATATTATTTGAAAGTTCAGGGGAGTTGCATGATCAATGATGACCGCCTGGTCCATGCACATGTCCATGATCCAGCTCTTCTGCAGTCGCATCACGAATATCAGTAATTTCAACATCGAACGTCAATGCTTCACCAGCAAGGGGGTGGTTACCATCAACTGTAATCTCGTCATTATTAATTTTAGTAACGGTAATCATCACAGCTCCATTAGGGCTTTCTGCCTGAAACTGCATTCCTGTTTCGATGTTGTCCACACCCTGAAATGCGCTGCGGGGTAAAACCTGCACCATCGACTCATCGCGAACACCATAAGCTTCTTCGGCAGACACACGAACATTCACGACATCTCCGGCGGCTTTTCCGTCAAGACCTTTTTCCAGACCAGGGATGATATTTCCTGAACCATGCAGATAGATCAGCGGACTATCCGGTTGAGACTGATCCAGCACCTCGCCGGAATCATTGGTTAACTTATATTGCATCGAGACCACTTTTTTATCCGCTACCTGCATAACAACACCTGAGTATTTGAGTTTAAAGAATGCTTATGATATCGACTTGACAGGAATTTGTCTTGTGTAAACCAATGACAATTTGATACACATGCCTCTTGAATCCAATGCTCAGTTAAAATAATAAACGACTTAATGCTTAACGCGACTACCCGCCAGATATTTGATGGAAACATCTGTATTTAACGCTTATGATCCAGGCCTTGCTGGATAAACGTCTTGATATACGGCACATTAATTTCAGTTTCATGTACAACTGCATATAATGTTTTCGGGATTCCTGATTTCCCCAATGGAACCGCTTTAATTGGTAACTGTTGGTATTTAGCTGCCAGCCAGTCCGGTAACACACAAACACCTCTGTTAAATGCCACCAATTGCATCATGATATCAATCGACTCGATCTGTTTATGCTGAATCGGACTCACTGAAGCTGGCAGCAGAAATCGGGTAAAAATATCCAGACGTTCAATTGCAACCGGCAAAGTCAGTAATGTTTCTTCGGCCAGCATATTTGCGGTGATATTATCCAGGTTTGACAATCGATGTTGCCGGGAGACAAACAATACCAGCTGGTAATTGAATAACGGCTCGAAAACCAGCTTGTCATTGTTGAACTGATCAGGAGTGATCAATACATCAAAGTGATGATTGAGCAATCCCTCCTGACCGCTGAACTGGAATTGATGAACGATATCCAGATCGATATCCGGCATCTTCAACAGACAGTCACCGATCACTCCAGTCAGCCATTCGTAGCAAGGATAACACTCCACGCCGATACGCAAATGACCTTGTTTACCGGCAGCATGGGCTTTCAAATTGAGCTCTGCCTGAGATACTGCAGGCAGAATCTGTTGCGCAAGTTTCAGTAATACTTCACCACTTTGGGTCAGGCGAATACCACGACCTTGCTTCTGCCATAGTTTCAGCTCCAGTTTTTTCTCCAGATAGCGGATCTGATGCGACAACGCAGACTGGGTCAAACACAATACATTGGCAGCTTCAGTCAAGGTACCTTTCTCGTGCAATGCGTGAATGATGCGTAAGTGGGCAAGCTCGATCATTAATGAATTTAACTCATGTATTGTTTTAATTTAATCAATATTAATCATGTTTTCTGCGTTTTACAATCCTGTTCTTTTCAACAGGAATCCAACATGGCAACAACACATCATCTTGGCCTGCCGCGCATTGGCAGGAAACGCGAACTCAAATTTGCTCTGGAAAAATACTGGCGCGGCGACATTAATCGCCAGGCATTGTTGACAACAGCGCAGTCAATTCGTGATAACAATCGTCACTTACAAGAACAACTGGATTGGCAAACAGTTGGCGACTTTTCGTTTTACGATCATGTGCTGGATACCAGTATGCTACTTGGCAATCTGCCACAACGATTCAGCCTGGCAAACAGTGACGATCTGGATCGGTATTTTCAGGTAGCCCGAGGTTCTCAGGCGTCTGCAGCTGAAAATGCTTGCCAATCAGCATGTCATGCCAGTGAACTGACCAAGTGGTTTGATACCAATTACCATTACATTGTCCCCGAGTTCGATTCACAAACACGCTTTTCACTCAATCCACGACAATTGCTCGCCCAGATTCAGGAAGCTCAGGCACATAATCAAACTGTCAAACCTGTTTTGATCGGTCCAGTAAGTTATTTATGGCTGGGTAAACACCATGATGGAGGAAATCGTCTGGATTTTCTGGAGCAATTGCTACCAGTCTATGCCGAGTTATTACAGATTCTGCAACAACACGGGGTTGAATGGGTACAGATTGATGAACCTATTCTGGTAATGGAACTGGATCAAGACTGGCAACATGCGTTCAGGTTGGCCTATTATCAACTGCAATCGTCAACACTGAAAATTTTGCTCACCACCTATTTTGGACGCTTGCAGGATAATCTGAAACTGGTTTGTGAATTGCCGGTTCACGGCGTGCATATCGACGCCATCAATGCACAACAAGACGTCAAACAACTCATCGACTGGTTGCCTGCTCATAAAATACTCTCACTGGGCGTGATTAATGGTCGCAATATCTGGAAAACTGACCTTAATCAGACTCTGGACTGGCTGGAGCCTGTAGCTGATTGTTTGCAAGACCGTTTGTGGCTGGCACCATCCTGCTCATTACTGCATGTACCCATTGATTTGCGGGCAGAACAGGACATGGATGTTGAGATTAAATCCTGGCTGGCATTTGCGGTTCAAAAACTCGAAGAACTGCAAATACTCGCAACTGCCATAAAACAGGGTCGACACAGTGTTCAAGAGCAAATACTAGACAATGCCTTAGCAATCAATAACAGAAAAAAATCTGTGCGTATTCACAATCAACAGGTGAGTACACGGCTTGAGTGCATTGATCCGGCAATGGCTGAACGTAACAGTCCGTACTCATCTCGGGCTGAACAACAACAGCAAGCCTTGCAATTGCCTGTGTTGCCGACCACAACTATTGGTTCGTTCCCTCAGACCAGGGAAATTCGCCTGGCACGCAGCCAGTACCGCAAAGGCTTGCTTAGTGAGAGTGATTACACACAATCCATGCGAGAAGAAATTCAACGTTGTATTCAAACTCAGGAGCAGCTCGGCCTGGATGTGCTGGTACATGGCGAACCGGAACGTAATGACATGGTCGAGTATTTTGCCGAGCATCTGGATGGATATGCATTTTCCAGATTCGGTTGGGTGCAATCTTATGGTTCACGTTGCGTTAAACCTCCAATTTTATTCGGAGACATCTCACGCAGCACATCCATCACTCTGGATTGGACTGTCTATGCTCAAACATTGACTGTCAAACCAGTCAAAGCCATGTTAACCGGCCCGGTGACCATGCTCAACTGGTCGTTTGTCCGTGAAGATCAGCCCCTGGAAACCACTTGTCAGCAACTGGCGCTTGCCATTCGTGATGAAGTGCTGGAGCTGGAACAAGCAGGGATCAAGGTGATTCAAATTGATGAAGCGGCCTTGCGCGAAGGTTTGCCACTGCGTCGCAAGGATTGGTCACAGTATCTGAATTGGGCTGTTCAGGCTTTTAAACTCTGCGCTAATGGCGTGACTGACCAAACCCAGATTCATACTCATATGTGTTATTCGGAATTCAACGATATTATCGAAGCAATTACTGCAATGGATGCCGATGTGATTACGATTGAAACCTCGCGTTCGCAAATGGAGTTACTGGATGTTTTCGACAAGTTTGACTATCCCAACGGGATCGGCCCAGGAGTATATGACATTCATTCTCCGGCAATTCCGTCCAAACAGCAGATAACTGATTTGATCAAACAGGCTGCTGGTAAAATTGCCTTTGAACAGCTCTGGATCAACCCTGATTGTGGTCTTAAAACACGCTCATGGGATGAAGTCCTGCCAGCATTGCAAAATATGATTGAGGCCGGGGCTGAATTACGTCAACATTCCGAGAAGCTGTCTGGTAAAGCAATGTCCAAGCGAAAAGTTCTTGAATCGAGGGGATTGTTTTGATGCTTCGAGACGAATAGTTGTGCTGTTTAACGAGAAGCCGCGAAACAATATACCGAAATCAAGGGCTTTGCAGCGAATATCTTTTTAACCAGACAGTTTCTGATTCTTTAATGTCGATTTGTTAATCGACACTTGCACAATGATGAGTTTGGTCATTCTTTAACTCGTACAATTTCAAAAAACGGCTGATCGTTCAGCCGTTTTTGAATCAATTTCTCTTCCCTGTCATGCCAGGTTTAATGAAGTTCAGAACAGCCTGTCAGTCAACGATAATTATCGTCTTGACTGTATCCCATAAGCGAATCACTGAACAATTAACTGGCGGTTTCAATTATCAACAGTCGTTGTCCAATTGGGTCAATAAGCGTTACCATGTTCACAGGCTATTCGATGCCTGTATAACTAATATTGAACATTCAAATTTACCAAGGGGTTCCGTATGCGTCCGCAATCCATAACTATTGTCTGCATCATTTTGACTGTTGTGGGTGTATCACTTACAGTCCGTTCTATCGGTCAGTTTGTGATATATCCCGGCTTTTATTCCTTACTGATGCTGGTTATCAGTCTGCTTGGATTATACAGTTACTATGGGTTATGGACTATGAA
>JAHZJL010000059.1 GCA_022600935.1 Gammaproteobacteria bacterium
ATGATACTTTTTAGGATTTCTACAACCCATATTTTATCACTGATGAACAGGGGTTTTTTCTTTTTTAGCCGTTCGCGCTAATGAATTCGCTCGCTTTTGCGGGTTTTGCAAGTTCCTCTTATGTTTACTGATATTGAGTTTAAGTCAATAAGTAGGTTTACCTTTACGACTTTTTGGTCAACCAATTTGTTGACTTAAATATTATATAGGTATATAAATATGTATACGAATTGAGTGTTCCCGTACACATAAAGGTTGACAATGAGCATAGGCAAGATAGTTGCCAAGCAATATCGAGATAAAGTGAACCAGGCTGTAAGTCAGTTTGATAGCTTGTCTATGCTCCCGAACCATGGGCTTCCTAAAGAAGGTTGGCTGCGTACGGTACGAACGGCGCTTGGTATGTCTGGAACACAACTGGCTAAAAAGCTGGGCGTGACCAAGGCAAGAATATCCAAGGCTGAACAGGATGAGCCGCATGGCAGTGTCACCCTGAAAACCATGCAATCCATGGCTGAAGCCATGGATTGCATATTTGTGTATGCGGTTGTACCAAAGCAAAATGTTGAAGACGTGATCAAAGAGCGTGCTATTGAGAAGGCACGTGCTCAGGTGAAGGCTGCATCCACTCACATGGCGCTTGAAGCGCAATCATTGAGTAAAGAGCAGCTTGAATTTGAAATTGAGCGCATTGCTGCGCAAATCATGGACAAGATGCCATCAGACTTTTGGAATGATGAATGACAGATGATTACTCAAATCTAGTCGAGCACTTAATTGAGGGAACAGATGGTGCGACACCGCTTGATCCCGATGAGCTGGATGGCCTGAAGTTCAAGCATGTTTCCGCCAGAGGGGAGTTAGACCAGCTTGAGCAAGCTGGCATTACTGAAGGTCTGAAGTGGTTAGACAAACAGAAGAACCCTGATGTGTTGTCAGAAGCTTTTGTTTTAGAGCAGCACAAGCGTTTGTTTTGCAGTATCTGGAAATGGGCGGGTACGTTCCGCCGCACTGAAAAGAATATTGGTGTTGATCCGATACAGGTAGCCATTCAATTGCGGCAACTATTGGATGATGCCAAATACTGGGTTGAGCATGGCACTTATTCGCCTAAAGAGCTGGCGGCCAGGTTTCATCACAAACTGGTGTTTATCCACCCGTTTCCTAATGGTAACGGGCGGCATGCGCGGATAATGGCGGATGCTGTATTAACTAAACTATTAAATGAGCCAGCCATTGATTGGGCTGGTGGTTACAGGCTGGAAGCCATGAATGAGCGCCGCGAACAGTATATTGCAGCGCTTAGAGCGGCCGATGGGCACGAATTTAGTGCTTTATTAGAATTCGTCGGGGCTTGAAAAGCCGGTATTCATTCATAGATACCGAGGTTCACTTTTTAATGCATAAAAAGTGGTTTTTTAAACGGGTGTAAATTTAGGTGAAAATAAGGGTTTTAGGTGTATGACTGATAGCAATTTTGTCAATGAAATCAATAAGCGAAGGACTTTTGCTATCATCTCTCACCCGGACGCCGGTAAAACAACGCTAACCGAAAAATTATTGTTGTTCGGTGGCGCGATTCAGTTGGCGGGTTCTGTCAAAGGTCGTAAAGCTGCGCGCCATGCGACTTCTGACTGGATGGAGATGGAAAAACAGCGTGGTATTTCTGTCACTACGTCGGTAATGCAGTTTGAGCACAAGGATTGTATTTTCAATTTGCTGGATACACCGGGCCATGCCGACTTTTCTGAAGATACTTATCGAACATTGACCGCTGTTGATTCAGTATTAATGGTTATCGATGCTGCCAAAGGTGTGGAAGAGCGAACCATTAAGCTCATGGAAGTGTGTCGTTTGCGCGATACGCCGATAATTACGTTTATCAACAAACTGGATCGTGAAGGTCAGGATGCCATGGAACTGCTCGATGAAACCGAGCGGGTATTGCAAATTGAGTGCGCTCCGGTGACCTGGCCGATTGGTTCCGGCAAACGTTTTAAAGGGGTTTATCATTTATACAATAATGTCATTCATTTATTTAATGCCCAGCATGGCGGAAAAATCGCAGACAGTGTTGTGATTAATGGACTGGATGATCCTCAGCTCGACACCTTGCTTGGCGATCAGGCCGATGAATTACGAGAAGAGGTAGAACTGGTCCAGGGGGCGAGTAACAAATTTGATGTCCATGCATATCTGGCTGGAACTCAGACTCCTGTGTATTTTGGTTCGGCGATTAATAATTTCGGGGTCAAGGAATTGCTGGATTCAGTCGCTGATTATGCCCCACCTCCGCAGCATCGGGCGACAGCACAGCGCATGATTGAAGCAGATGAAAGCAAATTCACTGGATTTGTGTTCAAGGTTCAAGCCAATATGGACCCGGCACATCGGGATCGGGTTGCGTTTTTGAGAATCTGTTCAGGCACCTACAATAAAGGTATGAAAATGCATCAGGTGCGAATTGGCAAGCAAACCCAGATTAACAACGCCATTACTTTCCAGGCGGATACCCGCAAGCAGACCGAGCAAGCCTGGCCGGGTGATATCATCGGCTTGCACAATCACGGCACCATTCAGGTCGGCGATACGTTTACCCAGGGCGAGTCACTCAAATATACCGGTATTCCGTTCTTTGCGCCTGAGTTATTCAGACGTGTGGTTTTGAAAGACCCATTACGCACCAAGGCTCTTCAGAAAGGTTTGATCCAATTATCCGAAGAAGGTGCGACACAGTTATTCCGTCCCTTAAAAAACAACGATTTAATACTGGGAGCAATTGGCGTATTGCAGTTTGATGTTACCGCGTTTCGATTGCAGTCAGAATACAGTGTCGAGTGTGTTTACGACAATGTGCCAGTGACAGTGGCGCGCTGGGTGTTTTGCGATGATGAAAAGAAACTGGAAGAATTCAAGCACAAAGCCCATGCAAATCTGGCGCTGGATGGCTCGGATTACCTGGTTTATCTGGCCCCTTCCCGTGTTAATCTGCAACTCATGGTAGAGCGTTGGCCGGATATTGAATTCAAGGCAACACGCGAAGTTTAAACAGAACATTCAACGTTAACGGGTTTGTTCCCGGGCTTCTTTCCAGACATCAAAAATATTACTGAAGTCATCGGTCCAGGGCTTCATATGCAAGTCAATTGGCAGGGTTTTCCAGGTTCCAGAGGACTGTTTTAGCGGTTGCAACAAGTTTTTATCTCGGGCAATGACAACCCAGTCGGCGCGAGTGATCTGTGGTTTATCCTGTTTGGGGAAGAACTGCTGGGCCAGAAGCGAATCTTTAATGTCCCAGGCCAGACTGGACAGAATAAGCTTTAAGTCCAGATGTCTGTTGGTGATATGAAAAGCCATATACCCATTTGGCTTGATTTTATGCTTGTACAGGTTTAAGGCTTCACGGGTTAGTAAATGAGTTGGAATCGCATCGGAACTGAATGCATCAAGAACCAGCAGATCGAGACTGTGATCCGGTATGTCTTTTAACAGCAGGCGACCATCACCAGCGAGCAGTTTGACATCGCTTTTGTGGCAGTCACTGAGATAGGTAAAAAATTGACTGTTCGAGGCAATGCGATTGATTTCAGGATCAATTTCAAGAAATTTCCAGTGTTGACCGGGCTTTGCATACGCAGCCATAGTCCCTGCACCTAACCCGATCACAGCGATATTCCAGTTCTGGTTAACCTGGTCAAATACACTGAAAAACTGGCCAATTGGCCCAGGTTTGCTGTAATAGTTTAACGGTTCGCATTTCACGCTGACATCAAGATGCTGGGCGCCATGTTTGGTAGTGCCATGCCATAATTCTCTAAAACGCCGGGGTCTGGGACCGCTGGGTGTTTGTTCAGGCGACACTGTGTTTTGAACACTCATGACCCCAAAGAATGTTCGCTCCCGGTAACTGACATTGGATAATGCGCTGTGTAAGCCCAGGGCCAGAATTAACAAAACACCGACAAACAAACCATATTGCAATGCCCTGTGTCGTAATGCATAGCTGACTCCGGCAAGAACCAGCAGCACAACACCAATAACATCTATGTGACGACCAATGCTAATGTCCGAGAATTTGATAACCATTCCGGTGATCAATATCAGAATTGGCAGGCTCGCATCCAGCACGTGTCTGGACCAGTTGGGTAAAAGGCGCCCAAATAACTCTAAAGGTTCACTGACTGTTTGGGTTGGGCGTAGTAACAGCGCAACCACAATCATGAGCGGGTATTCAACAACTGAATTGAACAGGAACGGAGCGATCAGTGTATTGAAAAAACCACCCAGCATACCGCCGAATGACATGATCAAGTAATAGTGAGTCAGATGTTCGGTAGCAGGTCTGTTAATGGCCAGTTGGCCATGACAGACCATCACTGCTGCAAAAAATGCCAGCAGGTTGATAATCAGGTTCAACCAATAGGGAATAGCAGCCGGGTTGATGAACGAAAATGCAATCAACGCCAATACCACGACAGGTTGAAGCGCAATCATCAGTGGATGAACGCGAGCTCCCTGTCTTGAAAAAACAATGATAAAACTGAGCAGATAAAGCGCTAATGGCAGCATCCACAACAAAGGAGCAGCGGCAATATCAGTACTGATATGGTTGGTGACTCCAAGCAGCAAGCTGGAAGGCACAAAGCTCAAAGCCAGCCAGTATCCATAGGTTTTCCAGTTCGGTGTCGCCAGTTGACCAGCTTGTTCTGGCGCTGTATCGGCTTTATGGGCAATTTGCCGGTTATGTTTCCAATACAGCAGAGCGCAGACAGCCAGACAAATCCCGAAAATTGCGAATCCGACACTCCAATACAGTGTCTGGTTGTCCAGCCCGATTGATGGCTCAATCACAAACGGATAACTCAATAACGCCAGTAAACTGCCACTGTTACTGGCTGCATACAAAAAATACGGGTCTGAGCTGTGAGCATGGTCCAGCTTCGAGAACCATTTCTGTAACAAAGGAGCTGTTGTTGAAACGACAAAAAACGGCAGGCCGATTGCTGTTGTCAGGGTCGCAAGCAGCCAGAACAAAGGGGTGCTGTCTGCATCAGGCGCTGCATTTTCGGCTAGGCCAACAGGCAGTGTTACAAGACTCAGAGCAAAAATTCCCAGATGCAAAAACAACTGATGTTTGTAAGAAAGCCTGGTTGATGAATAATGCGCATACAAATAACCCAGAAATAACAAAGTTTGATAAAACACCATGCAGGTATTCCAGACTGCAGGCGTGCCACCCAGTAACGGAAGCAGCAGCTTGCCAAACATGGGCTGAACCGAAAACAACAGCAATGCACTGATAAATAAGGTAATGACAAAAGACAATGTTGTCAGGAAAGTGTTTTTTTCAGTCATGTCGTTGTTAGAGTAGTGGGCAGATTGTGTCCGACGATTCGTCGCAGATTGTCAACAAACATGCGCAGTATACCAGTGCCAGATTATTTTAGAAGATGTTAGATAGTGGCTTATTCACTGACTGCGAGGCGCGCAGGGTTGAAAATTTTATAAATGCAGGAGTTGTGTAAAATAACTCGACACGCTGCCCGTTAAGTGACTTTTTATTATTTTTCCTTGGTCTTCAACCCACTGTTCCGTTAATTATTAAAATTAATTAGTTATGCAAACAACCTCATGAATTACATTGAATGTTTAACAGAAATATCATTTGTCAAGATTGGAGAATTCTTCGTCAATCAGGTAAATTGATAGCAATATGCATTCAGGAGATTGAATATCGGTATGTCTAAGAACGATAAACAGGATAAAGCGAACCAGGCGCCACCTATTACCCAGATGAAAACCCCTAAAGTCGATGAAAAGCGTTTTGTTTTGACTGACAAGGTTTCCGGCAATGAGTATGAGCTTGATTTGTTGAATGGAACTGTTGGCCCAAGCGCACTGGACTTCAGGAATTTTTATTCACAGTCAAAAATGTTTGTCTACGATCCGGGCTTTACTTCAACTGCATCGTGCAGCTCGGAGATTACCTTTATCGATGGGGATAACGGCGTGCTGTTGCACCGTGGTTATTCCATCGAAGACCTGGCGATGCATGGCGATTATATTGAGACATGCTACCTGTTGTTATACGGGGAATTGCCATCTGAACGGGCCAAACAGCAGTTTGCCTATGAAATCGGTCATCACACCATGCTTCATGATCAGTTGATGACATTTTTCCAGGGGTTTTTGCGTGGTGCTCACCCAATGGCGATTATGGTTGGTGTGGTTGGAGCGTTGTCGGCATTTTATCATGATACAACTGATATCAATGATCCCCAGCAATGTATGGCAGCAGCTCATCGCCTGATCGCAAAAATGCCGACAATTGGCGCGTATGCCTACAAATATTCTCTGGGTCAGCAGTTTATGTTTCCACAGAACAATCTCAGTTATGCGGAGAACCTGTTGTACATGATGTTCGCCATTCCAGCCGAGGATTATGTGCCCAGTCCGGTGATGGCAAAAGCCATGGACCGAATCTTGATTCTGCATGCCGACCATGAGCAGAATGCGTCTACATCGACGGTTCGCCTGGCTGGATCATCCGGAGCCAACCCGTTTGCCTGTATTGCAGCCGGTATTGCTTCGCTTTGGGGACCGGCACATGGCGGCGCCAACGAAGCGGTATTGCAAATGCTCGAGGAAATCGGCGATGTCAGCCGCATACCTGAGTTTATCGAGCGGGCCCGTGATAAAGATGATCCATTCCGGCTGATGGGCTTTGGACACCGGGTCTACAAAAACTACGATCCACGTGCCAGAGTGTTGCGTGAGAGCTGTCATGAGGTATTGGAAGAACTCGGTATTCAGGACGATCCGTTACTGGATATTGCTTTGGAGTTGGAGCGCATTGCGATGGAAGATGAATATTTCATCAGCAAAAAGTTATATCCAAATGTGGATTTTTATTCCGGGATCATTCTCAAAGCCATGGGCTTCCCGACCAATATGTTTACCGTATTATTTGCCATTGGTCGAACAGTAGGCTGGGTTGCACACTGGAAAGAGATGATTTTGGAGCCAACCAAAAAAATCGGGCGACCCAGACAGATTTATGTCGGGCATGAGCCGCGTGAATTCCAGCTCATGAATGCCAGAGACCAGTCTGATCAGTCCGAAACCAAAAAAACAGACTGGAAGTGGTTCTGGTCCTGAGCAGTCTATTTTCACGCTATTTGGATTTCAGGTTGTATTTAATACGGATCGGTAAATTGCTCAGGTTTTTGTAAAAACATCAAAAATACTTTAAGATATCGGTCCGTCCTGTATTTTTTAAGAGCAGTTATCTCTTCTTGGATTTGATTTTTACAATCAAGCATCATTTTTAAGTTGGAAAACACCTCACTTCTGATTATTGATTCTCAAGTGGTTCATGTTACGGGAATCATTCGTCAATTCATTAAGTAATTCAGGATTCTGGTATCAGGCGAATAGCCTGTCCGTTTTTTCGTAACTCACTGTGCTGTTGAGTGCAGGGGTTTTTTACACTCAAAATCTTCGATTAAGAGGAATCGTTACAATGTCAAAAAAACTATGGATTGTTTTATTTACTGTTATGTTCAGTTTTGCCAATGTCAATATGGTCATGGCAGCCGATGCAGGTAACTCCAGCCTTGAAAAAAACCATGAACTGATTGATCAAGGGATTTCATTGGCTCAGGAAGCACTTGAATTTGCCAAACAGGGAGACGCAGCAGGCGCATATAAATCATCATATGCTTCATTACACGCCATGTCTGAAATTAACAGTCGTAC
The DNA here is from genome assembly GCA_022600935.1 of Gammaproteobacteria bacterium. GTDB lineage: Bacteria > Pseudomonadota > Gammaproteobacteria > Methylococcales > DRLZ01 > DRLZ01. The sequence goes on from JAHZJL010000059.1 coordinate 7,759, forward strand.
CTGGGATCCAAAATTACAGCGCCCTCGCGGTAAATTAAGAAAAGCGCAGTACATGACTAAACGCATGTCTGAAGGAAAGAGTAAAAAAGGCGACTCGCTTGAAGAAGCTGCAGGCTTAATGGAAAAAAGCATAGCCGCATTGATTAAAGTCAAATCTATCGAGCAGGGCGCGCGCTAAGCGTTTTCTTCGCACTGAATTGCAGCAGGATAAGCAGGTCATCTGACATGTGTATCCTGCTGCATCCCTGGTTAACCTCTACGAAACATTTCCCCTGCTGTCAGTTTCTGAGTTGTTTAGTACACGCCTAAAAAGACATTGAATATCCGTTTAGTTTACTAATTCAGTAATTACCTGCAGAAAAATTTCTAGCAGCCCTATTTTTTTTCAATCAACCCTGTGCTATAAGCCACATGAACCAGTTCGATATCAGTCGTGACATCGAGCTTATTCTTGATTACCGACATATAATTGGAAATTGTTTTTGCACTCAAATTGAGCTGTTGAGCCGCCGCCTGAGTGGAAAATCCCTGCGCTATCAGCTGCAACACCTCAAATTCCCTGGCTGACAACTGATCGGTAATGCATGGCGATGTGTTTTTGTCACGCTGTTGTTTGACCAGTTTCTGTGCCAGCTCTGGCTGAATAAATAATTCATTATTGGAAACTTTCAATAATGCCTGAATCAGCAATGCCGGTGGGCTGCTTTTGGTAATATAGCCCATTGCACCGCTGTCCAATGCGCGATTAATGTAAATCAACTCATCATGGATGCTGAACACAAGAATTTTTGCATGTTCATCACGCTTGATGATTTTACGAATCGTGGCCAGGCCCCCAACTCCGGGTAACGACAAGTCCATAATCACTAAGTCCGGTTGCTGCCTGGAATAAATTCGATAGGCTTGAGTGCCATTTTCAGCTTCCAGTATGGTGTCGATTTGCTCCAGTTGATTCAACAGCATCACATAACCCAGCCGCACAATGGCATGATCGTCAACCAGCAATACCGTTAGTCCGCTCTGATTCTTCATGTCGATACAGGAATTGTCGCGCATAGAGTTACACCTTGCTTAGGGTAACTGTTGATATCAAGTGTTCCGTTCAACATATCAATGCGCTCCCGAATACCGAGCAAGCCGAATCCGGAAGCAGTATTGGTTAAATCGAATCCGTTACCGTCATCGTCTATTTTAAGACATATGGAATGGACGTGTTGTTCATGCAATTTAATGGTTACTGAACTTGCCTGTGCATGTCGTGAGATATTACTCAGCGATTCCTGCACGATACGGTAAACATGGATGTTAATGTCTTCATTAATGATTGGACTGGACAGGTTGGCATTGAATTCTACCCAGGTATCTGGATTGGCGTGCTGCCAGTCATTAATCAATTCCTGCAGACTGGCCGTCAAACCCAGTTCATCGAGACTGCTGGGGCGTAACCGATGCATCATGCTGCGCACAACTGAAAACAGGCCATCACAAATATCCAAAATGGTATCGATTGCGCGTTTGCTTTGAGGATGAGCCATTTCGATGGAGCTGACAATGCCTTGTATAGCGGTTACCGATTGGGCGATTTCGTCATGTAACTCACGCGCCAGAATCTGGCGTTCCTGTTCCTGTAGATTCAGAGAATGTTGGGTGAGCAAGTGATTTTCTTCAGTTTTAGCACATAGTGAGGTCATTGCATGATTGAATGCATCGGCAATTTGCCGGTATTCCGGTAACGAAAAATCACCTAACCGGGTCTGGTAATCGCCGGATTCAATACCTTGCAAACCATTTATTAAGACTGGCAAGGGTTTTAGCGCCTGCCCCAGAATAAAATGGCACAACACCCAGATCAGAAGGCTTTGTAACGCCAGTAGATAAAACAAACCTCTGGCTTCTCCCCAGGCTTCCGTAATTTCATTGCCTGGATTGTCACTCAACACCAGTGTATAACGTTGTTGGTCCAGCTCAACTGTTCGGGTTTGTACAAGCGGATCAGGGCTTACCCATCGCACAAACCAGGCCGGTGCCTGCTGACTGTCCTGGTCATCAATGTTCATGGAATATCTGCTGGTTAAAACCGGGCTGACATCGATGTTGAAATGACGTTGTCGTTCAATCTGGCTGACCAAACGCGCAAGCGCTTCGACAGGATTGGATTTGTTATGCAGCTCTTGCAATCCGGGATCCAGCAGCGCGTTGATTGATTGAACAGAACTGTTCACTTCTTTTTCTACAGAATGTCTGGCATTAATGACAGTGAAAACGATACCGGCTGTTGCTATCAATAGCATAATCAGGACGACCAGTAAATTGAGTCTGAATTTTAGATCCATAATCTGAACACATTTGAGTCGAGTAGACGATTTAAGGCGCAAGAATTTGCCCCGAAGGAAAACACCGATCTATCTCGCATAGGGGTTACTGGATTATAAAGTGTCTCCAATCGATAAGCAGCACTCTGGAATTGTTCAATGATGATTTCCCGAAATGTATTGGGAAGATTTCCCAACACGTCATTTACAAAAGATTCAGGTGACAACATGCATTAAAATACCAGCCTTTCTTCATAATCAATAGTATTTTAGATGATGTGTGGTAACAAATTTTCTGTTGTACCTGGTTTACTGATTTTAACTATCGTTATATGTCTGGCTCCTGCATTTGCTGATACTGAGCAGGCGGTCGAACTGCCAGTTGTCGAGGTCATCAGCCCGACTCCGCTGATGGGCAGCAGTCTGGATGTCGATAAATTACCCAGCCAGGTGCATATTGCCGATGAAAAAGACTTCTCATCGATGCAAACCCAAAGCACTTCGGAACTGTTGGAATTACAGTTTTCAGGGATTTCAGTCAACAACCTGCAAAGCAATCCCTACCAAAAAGATGTACGCTACCGCGGATTTACCGCATCACCGCTGTTGGGTAATCCTCAAGGCCTGGCCGTGTATGTTAACGGAGTTCGCTTTAACGAACCGTTCGGTGACACTGTGTTATGGGATTTATTGCCGGATGATGCGATCAAGCAAATGGCGTTACTGCCGGGCTCCAATCCAGTCTTCGGCCTGAACAGCCTGGGCGGAGCAATTTCAATTCGCACCAAAACCGGGTTTACCGCACCCGGACATGAGCTGGAAGGCTATTATGGCTCCTGGGATCGTAAAATCGGTCGATTCAGCAGCGGTGGCAACAATGGAACATTCGGTTATTTTGTTACCGGCAACTATTTTATCGAAGACGGATTCCGCGATTTCTCGCAAAGCCGGGTATTACAGGGCTTCAGTACATTCAGTTGGCAAACCGACCGATCCGATCTCAATCTCAATGTTGCGTATACTGACAACAAGTTATTCGGAAATGGCGCCAGCCCCATCCAGTTAGCCAGTGTCGATCCAAAAGCAGTTTTCACCCACCCGGATCGTACCATCAATCGATTATTTTCAACATCACTGGACGGATCAATCTGGGTCACTGATCAAGTTAAATTGTCAGGCGTCGCCTATATCCGTCAAAGCAAAACCGGCTCGTTTAATGGCGATGACAGCGACTTCGAAGAATGTGAAGAGGAGGAAAACGAAGGCTTTATTTGCGAAGAAGAGGATGATGATGAAGAACTGGCACTGGATATTAACGAGTTGCCGATTGTCGCTGATGAGAGCCTGGAAGGCGCGACCAATAATTTCTCCAACACCAGTCAGTATGGGCGAGGTGGGAGTTTACAGGCCGCGATTTTACAACCCGTGTTTGAAATGGACAACCAGCTCATTGTTGGTGCCAGCTACGATTCAGCTAAAGTCAATTACAAGGCTGATACCGAACTTGGCAGTTTAACCGAAACCCGGGGAACCACCCGAGGCGGCGTGTTGATCGACGAGGCACGAGTCAGGCTCAGAACCCGCAGTCGCAGCTTTTCAGTGTATATCACTGATACGATGTCAGTCACTGATGCTCTGGCGTTAACCTTCTCAGCACGTTACAACAATACAACAGTGCGTTTAAAAGACCAGGATGGAGATGAGCTGAATGGCCGTCACAGCTACGACCGCTTTAACCCTGGTGGTGGTTTTGTCTACCAGTTTATGCCGCAACTGCAATTATACGGCAATTACAGCGAGTCCAATCGCGCGCCTTCACCGGTTGAACTGAGTTGTGCCGATCCTGAAGATCCGTGCAAACTACCCAATGCGTTCATCTCCGATCCCAACCTCAAACAAGTTGTCGCCAGTACTTGGGAGATTGGCTTTCGCGGACGTGATGTCACATTACCAAAAGGCCGCATGAACTGGAATGTCGGTTATTTCAACACCCGCACCGATGATGAAATTTATTTCATCACATCAGGGCGCATCGCCAATGAAGGCTTTTTCAGCAATGTCGGAGAAACTCGCCGCCATGGCATGGAAGCCGGTATTGATACCCACTTCGACCAGATCTTCAGCGATTTCGACCGCTGGCATTTCAACGCCAACTATACCTATCTGGATGCCACTTTTCTTGATTCGTTCACGGCATTCAGCCCCAATAACCCGGCCGCAACCGATGATGGAGCCATTGTTGTCAGCAGCGGATCGCTGATTCCGGGTGTTCCCAAACATGTGTTCAAATTCGTCATCGGAACAGAATTGTGGGATCGGTTTCGCCTGTCAATCAATGGCGTCCACAATAGTGACCAGGTATTCCGTGGCGACGAAAGCAACCAGAATCCAAAACTCGGTGGTTACTGGTTATTCAATCTGCGCGCTGAACTGGAAGTATACGATCACATCACCTTACTGGGCAAAGTGGATAACCTGTTTGACCGCCAGTATAAAACTGGCGGTGTATTCGGTGAAGCCGACGAAGTACTGGGCGATGATTTCGACGATGCCCGCTTTGTCGCACCAGGCTCAGGCCGAGCAGGATGGGCTGGGATACGGATTAATTTTTAATTGACATGTGTGGACACTATTTTTTGTCAATTGATAATCAAATTGATTCAGATTTGACAGTAGAACCAAACGCCTGTTCCCGTATTGTTTTTTTAACCGTCTCGTTCACTATCTTGTGCAATGTCAAGATTTGTATAGCCACTCTATTAGTAACAATTATTCTCCGGTTGCAAACAAGTAAATTTTTATCAATGGATACGAGAGTTCATTATTTCCCAATCAAAAAACACACCTGTGCTTGTTAAAATCGCAATTAAGTTTTAATTTTTGTTAGTTCTTCAGTAAAATGACTGGTCTTACTTCTTGAGTTCAGGTTTTTTTCCACCTTGTTTAACCCTGTGCAATCGAACATAACCCAATCAATAACAAGAATATTTTTGGTCTCGAGGTTGCAGGCTTTCTGTTGACAAGCCACAACATATTGAGATTACCACGTCATCTACTAATCAAGAACAGACTTACTTTGAAAGAGGAGAACACGATGAGTACATTCCCAATCGATCTTGGCGCATATCAGCGCATTTCGCTTGATCCCAGCAATCCAACACTGAGAGCTGATCAAAAATCGGCTTTACAGGCGAATATACAACTGTGCCGTGATGCCATTATCTTTTTCACTTCAACAGGTGCTGCTCGTGGTGTAGGCGGACATTCCGGTGGTCCTTACGATACTGTTCCTGAAGTGATGATTATGGATGCCCTGTTTCGCGGCGGCCCCAATCAATTCGTTCCGATCTTTTTTGACGAAGCCGGTCACCGAGTCGCGACGCAATACCTGATGTCTGCATTGAATGGTGATTTGCCAGCAGAACGTTTGATGGAATACCGTGCTGCACATTCTCATTTACCGGGACATCCTGAACTGGGTTTTACTCCGGGTGTCAAATTCAGTTCCGGCCGCCTGGGTCACATGTGGCCTTATGTGAATGGTGTGGCAATGGCGAATGATGGCAAAACTGTTTTCTGTCTGGGTTCTGATGGCTCACAGCAGGAAGGTAACGATGCCGAGGCAGCGCGTCTGGCTGTTGCTCAGAATCTAAACGTTAAACTGCTGATCGACGATAACGATGTCACCATTGCCGGTCATCCTTCTGCCTATTTAAAAGGCTGTACAGTTTCACAAACCCTGCAAGGCCATGGCGTTAAAGTTCTGGAAGGTGATGGTGAAGACCTGGATGGTTTGTATCAACGCATTTGCGAAGCGATCAATACCGATGGTCCGGTTGCGGTGATTAACAAACGACCAATGTGTCCTGGAATTGAAGGTCTGGAAGGTTCGACTCACGGTCATGACGTGATTTCAGTCGATCTGGCTCTGAAATATCTGGAATCCAACAATCAGCAAGCTGCAGCTGACACTCTGCGCCAGGTGCAAGCACCGAAACAGGATAAAAACTTCCTCGGCGTCAACGATAAATGGGTTGCCAATCGCGCTGTATTCGGCGATGTGATGGTTGAAATTCTCGGTAGCATGAGTGAAGCGGAACGTGTTGAGAAAGTCCGGGTGATCGACAGCGACCTGGAAGGCTCATGCGGTCTGATCACTATCCATAAAGCCCATCCTGAAGTGTTTATTGCATCCGGCATCATGGAGCGCGGTAATTTCTCGGCAGCTGCCGGCTTCGGTATGGAAGCAGGCAAACAAGGCGTTTTCGGCACATTCAGTGCGTTTCTGGAAATGAACATTTCTGAAATCACTATGGCGCGCCTGAACAATTCCAATATGTTGAGCCACTACTCACACTCTGGCATTGACGATATGGCTGATAATACCTGCCATTTTGGTTTAAACAATATGTTTGCTGATAACGGCTTGAGTGATGGTTATGCAACCAATCTGTATTTTCCGGCAGATGCTAATCAAATGCGTGCTTGTGTGAAATCAATTTTCCATGATCCTGGTCTGCGTTTTGTATTCTCAACCCGGTCTAAAGTACCAGGTATTCTTGATGACAATGGAAACGAGTTGTTTGGTGGCGATTACCAGTTTGTTTCCGGCAAGGATGAAGTTATTCGTGAAGGTACCCAGGGCTATGTCGTGAGTTTCGGTGAAACGTTATACCGGGCGCTGGATGCAGTTGAACGGCTCAAGCAGGAAGGCATCGATGTCGGCTTGATCAACAAGCCGACGCTAAATGTCGCTGATGAAGATATGCTGGCCAAACTCGGCGCTTCACCAATGGTTCTGGTCGTTGAATCATTTAACCATAAAACTGGTCTGGGCAGCCGCTTCGGAACCTGGTTACTGGAGCGCGGTTATTCACCTAAATTCGCTCATCTCGGTACTCACAAAGAAGGTTGCGGTGGACTCTGGGAGCAACA
>JAHZJL010000060.1 GCA_022600935.1 Gammaproteobacteria bacterium
AAACCCTTATTATTGATAGTTACAGCAAATGTTTCACCGCTTTTGCAATCAAACGCAGTGACTGGCTGGAAAGGAAAGAATTTTATGTATGTGTCAAGCGTCTTATAGGTAATCCCAAAAATTTCAGTGTCAGTCGTATTCGCGCTAACCTGCTTCTTGTCAAATCCTGTCCCATATAAAAAAATTCTGGAGCCAATTTTAAAGGCATAGATACTCCGAAAACCAACCTCAATTATGAATAGCATCAACAGGATGACTATCATTGTAAACAATAAATTCTTCTTCCAATTAAGCTCGTGTTGCTTGTTCACTCTGGTTTTCATTGATCATCCATACTTATAGTAAGGATTCAAAGCTTCAATTTTTTTGCAGCATGTCATCCATCATCATTGCGTTTCAACATGTGCCATTTTTTAAGTAGAAATTAATGCATAATTGAAGTAATCCAAAACCTTTTGGTGTTTTTCAAATATACGATTGATGTGTTGCAAATCGTCCTGACTAAGCCGTGAAATCTGTTGCTTATTCATGTTCTGTAGCATCTGGTTGTACATGGCTTTAACAGGAACAATCTGGTTTAGTCTAAGATCATCCAGTTCTGGCACCATAGATTGAATGGAAGTTGCCACATTTTCAGGAGCGCGACACAGTGTCTCGTAGCTAAAGAAAACTCCACAATCCTGATACATTGCAAGGTTGTTTTGCTGGTATATGAAGCAATTGATAATGTGGGTCGCTGCAATTTCCAGTATATTTGCACCAGGTCGAACAGGTTGTTGGCTAGCGCGTCGATAGATTCCTTCTACAACAGCATAGGGATTGCGAACCATAAAAATAAAGTGTGCATTTTTAAACTGTTGTTTGAGTTGAGCGACATTGAGTAAGAATGGCGGCGATGAGGTCACAAAAATTGTTGCCTGTTTAGCACAACTCAACGCTTGAAAATACCAGGCTTTTCGGGTTTGTGACCAATCGTAGGCTTTGGTATCAGCGAATTTTTCAATCCAGCTTTGCTCGGAAGCCCAAATCAATCGAGCGCCACACGCACGTGTGTTTGGTCCTGTAAAACCGTAACAATGCTGACCTTCTTTGTTCAGGTTCCAGGTATGCTTTGAAGTAGCCAAGGCATTCTTTACAAAACTAGAGCCGCTATTGTTAGGGCAGATGATAAACAAATGGGTGTTGATCATAGACTCTAAATCATACTGAGCACCATAAAAGAGAGTCATTGAATTGACCTAAGTCACACGTTGTCATTCATTGGCGTATCTATTTCATGACCTTTCAGATACATGTGTGTTAAACAGGCAATATGTGCATCATACCAAAGCTTAATGGCCTGAATGAGTGCTGCATCCAGATGTACGGCTGTTAATATCTGTTTTGACTGCCAGGGTTTGGCTGGTCCGTTAAAATGTAACACGCTGGCTTTTGCTAACGTCACCTGTTCTTTTGCAAAGAGTGTGGCCCGGTGTTGCAACATGTAATTGTATTCACTGCCAACCAGTTCCTGTTGCCCGTTAAAGTACAGGTTGTAAATAACCTGATCAGTATGATTGGCTGTGATGAGTTGCCAAGTTTGTTTAGATAACAAGGCGAGAAGACCTGCATAGTGCTTTTCTTTAAGAAGTAATGCGTCAATCAGTAAAAAACCAGCATTAAATGTTTGGCGCAACTCGTTTATTGACCTGTCCGCTGTCAACTCGATTTCTGAAAATGTTGTTGTATCACGTCCATTACCTCGATAATACGAGCCATCACCAGTGCAAATTAATGCCTGTTTCATTTTAAATAAATGACTAACAGACTGGCAAAATAGCAAGTCACTATCGCAAAAAAGCACCTTGTCATAATCAGTCAGACGAAAAACTTCCAATGAGTAGAATCGAGCTTGTCTGGAGGTGAGATCAGGTTTGAATGCGATAAGTTTTTTTAAGCTCGACTTGAGTTGAGTGCTGATTGACAACAGCCGAATTCGATCAAAATTTGCCGTGAAATCAAGCTGAGAGTTTTCTGTAAGCCCATCGTGAAAAACCACTATGTCACCGTCAAACCAACGGTTTTGGGTTAGAAACGAATGTAACATTACCAATGTACCTGGAATAAAGTCCTCTGTTGTGACAGTCGCTAGACAATATCTGGCATTAGCAGCTGGTGTTTTTGACATCGTTTAGGTCAGTACCAAGGTCAAACACATAGTTAAAATATTTAAAATCCTTTTCATAAAATGAGTACACCATTTCCTGAAGCTCACTGTCGAAATAATGAAAATAAGATGCACGACGAGATGCGTTGACTAATGACAAAGACCTGGTTGGAATGGCAAGCTTAGCGCAAATGTGATTGAAATCACTTTGCAGATGTTCATATCTGCCGACATAATCGACCAGTCGTTCGCCTGATAATGTATACACAAACTGGTACTGGGGTCTGAAAAGAATCTTCTGTTGATTTTTGTTGTTTTCCAAGACCATTTTCATGGTAGCAAGAGGCTCGGATTGCATGCGCTGATTGTCTTGGTTGGAGAAACAACAATAAGACACAAAACGATCATAGGGGTTACGAACAAAACAAAATTTAAAATATTCCTCCCAAATGTCAGGTAATAAATATGGCTGAATTTGTTGACAGCTAATATGCCCATGTCCTAATTCAGCTAATTGATTGACTGGAAATAATTTATTGTCGAATAAAGTACATTGTTCCCAATCATTTTTGGCCAGATCTTGTTGCAGGCTTTCTCTGATAGCATGACCAGCTGTTTTAGGGATCGCAACGAAAACAAATTTGCGTTGAAATGATATGATCATTTAAAAATCTAGCAACTGCAAAGCCGGGCGTATATTGCCAAGCCTGGGATTAGCCATGAATGTGTCAGTATCCAATTGTTCCATCAGTCTAGGAATATCGATATAACTGTCTCTATTAAGAGAAGCTTGATCTGTTATCAGCGTGTTTTTAATTTTAGGTAATGCTAAAGAGACAACTTCAAGCAATGCATTGCAGCGAATCAGATCGTTTTTAGACACATTCCAACAGACTTCAGAGGGTAATAAGTGTTGCAAGGCATTCCGCATCAAGCGCCGCCTTATACCACCTAGTCTAAATTGTTCTGCTGGCAATCCCAAAGCAAACTCTAACACACGTCGATCTAACAACGGATAACGATAAACAATATTGTGTTGACGGCCACTTGCAGCCCACGCTTCCATACGAAAAGTGATATGGCCATTTTCAAGTAATTGCAGTTGTGTCTGACGAATGCTTGTTGCACGATATGACTTGCGGCGTGAAACTTTAACACGTTGGGCAAAGCCAGGATTTATAAACGAACGATCAGCAAAAGGTGATTTACCATTCCTAAGTTTGGTAACGACATTGGGCGCTTTGGGATGTAAGATCGGTAAGACGGCGCCAAGCAAAATAACTTTCCATGCATGACTAGAGTTGAGTTTACCTTCACGATAGAGTTGCCGCCAATGACCGTTTAGCAGTAACTCGGAGAAATAACCATGTCCGTTATTGCTCACACCTTCATCACCCCCCCAGCCAGAGAGCATGACCCGCACACCTTGTGCTGATGCTTGCTGTTGAACGACTTCTTCGTTTAACAGTGTTCCTACTGTGGGTTCACGGGTCACATCCTTGCGGAAAGTGGCCACAATATCTTCTGGACTGGGGAAGAGATAATGGGCTTGTAACCTTTCCTGAGTACAAACCGACTGAATCAGTGCGTATTCAAGTTCTGCACAATTTTTTTTGGTCGGTGGCGGTAGCCAACAAAAAGCAGGTGGGCTTGGCTTACCACACCGCTTCAATTCGCGAGCCGCCAGCACTGCAATGCTCGACGAATCCAGTCCACCGCTGAGATGCACTCCAATTGGATGTTGAGTTCGTAAACGATCGTGAACTGCCCGAGTGTATAGTTCAAGAAATGCAGCTTCATAATCAGCGTCTGTTCTATAGCATACAGATGGCGCGCGCTCTGGGAACCAGTATTGCTCAAGTTTTATTGTATCAGGCTGGACAGCAAGGGTATGCCCAGGTGGTAGCTTGCTAATTGTCTGATAGAAGGTACGGTCTTTCGGCGCAAAAAACTTGTCGATTAAACTGGATGCAATGTAAGATTCGTCGAGGTTGTCGGACACCCCTGGAGCAGCGAGTATGCCATTGATATCGCTGGCGAAGGTGAATTGTTCAGGGGTTAAGCTGTAATAAAATGGTTTGACCCCGATATGATCACGGGCACAAAAAAGTAGTTTGGTCTGAGGTTCCCAAATAACAAATGCAAAGTCGCCAAGCAAATGTTGTGGACAATCTTTTCCCCAGCGTCGAAAAGCTCTTAATACCAGCTGACTGTCTGTTAATTTATTTAATTCTGAGGAGTTATAACCAAATGTATCGCCCAATGTTGCTCGATTGTCCAAACGTGCATCTGCAGTAATCGCTAACTGAGTTAAATTATCATAACCTGGTAAGGTGTGGTGTTGTGATTCAGTAGCTATTGATTCACCTTGCGCCAGTCCTACAGAACCTTGAGCCCATTGTGTGCCGTCAGCCAACCCATTTGTAGCCATCGCTGAGAGCATTTTTTCTAGACTTCTATCAATTTCTCCAGATTTGCGATGAAAAAGACCACAGATTGTGCTCATTGATGTAGCAGATGTTCAACAGGAACCGCTGTAGCCTGGTTTGACAGGGAACATAACAAAATTTTGCTAAATTAGCCTGAGAGTCACTGACAGTGCTCTGTGAAGAGGTAGCTTGGCGGTATTAATAATACATGTCAGTATGATGGAACGACTATGATGGTCTATAAACAGAATCTTCTGGCTGCGGTTGTAAAGGCCCACCTTTGGTTTTTTTGACGGCAATGACAGTCTCAACTGTTGGCCTGCTCCAAGCTTTCTTTGGTTCTTCATCTTTATTTATATGTCTAGCTTGATCATGATTTTCCATAGTAGCTCCTTAACTAGTCTGAGTGGAAATGATTCCTAGAGACTGCATTTTTTCTATAAAATCTACGACATCCTCCTCACAGGTGTCAGAAGCGACATCGTACTCTTTAACAAGTATTGAACATAACTGCTCAACCGACTTGGGAGTCTCAATCAACTCCCAGATACGGGCAGCTATAGAATCCAGGCTGTAATACTCGCCATTATCGATACTCATCATTAGAAGTTTATCTTCAAGTTCACTGAACAATATCGATTCGTTTCTGCAAATCATGGTTTCAGATTGCGTTGTCAAAATTATTACAAATTGTATCGTAAATCAAATGATGTGCCGAGTAAAGCAACACGAATGATACTGAATGGCGATTTAATCTCCAGATCAAAGGAAGAAAAAACGTTTATGGAAAAACAACGAGATAATGCCTGGTATTGTTTACACGTTGATTAGTTGTTATGCCACTAAGTAAGGGTTCAACCAACCTTGTTTGGTCAGGTTTTTTCTCGCCAGATCATACTGTTCATAAAACAAGGACGGTGTTTCCAGCTTTTCAATGACTCGATTATAAAGTTGACCATCATCATTTTTAGTCACTATTCTCAAATAATCGTTGGTATTGATTTCTCTGGCTCGAGAGTCAAATTTCAGCAACCCGCGCGAGCTTTTATAACTGGCTTGCAACAATGCTTCCGTCAGCTGTGGTTTGACTGGCTTGCTTGATTCAATATGACTGACTGCATTGGCAATTAATTGCCCTGTTTCATAAGCCATCAGCGTATAACAATTAAGAGAGTTACCTGTTTTGTCGAAAAATTGTTGAGATAGTTTTTGGTCATCTTCGGTGTCGCGCCTCCAGCATGATACTGACTGAATGCCCAGCGCCAGTTCCCCTGCTGATTGTAGAATTGATTCATCAACCATTAACGGGGAACCGATTAATGGAATTGTCTGAGTGGAATCCAGTTGATGAAAAGCATTAAGAAACGATAACGCCTCTTTCCCTGAATACAAACCCATTAGAAAATCGGGTTGGTTGTCAATCAGGCTTTTTATCACATCAGTCGGGTCTTCTTCAGCGGATTCTCTGTGAGTTACAGCTGCTTGTTTCAGTTCCCCCTGTTGAGCTTCCAGCCCAATTGCAAACGCAAAGCTCATACCATATCCACCATCATGCAATGCTGCAGATGTACACGCCGATTTGCCTAGGTTTGCTCCACACCAGTAACCTGTCAGCCAACTGGATTTCCAAAGATTAAATGAATTGACGAATATATATGGGTCAAGATCGTTTTGAAATACCACATCTTCCCCGAGTGTATTGACAATGAGTGGAATTTTGACACCGCTAAAATATTGTTTGATAAAGGCTAATAAACCTGAATTAAGTGGAGCGGTAACAACATCCACTCGATGTTTGACCAGTAATTCCTGAATTTTACTGATCAGTGTCGGTTTGTCTGCATTGTATCCTGCAGTTTCAAGGCAGAGTTGGTAATTTCCTTGCAGATGTTTGTCTAGCGCAAGCTCAAGCGCAGCCGGGAGATCGATTGATAATGTAGGAAAATAGTTGGAATGTGGAACCAGTACACCGATTTTTATAGGCATGAAATGTGGTTTATAATTCTTTTTCTAATAATAAAGCCCTGTTAGAAAAGCTTGATTGGGATCTAACAGAGCTTATAGATGAACAACGTGTTTTATAAACAACTACCAACTTGATTTTTATTATCTGTAACTGTAATGGTTAAATTTCGGTAAAAATATCACAATACAATTGATGATGAATTTAGCTTCTAACTTCTGGAAGGATAAACACCTGTTAAAGCAATACAGACGTAAAGACCCAAAAACGGGTTTCTTGAATTGATCGGTTGTCCGCCACCAACGTTTTGCTGCTGAATTGAGGCGCTTGCCATCGTTCTATCATCTGCAGCAACCGGAGATGCGTAAATATTTTCTGCAGCTAAAGCCAACATTCTGCTATCAGGATTCTTACTGTCAGCAACAGCTGTCTCTCCATGAAGTGAAACGGAATGATTGTGAGACGGCATGTGGCTGGTTGTAATCGTCAAATTTTCTGTTCCGCCTTTTTCGCCCCATGATATATTGGACAGTCCTGGGCCATTCCCAACGCCAACTGCCGACCTTCCCCTTAAATCAGGTAAATCGAAAGTTGTGCGTCCATCCCCACCAAAAGTCGTTCCAAGCAATGAAAATAAAGCTGTGTTGGAACTAATTGCTAGTTGCTGCCCATCACACAGTGCCCAGCCTCTCGGGGGGAAATTAAACCCCACTGTCATTAATTGCCCGATATATGGTTCGCTCATAACTGACTCCTTTTTCTAAATTTTTAGTATTCGCTGATTTGGACTAGGTTTAAATCTTAAACAATTTGGTCCCAAGGAATTAAACAACTCGGCTTTTATTGATTCTTGCAACGATGCGTAGATAAAATTCCGTTTTATGTGGAAACGCTGAAAAACATGGTTTAGTTAAATTAATGAGAGTGTCAAAACTTTTCTTATTGATTATGCTGAATAATGAAGGACTTTTAAAACAATTGCAACAATATGTTACTAAAATATTTTAACTGGTCTTACATATAGATTTTAAGCAAATATTTTGCCAATATAAACAAAATGATCGTGAAATACTGATGTTTTTTAGTTTCGATTTATATTTCTTATTATTATTTATAATTAACAGTATCTTACAGGGCTGTCAAGATCGTTTAATCCGCTTTTGAATGATCAATCAAAAGTTTGTAAAACCACTTAGAGTGTCAAGTTAACGAAGAACTTGAACTGGCAACCCATTCCAATATCAAGTGAGTATCGGTTTCTGCAACCTGTTTGAATCCAAGTCGGGTATAGAGTCGCTGGGCAGGGTTTGTTCTGTTAACATGCAAATGCACTGGCAGCTCATATTGACCAGCTCTTTTCAGGGTATGAGACAAGATTGTTTTTCCTATTGACTGATTACGAAAAGCAGGTAACAAAGTAATATCAATGATTCGAATAGTGTCGTCTGCTTTATCAAGATAGTAACGGCCAACTGGAATTTGGTTCAGTTCAATCAGATTAAATGAAGCGTTACTAAACTGACCCCGATACTGATTCTCTTGTGCGTTGAACTGCATCTTTAAAATCGCATTGTCTTGAATCGTTGCCCAATCAGCAAATGATGCGTCATCAAGCAATGAGCTGGCAAACACTTTGAAAAGAAAAGCAGAATCTTCTGCTTGAATTGGCCGTAGCAAGATATTTGATTTGCTGAGGCTATCATTAATTTGATTAACAAATTCATCCACAGAAAATTACCCTTTAGACCATATTTAAAAAAGCAGTCGCTTACGACAGGTAACCGTATTCATCCATTACCTTCCCGTGGGTGTCAATGATTTGTTGGACTTGATTTGCGGATAGTGAATCACGCCAGCTATTTGCCTTGCCCTGATGAAAAAACGAACGTGCAGTCGGCTGTTTTTCAACAAACCCGTTTTGCAACTCCTGTGTCTTGAGATGATCAAAGCTTGATGCATCGATAGCGTGTTGTATTCGATGTTTATCGCAATCCATACCGCAATGCTCAATAACCCTGGCAAACACAGTGTGTGGTTGTTCCAGCATATCCTCATAACGCACAACAAGGGTGTTGAGCAAAGACTGATTCGCCCAGCTCTCCACATGCTTGCTCCAGGACAGAAAACGCTGAGGAAACTGGGAATAAATTTTATCCTGGTAGTTAAGATTTACATACGTCTCATCCTGCATACGGGATATGATTTTATCCAGCGCTAACCGGGCATGATGGGCATATGACAACGCAACATCGAGTGGATTGCGGATAATATAAATCACTGCCATTGTGACAGACGCTGGAAATAGCGCTTGACCCTGTGTATTGAAGGTGTAGGCATCATGCGTTTTCATGAAAACTGGCTGAGTACACTCAGCAGCAAACAGGGAATAGACAAGAGGGCGATAGCGTTCAACCTCATGGTGATTCAAGTCTGAGGACTCGATGCCGAGTAGATCATCAAACAGTTCCCTGTCTGCTGCTGTAGGGGTGCCAATCAGCTGATTGATATTCGCAAGTTGTCCAGTTTCGCTGCAGTAATTGGTTAAAAATGCCCGTAACCAGGTATTGCCGGATTTTGGATAAGATGCCAGCCAGATGATTTTTTTATTTGAGTCAGTTGAGTGATCATTGTGTTTAAACATGCATCTCAACAAGATACAAAGCGGCTCAAATGATCAGAATTCACAGCAAAGTCCTGTTCGAGTGTTTCAACCAGCTCGGATAGCAGAAAGGGATGAACCGGGCGTTTGACCGTCGCTGTTTTCGTTGTGTGAAGCAGCTTAGAAGCAATTTTGAAATGGCTGGATTGTAACTGTAAACCACGCAGGAATTTTTTACGGTAAGTGTATTGGTACAATCGTTTAAACTGATCGATGGCATGGTCAGTATTCAGTAGAATATGGGCCTGGTTGTGATGGGACAGAAAATAAATCGCATGGACCGGAATTGCGTCACGACAAAAATTCACCATTTTTAAGGAAAATTTATCCAGCTCAGTTCGGACGCGCTGACGGCGATAGCTCTCAAACTCTAATTTACTGATCGAGTCAGCCCACAGTTTGGTATTCGGGAAAGATGGCAATGCAATCGGAATGTTATCATCGTCAACTACAACGCCAGTCACATCATCCGCAAGCATGGGATAGCCTTTAGCACATAATGCAGCCAACAAAGTGGACTTGCCAGCGCCAGAATTACCCAGGAACAAGACAGCGCCGTGTTCGGTCTGGATGGCGCTGGCATGCAAGGTCAAGATATGGCGTTGTTGTAATAACGCGGCCAGGCCAGAGCCTAACAGAAAAGCCCGCACTTCATCCTCAGTTCCGCCTGGGTCTGGTTCAATTGTGATGTCACAACCACTACAAATATAATAACTGGCGATTTCTTCAACCTTAAGTAAAAACTGTCCTGGCGCTGCTTGCCAGATTCCACCATTAAATGGCGAGCCTGATAAGCTATCAGGTACAATTCCGATACGGATATTGACATCGCAATGTTGCGTGTCAACAAGCAGCATTTCCGGGATTTGAAGTTGCGATTGAAACGTTAAACCAAATGCTGAATAGGTATATGTAGACATGTCTTGTTTGACACAGTAGTGAATTTGATTAGGCTGATATGTATTGTTACTGATTGTAACATAAGCATTAAAATCCATTAAAAATGAGTCTTGCAACAGAGTTTGAAAATCATGATAAGCCTCAAATGACCCTGATGTATTCAATTGAAGCCAGAAGCTACGATTTAAAAGGATTGGCCTCGCACAATTTCTGGGTATTAAGGGATGAAACAGGGGAGCGAGTTGCCCAGCTTCACGGGCTGGCAACCGATCGCACCAGGAATCGTTTCAAGCCACTGGGATACTTCAATGACCGTTTGGGGTTTTATGAATTCAGGAAAGCCAATCATGATCCGTCGTTTATTTTTCCGAATCAGACCTTCCGCATCGTTATTCAAGCAGAGAAGAGCAGCATCCTGAAGCGTT
Source organism: Gammaproteobacteria bacterium (assembly GCA_022600935.1). GTDB lineage: Bacteria > Pseudomonadota > Gammaproteobacteria > Methylococcales > DRLZ01 > DRLZ01. The sequence goes on from JAHZJL010000060.1 coordinate 10,523, forward strand.
GGCAACATGCAGCCAGTCAAATCGAAACACTGAATCAGCTCGATCTGAATTATTCTCCGTTCGGGTTGCTCGGCTTACCGATTACCAACAGCAATTCAGCGTATCATTTGTATGCCCGGTTACTGGGGCTTTCGTGTTATCGATTTCCCGGCGTCATGCAGCCCGGTATCGGGAATGATCTAAGTTACTGCTGCGATGATGCCACGCTGTCCTTATAGTCATAACCAGCGTCTGTGGGTATAAAGTCAAACAAATCAAGCCAATACTTCAATCAGCTCAGACAATGTAAACATTTGAATACGGGCTTGGTATGGTGTTAATCCTGTTGTGCTATTAAATTTCTTGATGGTTTATAAAAACACCTTGCTAAAAAAATCGATTTTGGTTCAAATAACTGCCTCACTTTAACAAAGGTTAAATTATCCTGATTTTAATCATATTTGAAGCGGAGTGAATATGAAGATTTTAACCATGGTTGTTTTGTCATTGATAATGACTGGATGTGGAACAGATTGTATGAATAGTAGTGGACCAAATGCTGGACAGTGTAAGCATTATCCTGATAAATATTCTTGTGCCCAAGTCAGCCCTTATCATCAAACATGCTCTGTGGAATAAGCAGGCCATTAAATTCTGCTCACATTTTTCGCTTATTTTGCAAGCATCAGTAACTGATTTTTCACAGGTGATTACTTCGAAATAGACTGCTATGTCCACAAAGGTTAAGAACCATATCGGACAGTTCAAGTAGGTGACGTTAGTCATATGTTTTGTAAGCATGACATTAAAAAATTAGCACTTTTTGTTTCATTTCGACAAACCAGATTAAATTCTATAGAGTTCACATCGCACTTGAATTTCAAACCTTGTTGAGATAGTGTGAAGTTATGCCAAGTTCTGCCTTCTATCAATGTTTCAATCATTTCAGACGATGTAAACGTTTGAATACGAGCTTGGTCTTGTGCTTAATTCTGCTGCAATTCGTGATTCCGTTTCTGCATGCGCATAGTGGTATTGATCAGTCTCCACCCGGGTTGCATATTCCTGGCTTAGAGCAACTATTGGCAAACGATTCAACTCAAGCGTCTAACCCAGTGGTTGCTGATACACATCCGGATCTGATTATTGGCGTTGGGTCAGCGTTGGAAATTGCCGACATTGACGGGTTAAGTCTGGATACAATATATCAATTACTTTTGCTTCTCGGCATTTGCGTTTCATTTGTCCTGCCTTTCATCAGGCTTGAGCAAAGCACATTGCGATTCTTGACGTTGCAATCCTGTTTTTATAACCGTCTTCAAATCTCAATTTGTACTCCGCGCGCCCCCCCTTATTTTTCCTGAATAATCTGAAATCAGTTTTTTTGGAATTTTGCTTTCCTGAATTCTGATTTTCTAGTCCACAATTCAACTTCATTTTCACAAACGTTAACCAGCTGGCTTAAAAAGTAGCCTCGCTTGACGTTAGCTGGATCAGTTCCATTGAGCCATTTTGGCGTTTGAAAATACCTTATGTTCTGACAGATGGCCAGACATGACAAAAAGACAGTTGCTAATCATTATTGAACCTATGAGAGAGCTTAGTATGCAGATAAAACAATTATCCGCATTTCTGTTAATGACGACATATTGCTTTTCTACCGCTCTGATTGCCGATAACAAAGCAGATGAGTTAGTGCTGGCAAAATCTGATACAGCAATGATTGTCGAACACGAGGACCCGGTTATTGTCGATGAGCAGCTTACGTTGACTGATTTACTGGATCACACTGTTCAGCAATACCCTGACATGCAGTGGATTAACGCGCTGAATCAAGAAGCAAAGGCACTGACTGAGCGCGGACAAAGCTGGATTGCCGATTCTGCCTCAGCTGATTTGAGTTTTGAGGAAGTCACTAGTGGTACCTTGCACATTCTTGAAGGTGGCATCACTGTGCCATTTTGGAACCTGGGTCAGCGCGATGCAGAGCAGGCTTATGCGCAAAAAGCGCGGCTTAGCGCTATATTGCAACATGAGTTATTGCGTTTGCAAATCGCCGGAATGTTACGCAAAGCACTTTGGGAGATTCGATTGAATCATGTGTTGTCAGAACAGGCTCTACTTGCTTATACATCCGCACAAAAACTGCTGGATAAAGTCAGCACTCTGGAACGCTATGGTGAATTGGCTAAAATCGATGTGTTACTGGCAAAAAGCGAAGTGTTAAAAAAACGTTCGCAAGTGGTTCAGGCTCGCGCTGAGCTGATGCATGCCCGGCAGCGTTACACCAATCTCACTCAAACCAATCATATCCCGGCAAACAGCTCGGAAATTCAGAACAAAACCCCCGATAGTGTCAACAGCCATATTGCACTGCGTGCGGTAGACAGTTTGATTGATCGCCAGCAGGCCAGTATTGATGCACTGCACCTGGTTGGCTCAGGTCAATCAACAGTGCGAGTCGGCGTTGGAACAGACCGGGGACATAACGATGAACGCAGTAACAAAACTGAATTTTTCGGGATTGCTGTGAATATCCCGTTTGGCGGCATTGCCCAATTGAATCCAAAAATAGCAGCCGCGCAGGTTGACTATAACAAGTTTATTGCTCAACGTGGCCAGTTACTCAGAGCCTTGCAGCGCGAGTTGCATGAAGCAGAGCATAATTTGCAGGTTGATAAGGTAGAGCTGGGCATTGTTCAGGAATTGAAAAGCATCGCTGACCAGCACTTGAAAATGGCAGAACTCAGTTTTTCGGCAGGTGAAACAACTTTGCTGGATTTAATCCGGATTCAATCCAGCACTCAACAAGCTCGGCTCAAGGCCAAACAACGTGCAGTGATGTTGCAACGTGATATCGCACTCTATAACCAGGCAGTGGGTCAATTACCATGATGAAACATACCTCATTATTGACATGGTTGATTGTCACAATCAGCTCGTTGGTTTTTGCCGCTGAAACCAGTCACCATGTCGCATTTACTAGGCAACAACAACAGACGCTTGGGGTCAGAACCGCAACATTGCAAGCGGTTGAACAATACACATTGTTCAACGCACCGGCCGTCGTCGAGGTTCCACCGAGTAATGAAACCATTATCAACTCTCCACAGGCCGGATTTGCACAACAATTACTGGTTTCCGAAGGAGAGTCGGTTACCCAGGGACAACTGCTGGCAATCATCAATAGTCCGGATTTGCTGTCTTTGCAAAATGACTATTTACAGGCTTACAGCCAGTTGCAACTGGCCGAGAACGCTTTTCAACGCGATCGTAAACTGTATGACGATGGAATTATTTCCAGGCGCCGCTGGCAACAAACCCAAACCAGACAGTTGGCGCTTCAATCAAGTTTACAACAAACCCTAGCATTGCTTGAAATAGCAGGATTCGGATCAGCGGATATCAACCGTCTGCAACACAAGCGACAGCTCGACAGTCAACTAAAGATCGTTGCGCCAATCGCTGGTGTGATTCTGGAACGCAATGTCGACATTGGTCAGAAGGTTGAAAGGCTGGATCCGCTGTTTCATCTGGCTGATCTCAAACAACTCTGGCTGAATATTCGGGTTCCCCAGGAGCAGGTTGACAAACTGCTTGCCGGTGATCAGGTTACAAGTCTGGATCAGCACATGACGGCAAGCGTTACTTTAATTCATCGTGGCGTCGACAGGAATGATCAGACTGTCCTGGTCCGCGCTGCGATCATCCAAGGTGGGGAGTTATTGCGAGTCGGACAACAGCTTGCCATCTCACTGATGCGCAAGGCAGATGGCGACCTTTATCGTATCCCGTTATCTGCGATTGTCAGACATCAAGGTCAATCCTACATTTTCGAACAAGCCACTCAGGGGTTTCAGGTCAGGCCAATCGAACTGGTTTCTCAACAAGACAGTGATGCTGTCATCACAGGAGATTTGAATCCATCTACTCATTATGCGACAGCAAGTGTTGTTGCCATCAAAGCGGCTTGGCTGGGGCTCGGAGGTAACGAATAGTGACAGCCCTGATTCGCTTTGCCCTGAATCAGCGCCTATTGATGCTGATGCTGGTGGTATTGCTGATTATCGGTGGTTATACGGCATTCAATCGCCTGCCGATCGATGCTTTTCCCGATGTGTCTCCGGTGCAGGTCAAAATTATCGTCAAAGCGCCGGGCATGACGCCTGAAGAGATCGAGGCGCGCATCACTGCGCCTTTGGAAATCGAGTTGCTTGGAATTCCCAGGCAAACCATGCTGCGTTCCATTGCCAAATATGCGTTAACTGATATCACTATCGATTTTTCCGAAGGCACGGATATTTATTGGGCGCGTCAGCAAATCGCCGAACGGCTCAATGCTATCTGGGAAGAGTTGCCCGATTCGATACAGGGAGGTATTGCTCCCATGACCACACCGCTGGGCGAAATGTATATGTTCACCATCGAAAGCGATCAACACGACTTGATACAACGCCGCAACCTATTGGACTGGGTGATCAGACCGGCTTTGCGAACTGTACCCGGAGTCGCCGATGTCAATGCCCTGGGCGGTTTGGTGCGGAGTTTTGAAGTGATTCCCGATACCTCACGAATGGCTGCGCGACACATCGCTATCCAGCAACTGGTCGCAGCTTTGCAGAACAATAACCGTAATGATGGCGCTGGACGACTCGATATCGGCGGGGAAGCGCTGCTGGTGCGAGCCCAGGGTCGTATTCAGACTCTGGACGATGTCAGGCGCATCGTTGTCGACCAACATCAAGGTATGCCGGTTACAGTCGGAGATATAGCAACCATACAGATAGGTGCTCTGACCCGATATGGCGCGGTTAGCATCGATGGTCAAGGTGAGACAGTAGAAGGGCTGGTACTGAGCCTGCGCGGTGCCAATGCGCGCCAGACAGTGCTGGATGTCGAGGAAAAACTCAAGGATATAGAGAAAGCATTGCCTGAAGGTGTCCGCATCAACACTTTTTACAACCGGGGGGAGCTGGTCTCAAGAGCAGTCTCTACTGTTGCTAAAGCATTGGTTGAAGCGATTGTTCTGGTAATGATTCTGCTGGTACTGTTTCTGGGCAATTTGCGTGCGGCACTGACTGTAGCATTGACACTGCCTCTGGCTGCGTTGTTCACTTTTATCCTGATGAAAACAGCTGATATGTCAGCCAATCTCATGAGCCTGGGCGGGCTGGCAATCGCCATCGGTATGCTGGTCGATGCAGCAGTCGTGGTGGTCGAGAATGTCACTTCACAACTGGCGCAGCATTCAAAATCCAATCACTTGCCGCGTCTGCATCTGATTTATCGAGGGACAAAACAGGTTGCTGTGCCGGTGACCTCGGGAATCTTAATCATCATAATCGTGTTTATTCCGTTGCTAACCTTGCAAGGACTGGAAGGCAAACTGTTCTCTCCGGTTGCGCAAACCATCGTCTTTGCACTGGGTGGTTCATTACTGTTGTCGCTCACTGTGATCCCGGTTTTGTCGTCGTATCTGATCCGGGAGGTTGCCCATGATGAACCCTGGTTACCGCGTACACTGCAAAAACTGTATGTGCCAGCTTTAAGCTGGAGTTTGGCGCATGGTCGATTGGTAGTAATCATCGCCATTCTTCTATTGCTGATTACAATTCCGGTTTATCTCAGTATCGGCAGTATCTTTATACCAACTCTGGATGAAGGCGATATCGTTCTGCAAACTGAAAAACTGCCATCGATCAATCTCGAACAATCAGTGCAATTGGATATCAATATTCAGCGCACAATCCTGGACCAGGTTCCGGAAGTTCAAAGTATCGTGACTCGCGTTGGATCGGACGAAATCGGACTGGACCCGATGAGTCTCAACGATGCGGATAATTTTCTGGTGTTAAAGCCCAGGACTGAATGGCGAATGCAATCCAAGGAGCAGTTGCTGGACGCCATTCGCCAGTGTATTCAAGGAATACCGGGAGTCTCGTTCGGCTTTACCCAGCCGATTGAAATGCGGGTTTCGGAAATGCTCACCGGAGTACGCGGCGATCTGGCAGTCAAGTTGTTTGGCGACGAGATGACCGTGCTCAATCGCAAAGCTGGGGAAATCAAGCGAGTACTTCAGCAAATAGAAGGCGCCAGTGATGTGTTTACCAGTGAAAATGAAGGCATGCAGTATTTGCAGATCCACATCGATCATCTGGCTGCTGGTCGCTTTGGGTTAAGCAGTGATCGCATCGAACAAATGCTGCGCAGTCATATTGAAGGCTTGCAGCTGGGTATCGTCCAGGAAGGCAAGCAACGCACACCATTGATTCTTCGCGGCTCGATCAATAGTGCGGATATCAACACTCTTCTGCTGGCACTGCCGGAAGGGCGTGGCAATATTGCTTTATCCAGCGTTGCTCGCATTGAAAGGGTGGAAGGGCTGGTCAGCATTGCCAGGGAACGTGCGCAGCGGTTTGTAGTCGTGCGCAGTAATGTACAAGGTCGCGATCTGGTCGGCTTCGTTGAAGAAGCGCGTCAGACTATTGCGCAAACAGTTAAATTACCGCCGGGTTATCTGCTTGAATTTGGCGGGCAATTCGAAAACCAGCAACGCGCAGCAGCTCGCTTGAGCCTGGTTATCCCATTATCCATCGGACTGATATTTTTACTGCTGTTCTCCACCTTTGGCTCGGTGCGTCAGGCGGTGATGGTGCTTTCCAATATTCCTCTGGCAATGATTGGCGGCGTGTTCGCACTTTGGCTGAGTGGAGAGTATTTATCTGTTCCAGCTTCAGTTGGATTCATCGCCCTGCTCGGTATCGCCGTCCTCAATGGTGTCGTCATGGTCAGCTATTTTAACCAGTTACGCGCAACCGGCATGCCCATGCAACACGTTGTCATCGAAGGATCGTTTCGCCGATTGAGACCAGTGATGATGACCGCCAGTATCGCCGCAATCGGCTTGATTCCCCTGCTGTTTGCAACCGGGCCGGGATCGGAAATCCAGCGCCCTCTTGCCATCGTTGTGGTCGGCGGCCTGATTACCTCAACCTTGCTGACCCTGATCATTTTGCCCATACTTTACCAGCGATTTGCTGAAAGCAAGGAAACCATTCAGGAGATCGCATCATGAATGCACAACTGGATAACGCGACACATTATCTGATTACCCTGGAAGCGCCCGCCGCACTTGAAGACCTGGTTGTCGACTGCCTGTTGAGTCTGAAAACAGACAGAGGCTTCAACAGCTATTCCATGAGCCAGTATCATCACATCCATGACATGTATTCACACAAGGATCAAATGTTGGGATATCAGCACAAAATCCGCTTTCAAGTGCAGATAACCAAAGACACACTGCAAACATTCCACACATCCATCAACAAACAATTATCCGGCACAGGAATCAGCTACTGGGTTGTACCCGTGCTGGACAGTGGTATTCTTTGAAGCTGAGTGACCAGTAACAAATATACTAAGAGCAATTCGCAAATTGAGCTTCAAGCTATTTTTAGCTGTCCAATTCATTCAATTCAAAGAGCAGCTTGACCAGCTCCTGGTTAATATAATAATTTTCCCGTCCCAGGCGGTGTTTTTCTAAAAAACCACCTTTTGTCAACGTTTCAAGATAACGCGCTGCTGTCGCTCTTGACACACCAAGGTCAGTTTCCAAAAAACTCACCTTGGTATAAGGATGCCTGAAGATATTATTGATTAAATCCTGGCTGTAAAATTTATATTCGGAACGGATGTGTTGTTTGAACCGTTGCAATAAATTCCTGATTTTTCGACAAGAACAATGGTATTACGAGCAGTGACTTCAACCCCTGTCAGCAAATACACCAGCCAGGGTTCCCATTGGTTGGTTTCCCTCACCTGTTGCAACAATCTGTAATAGTCTGCCTCGTTCTGGTTGATATAGCGACTCAGATAAAGAATTGGTGTATCCAGTAAGTTTTCCTTCATCAGATACAATATATTGATAATACGCCCTGTTCGTCCATTCCCGTCGTGAAATGGATGAATTGATTCAAATTGATGATGAATTAATGCCATGCAAACCAATGGATCCAGATCGTGACTCTCGTTTATCAATGTCTCAAGTCCCGACATTAAAGGAGTGACCAAGACAGGCGATGGTGGCTCATAAACGACATGACCTGTTTGCTCATTTTTTAACACAGTACCGGGGGTTTTGCGGAACCCTGCATCGTTGCCTTCAAGGTTTACCTGTATGTCCTGAATGACATTCAGGGTTAACAACCCTGTCTCTCGTACGTTTTGGAATCCGATCTCCAGGCTCTCGGCATAATGCGCAACTTCCTTACTGTCTGCATCAGCAAGCTGGGGCTGAAGCTGATATTTATACAATGCGTCCTGAGTCGTAATCACATTCTCAATGGCTGAGCTGCTTTGTGCTTCTTGCAGGGATAACGTTGATATGAGTAGTTTTTCATTGGGAATAGTCCGTGCTACCCCTTTTAATTCTGCAAGATAACGATGTGCTGTAACCAAAACACGTAAAACGTCTTCAGACTCCAACACAGCGGAAGGAGGAAATACTGATAGAGAGTAACTGCTCATTTTTCAGGACATTTGATCACATAACCATACCATTTGCTCAAATATACCCAATTTTGAGCAGATAGACTATTTGATTCCTCTGTACATGACAAAAAGTAGAGAAAGTTGATGTAGCCCATTGAAATGTAATTAAATAGTGTATTTTGTTTTAGCGAACATGAATACCAATCAATTACAAATCAACGAACTAACCCTGATATTAAACGAGCATTTCCAGTGGAACAAGGCAAAAATGGCGTGTTTTGTTGGGATGCTAACGGCAATCATGGTTGTGAGTACTGTTAATTTGACGCAACTCGCACTGTTTTTCCCCAGTCGAGCACGAATCTCATCACGTTATCGGCGCATTCAGCGTTTTTTTCATCATCACCCGTTGAATTACAATGACGTTGCGCTTTTTATCATGAAACTTTTTGGCTTCCTGGGCACCGACTATTATCTGTCTCTGGATCGAACTAACTGGAAATGGGGCAAAGCTAACGTCAATTTACTGGTGCTCGCGGTGGTTTACCGAGGTGCTGCAATCCCAGTATATTGGTTACCACTGAATAAGCGCGGTAATTCAAATACGCGTGAGCGCATTGCATTGATGAAGCGCTTTATCAGTCAGTTTGGACAACATCGCATGCGTGGTATTTTGGCTGATCGGGAATTTATTGGTGATCAGTGGATTGGATGGCTATTAACTCATCAGGTAGATTTTTTTCTGCGAATCCGAAAGAATTCTCGCCTTTTTTATGAGGGAAAAGAACAAGCACCCTGGCAATGGTTG
>JAHZJL010000061.1 GCA_022600935.1 Gammaproteobacteria bacterium
AAAAAACCGGTCCCGGCCAAAAAAATTACACCACGGTGCTTTACGCGACAGATACTCTGAAAACAGCCAGACCAGGCCATAGGTGATGATACTTTCCAGGAATATGACCGCTGCTGACCAGGGTTTGACCAGAATTAACGGAACCACATATCCGGGAACGATTAATCCGGATAATACCCATCCCAGTCTGAGGTTGAAAAAACACACCACAAACATGCCCACCCAGACCACCGGAATGATGGAACTGGCAAGACTGCTGATTGGAAAAATTGAAACCGGAAAGATGTCCAAAACCAGACAGGTTTGATTAAATTGCTTGCAAGCGCAGAGACAGTAATTGTTGCAAACGCTCAAGCAGTTCACTAGGTTGAGCCGGTTTGATCAGAACATCATTGGCACCCAGGTCGATTAACCGGCTTGTGGTCTTTATGCGGTTAACGGCAGTCTGTACCAGCACCGGAAGAGTTGACCCGGCTTCCTGACGCAACCATTCAAGAAACATGAAGCCATCCATACCCGGCATCATCAAATCCACAACAATGACATTGATTCTGGTGTGCTGTTCAGACAGAATCTCGACAGCTTGCAAACCATTCTGTGCTGCAATCACCACATAACCGGCAGATTCAAGAATAACCTGCATCGGTTCCAGTACAAATGGGTCATCATCAATGATCAAAACCGTTGCCGGTGTAAACAATGCTTGTTTAGCCACGCTCATCCCTTCCTCAATTCAAAAAACATCTCAGAACTATCTCAGCTCTTGATCCTTCACCCATTTCGCTGAAAATATTCAGCTTGCCACCCCAGCGATGAACACAATTCATAGCGTAATTCAGATTCAACAATTCTGAATCCTTGCTTTTCTCTTCATTTCGTATTTTGGCCATACTGTTATCGGATAAACCGATACCGCTGTTATCAATACAGTAGGTTAAATAGTGATCATCCTGCTTGACTACGATCGATATCTCATCAGCGTCATAGGTATCGTTAATCATGGTCAACAATACTGCCTGCAAGACCACTTCCAGCTCCAGCGGTGAGGCATAAACCAGACTGATCAGCTCCGAAACCTTGAGATTGAGCTTGATCTCACGCTGATTGAGTGCATCCTGAACCTTGTCGACCGCAGTCAGCAAGGCATGACGGCCATTAACCGGATAACACAACTGGTCGTTGGTCAACATATGTTCCACATCAACAGTCATGTGTTCATTGACCTGATCCAGGGTCTGAATCATTTCATTGACTTTGCCCTGTATGGTTTGCATAGCCGTGTTGTTGTGCATGTCATCACCGGTTTGTTGCTCATCTTCCGGCAAGCAATAATTAATTGCACTCAGATCATTACTGACCTGTATACAAAAGCGTTCGAACATCTGTTCTTTCAGGCGATAAAGACGCTTGAGACCGGTAACATCGACCAGTTCGCACAAAATTCCGCTGATCTGGAAAACCTGACTTTGGTCAGGAATGTGTTCGTGCAGTTGATTGTCTTCATTCCGCAATGGCAAGACATACAACATAAAACTGCGATGGATGGATTGATGGGTGACCGGAATAGAAATTGACTCATGATCAAATACCACCCGCTGAATCATGTTGCGCGCCGATGATTCATCGAGTTCAGTCATATCCAGCATGAACTCCAAAAGGGTCCGGTTAAACAAACGAAAATCACCCGCCCTGGCGAGTTCTTCCATATCCTTGTTGATCATGACAGTACGACCGAACAAGTCATACAACACGCAACTGGTAGTGATACTGTTAAAAATTCCCTGTAATTCGTAGACTTTCTTATCCAGCAATGTCGCCGATTGATTCAGTTTCTGAATCTGCTCATTGCCGGAAATGCGTAGAAAATCCCAGAATTTGTTACTGCGATTGTCAATACGTTTCTTCCATTCATGCCGATAATGCAGAATTTCACTGACCTGGACCATAAACGAATAAGTCAGTGAATTGAATTTGGACACTGACTTGATGTTATCCGGATCCACGCTAAACACCCAGAAACCAAGCACTTCACCGGCAAACATCAATGGCGCCATATATTGATGTTCATCGGTCAGATTATCCTTCAGATAACGCCGCTCCAGACGAATCGGCCGATTTTCATGAATCGCGATGCTGTATGGTACGCGTTCGTAATCCCTGCGTTTCTCGATGATGTCATCCATCGAGCAATTCATGGAGCTGATCTCTTTCAGGCGATGATCACCAGGAATTCGTTCAAGAAAAATCAGCCGATTGAGATTTAAGGTCTGATTGATGATGGAAATTAATAATTGCCAGGGCTCATCGGAATTATAAATACTCACTGACTGGCTTTTTTCTCTGGAATTCAGAGGAAAAGCGAATAAAGTCTGTTCAAGATTCCGTTGTTCCTGATTGACCCGGAAACCCCACACCAGCACAAAACTGAGCCACTGTGTCAATAACAACTCGGTTGGTGCAATCCAGATTGACAACTGGGCAAGCAGTATCCAGCAACCACCCAGGATTGCAACAGCAGCAACTAAAGACAGAACCAGAGAGTTCCTGAATTCCAGTAATTGACCGACCCACAAGCAGCTGATGCAGACAATCATCAACAACCCCAGGTAAATCCAGTCAGGTATAGTGGTAATCTGACGATCGGACAGCAAAGTATCCAGCGCAAATGCATGAAACATCACTTCGGAAGTGCGCTTTTCAGACGTTGCAACCGGGGTAAAATAACTGGAATACCATTGATGCCGATTGATACCGATCAAAACAGTACGCCCCGACACCAGCTCGTTGATCAACCCGCCTTGCAGGATTCTCTCGATATTGATTTTCGGAATTCGATGCTGATTTCCAATAAAATTGACGAGATAATCGCTGTTCGGTAAATCAAAACCATTCTCAGTCAACAACGTGATCTGTTTTTCAAAACCAGGCAAACTGACCCTGTTAACATGAACAGTCGCATGTTGTTTACGGATTACTCCATGGTCACTGGCAGGTGGTGCAATCAACCCGTATCGTAAACCATGTTGATGAGCGACCGGTGGTAAACTGATTTCATTGTCAATGTCATCTGAACTGGCGACATGAACTCCAAATACAGTTTTTCCGGATAACCCGGCCAGTCGGTAAAACTCAGAACTCACATTGTTCGGAAACACATTGAACGCGAGTGCTTGTGCGTCCGATTTCAACAACGCTTCAAGCAGATCCAGCCAGATTTCATCACCATTGTCCAGGTATTCGGCATCCACTTCGATCACAATGATTTTTTCCGAAGCCTGGTTAGCCGGATAATATTTCATCGCAAGATCATAGCTGGCCCCGTTCAACAGTTCGAAAACTGAAAAATACCTGGCACAAAACAGTGCAGAAACAACAGTGAACGCAATAAACACCGCGGTATATTTATTGTTCACGTATCGCATCATTTAAAAAAAAAGGACATGTCACTCAAAGGTTACTGTAAGAATTTGCTGTTAAAGTCGATCGATCTAAATCAGGAATTGCCTAAAACGCGCACCCACCACGCGATTTTATCCATTTACTAAGTGTAGAATATATTCTTCAATCGACAATCAATGATATATGGCTAAAACCAGGAACTTAACTTTGGTATTTCAGAATTGGCTTGATAATTTTTCAAAAAAGTGAAACAGGAACGATGAATAATTGAAAACCAGTTTTTAATACCTTCTGATCAAAAACACATCCTCAGGTTGATCACAGGCTCTGAGTTGTGGAATATTTCCGCTTTAATTTTTCTTGGAATTGTCAAAATCGCGCTATAATAGCTGATTTGTCCTGCAGTTCTGACTCATACAACCCACCCCATCAAACCTGATCCAAACAGCACAATGTTTTCATTGGCAAACTACAACCCGGGTCGATAGGGTCAGAAAGTTTTTACCTTAAATTCAACTGCATGGATTCTCAAATAACCAAGTGATGTAAACGGAGACTAATCGGGTGTCAGAAGTAACCAGCCAATCGAAAAGCAGAAAAAAGAAAGGAAGACCTAAAGGAAGACCAGTCGATTTAAACGCATTGTCCGAAATTCAATCACTGCTTTCTGATAAACCCCGTCGCCGTGACCTGCTCATTGAATTCCTTCATTTGATACAGGATCACTATGGTCATATTTCTGCTGCTCACGTTGTCGCACTGGCCCATGAAATGAAGTTGTCCGCTGTAGAAATCTATGAAGTTGCTACGTTTTATCATCATTTTGACGTTATCAAGGAAGGACAACAGCCTCCCCCTGCTCTGACGGTTCGAGTCTGCGAGTCAGTCAGTTGTGAAATGGCTGGGGCAAAACCGCTGATTGAAGCGCTGAATCAAGGACTGGGAACCGATGTTCGGGTCATTCCGGTTCCCTGTGTTGGCCGCTGCCAACATGCTCCGGTTGCTGTAGTCGGACAGAATCCGATTGATCTGGCTGATACAGATCGCGTTACTCGGGCAGTCAAGAACAAGGCGACAACACCCAGAATCCCTGACTACATTGATTATCAGGACTACCGAAAACAAGGCGGGTATGAACTGTATTCCAAGTGTCTAAGCGGAGACCTGAATGCAGATGAAGTCATTCAGACCATGAATGATTCCGGGTTGCGTGGTCTGGGTGGCGCTGGATTTCCGGCTGGCAGAAAATGGGGATTTGTCAGGTCATATCAGGGACCACGTTATCTGGCTGTCAATATAGACGAAGGCGAACCAGGAACATTTAAAGACCGGCACTATCTGGAATCCGACCCCCACCGCTTTATTGAAGGAGCACTGATTGCCTCCTGGGCCGTTGGCATCGATGAAATTTATATTTATCTGCGTGATGAATATGCAGCATCCCGGCAAATTCTCACCCAGGAATTGCAACGACTGGCAGCCGAACCACCAACATCCACAATCCCGAAAATCCATTTGCGGCGTGGAGCCGGTGCTTATATCTGCGGTGAAGAATCGGCCATGATCGAGTCCATCGAAGGCAAACGCGGCATGCCCCGACAACGCCCTCCGTTTCTGGCCGAAGTCGGTTTGTTCGGCAGACCGACTCTGGAACATAATATGGAAACCCTGCATTGGGTTCGCGATATTATTTCCAATGGTGCAGACTGGTTTGCTTCACAGGGGCGTAACGGGCGCAACGGACTTCGCTCTTTTTCGGTCAGTGGCCGAGTACAAAAACCCGGTGTACATCTGGCACCGGCCGGAATCACCATGAATCAGTTAATCGATGAGTATTGTGGCGGCATGTTACCCGGCCACACATTTTACGGTTATTTTCCTGGCGGCGCGTCAGGAGGCATGTTACCGGCCTCGATGGCTGACATCCCGCTGGATTTTGACACCTTGAACGAATATGGTTGTTTTATCGGCTCAGCGGCAATCATGGTTTTCTCGGACCAGGACAGCGCCAAGCAACTGGCATTGAACACCATGCACTTCTTTGAAGATGAATCATGCGGTCAATGCACACCTTGCCGGGTAGGAACTGCCAAAGCAGCTCAATTAATGACCAAACCTGACTGGAATGAAGACTTACTGGAAGAACTCAGCGTGGTGATGTGTGATGCATCAATTTGCGGGCTCGGGCAAGCCGCACCGAATCCATTGCGGTGTGTATTCAAATATTTTCGAGATGAATTAACTTAACGCAAGTTCTGTCCAACTATAGAATGATTGACCCGAATGCTCAATCAACCATTCGGCATACCAGACCCGAATTCAGATAACTGATGAAACAATCAGGAGATTAGCCCCAAATGGCAGCTCAACCCAAAGACATCAAGCAAACTGTAGAATTTACTTTAAACGGTGAAACCGTCCATGCCCAACAGGATGAAACAATCATTCAGGCAGCAAAGCGCAATGGCGTGGAAATCCCCCATTTGTGTTATTCAGATCAATTGCGGCCTGATGGTAATTGCCGGGCCTGTGTTGTTGAAATCGAAGGCGAACGCGTACTCGCACCATCATGCTGGCGCAAACCGGCTGACGGCATGAAGGTAACAACCAATAGCGAGCGGGCCGTCAAATCCCAGAAACTGGTTCTGGAATTGCTGGCATCGGATATGCCTGAGCAGAGTCAATCACCGTATCGCAAGGATTCAGAACTGGATTTCTGGACTCAAAAAATGAATGTTGGCCAGCCTCGTTTTGAGCAGCGCCTCCAAACCACACAAGACCTGTCGCACCCGGCTATCGCAGTCAATCTGGATGCCTGCATTCAATGTACGCGCTGTGTTCGCGCCTGCCGCGAAGAGCAAGTGAACGATGTATTGGGTTATGCATTCCGTGGCAGTCATTCCGAAGTGGTCTTTGACCTCAACGACCCCATGGGTGACAGTACTTGCGTAGCCTGTGGCGAATGTGTGCAGGCCTGTCCTACAGGGGCGTTGATGCCTGCCAATCAGGTGGGACTGGAAGACATCGATAAAACTGTTGACTCAACCTGTCCTTATTGCGGCGTAGGGTGCTTGATCAGTTATCATGTGAAGGACAACAAAATCCTTTACACCAGTGGCAAGGTGGATGGTCCTGCCAACAAAGGTCGTTTATGTGTTAAGGGACGTTACGGATTCGATTACATCCATAATCCTCTGCGACTGACCAAACCATTGATCCGTAAACCAGGCATCGCCAAAACCACTGAACTGCTTGATCCTGATGACATCGATCAGGTATTTCGCGAAGCCAGTTGGGATGAAGCGCTGGATTTTGCCGCATCAGGATTCCGCCAGATACTCGATAGCAAAGGCCCTGAAGCACTGGCTGGCCTGGGCTCGGCAAAAGGCAGCAATGAAGAGGCTTACCTGTTCCAGAAGCTGGTTCGCACAGCCTTTGGTTCAAACAATGTCGATCATTGTACCCGCTTGTGTCATGCTTCCTCAGTTGTTGCATTACTGGAAGGCATTGGTTCGGGCGCAGTCTCTAATCCGGTCGAGGATGTGTTGTTATCGGAAGTGATCATTCTGATCGGCTCAAACCCCACCGTGAACCATCCGGTTGATGCATCGGTACTCAAAAATGCGGCTCAACAGGGTACAAAACTCATTGTACTTGATCCCAGACGCACTGAAATCGCACGCCATGCCTCACATTACCTGCAATTCAGAGCCGATACAGACGTTGCCTTGTTAAACGGCATCATGCATGCAATCCTGGAGCAAGGTCTGGAAAATACTGACTATATCGAACAACATACTGAAAATTTCGATGCATTGCGCGAACACCTCAGGCAATACAGTCCAGAAACTGTTGCGCCGGTGTGTGGAATCGACCCCGAAACGATCAGGGAAGTCGCGAAACTCTACGCCTCCTCAAAAGCGTCCATGATCTTATGGGGCATGGGCGTCTCGCAACATATTCACGGCACTGACAATGCCCGCTGTCTGATTTCTCTGGCACTGATGACAGGACAAATCGGTCGTCCAGGCACTGGCTTACACCCGCTGCGAGGTCAGAATAATGTCCAGGGCGCCTCCGACGTCGGCCTGATTCCCATGGTGTACCCGGATTATCTGCCAGTCGACGACCCTGAACAACAAACCAGATTTGAACAACTGTGGGGACAATCACTCAGCAACAAACCTGGCCTGACAACAGTTGAAATGATTCACGCTGCAGATGCTGGTGAAGTCACAGGTATGTATGTCGAAGGCGAAAACCCTGCCATGTCGGATCCCAACCAGAATCATGCCAGACATGCTCTCAGTAAACTTCAACACTTCGTCGTACAGGATATTTTTCTCACTGAAACAGCTGGTTTTGCCGATGTCATTCTGCCGGCTTCTGCGTTTTACGAGAAAACCGGCACATTTACCAATACTGACCGGCGCGTACAAATTGGTCGACAAGTTGTCGACCCTCCTGGTGATGCAAAACAGGATTTATGGATTATCCAGGAAATTGCCAAACGCCTGGGAGCAAATTGGCAGTATGACGGACCGCAACAGGTATTTGAAGAAATGCGTCAGGCCATGGACAGTATTGCTGGGATGACCTGGGAGCGCATCGAAACCGAAAATTCTCTGACTTATCCGCTTGAAAATGAAGGTGATCCAGGCTCACCAATTATATTTACTGACGGATTTCCTACTGAAAATGGCCGTGGTAAATTTGTACCGGCCAGCTTTTCCCGTGCAGATGAATTACCCGATGCAGATTACCCGTATATTTTCATTACCGGTAGAGAACTCGAGCACTGGCATACCGGCAGCATGACCCGTCACGCCAGCAAACTCGATGCAATTCAAAGTGACCCGGTGGTGTATCTAAATCCACTGTTGATGCAGGCACTTGGTGTTGGATTGGGCGATACAGTCACTGTAAAATCTCGACGCGGAACTATAACCGCCTATGCCCAGCCGGATATCGGCATTCCCGAATCAAACGTATTCATGGCATTTTGCTACAACGAAGCCAGCGCCAATTTGCTCACCAATGAAGCGCTTGACCCGTTTGGCAAAATCCCGGAGTTCAAATTCTGTGCTGTCTCGTTATCAGCAGGAGGAACAGTTGCTGAGCGCATTCAATAACCGTTATTTTTGCTGTATTACTAATCAACCTAAGTCGGAAACACCATAATGTGGTCTTGCAGTCTAATATCCGCAAGAAGATGACAAGTCTTTTAATCCAATATTTGTTTCCGAAATTGCATGGTTGCAAGAGCTGTTTATTCAGACTTTATGCCGTCATTCTTTAACGTTTTCTTAGATTTAGCTAAATTTATGATTGCGTCACCGTAACTAAATTGACTTTCTATCGATTACGACCCCATTGGTTCCGCCGCTGGATAAAGGACCATCAAGATGAGAACAATCAAGCGTTTCGAGGTAACGGCAAACACACAGAGGATCAATTAGAAATCCGCCGATTACTTGCAGTCAATAAGCGTTTAACCATGAAGAAAGACATCTTAAAAAAGGCGACGGTCTTCTTTGCCATGGAAACGCGGTGAAATACGCGTGGATTGCCCACAATACCTAGGAATCAAAGGGTCGGCCAACTTGAAAACAATAAGTATCACCTTCCAAATCTTATAATCATGCTGGTTGAACACTCGATTTTTCAAAGGCATACAAAAACCATTTAGAGATTAGGTAGAGCCTGCTCAGATTCTCTATCTTTTTGATAATTCAGAGTAAATCCAATATTTATGGTATAATAATGCACAGAA
>JAHZJL010000062.1 GCA_022600935.1 Gammaproteobacteria bacterium
TCCAAGTATTTCAATCGCTCCGGCATAGGTGGCTGTCGCCGTCCCTGCACGGCATGCATATTCCCATTGTGCTTCGCTCGGTAAACTTAAATTTAGGCCCGGATGTAGATCATTGATTGTCTGAATAAACTGCATGGCATCTTCCCAGCTCACGCTGTCTACCGGACGTTGTGCTGATTTGTATTCACTCGGATTATCATCCCTTACCGCTTCATACAAGGCTTGCGTGACCGGGGCATCAAACAGCCAGTAACCTTCTGTTAACCTGACCTGATGTTGTGGACCTTCGCTATCCCATCGGTCTGGTTCATCGTCAGGCGATCCCATAACAAAACGCCCCGGCGCAACCCAGCGCATGCGTTGGGTCACGATTGCGCCGCTTGCTGATTCAATTTGAAAACTGGCCCAAAGACCGTATTGATCTCGGCCAATGGCATTCGCCCATTGTGGTTTGGTGAGCTGATTCAAGTCGATTGTGGCGTGATCGCTTTGAATGGTAAACCGTTTTGCCTGTGGCCAGTCGATTACCAGTGGTTCTGAATCAGTTTTGATATCGACTAACTGACTGGTGTTGATTCGCGATGTTGAATCGCCCTGCCTGATCAAGCCAGTGGCTTGCTCACCATGCTCGAAACACTGCACCTTGATTTGTCCGTTACCGGTTCGCAACTGACCAATCAAGCTGCCCTGGTTTTCCTGTGTCTGCTGATCCTGACGTATTGTAAGCCTTAACTCTCCACTGTTTTGGCTAATGACGATATCAAACGGAATTTGATTTTGCCTCCCTTTAGCGAGATGGGGGTAGTAACCTTCTGGCAATAATTGCTTGCTGTGCTCGCCGAATTTTTCATACAAACTTGTGACGGCAGCATTCAGGTTTGGATCATCCCGGCTGATAGGTAAAAACCATTCCACCCATTGCGACAAGCCGGGCATTTGAAAAGCAGCGTTTGTTATGGAATCGACCTGTTGAATCAAGTCCCTGGCAGCGTCCAAATCCTCATTAATCATATCCACTTGCTGAACGGCGTCTGGCATGGCGAGGATTTCGGCAAACCACAATTCCTGCGAATAACCATTGCGCCATTGGTTTTGCAGTTGCAGCGCACGTTGCCAGACACCTTCGATCAGTTCCCTGGTTTGGGGCCAGTCTTGTTGATACTGGCGAAGCGCTTGAACATCCAGTGGCGCACCGTGGAGGTTGGGACTGGTGAGCGCTGGATGTTGCCAGACCAGTGATTCCACGACAGCATTCGCTCCGATCAGTTTGCGTACAGCACGTAAATATCCGGGTTGCAACCGGGTGGCAAAAGCACACAGGGTTAAAATTTTCTCAACAGATTGCTGTAAATCCGATAAGGAATAATCGTCCGGACTGGCATCTTCCAGAGCAATCATTTGCCAAATCCTGGCAAGCTCCTGAGTATTTGCAGTCTTCCAGTATTGGGCACTCCCGGGTACCAGCGCCACCGGCCGCGAACCGCTTACTATAATTGCCTGACCAAGCTTACGCCAGACTTTGCAAACCTGGGTCGCATTGCGATCCAGACAACCCAGATCACTGATAACAATGACCAGCGAACCGGCAGGTGGCAGTTGCCATTTAACTGGTGTTCCGTTGGCGCTTGTAGTGAGTGGATGTTGACTTCCATCAATGGTAAATCCCAAGCTGACTCCGGTTTTGGGAAACCAGTGTTGCAATTGGTCGATGATCGCTGTTTGATCACTCCAATACGGTGTCAGACGGATGCTGTGGTCGCAAATGATGTGTAACATGCTGCCCCAGCGTTTGCGTAGCTGCATTGGCACGACAGATAAGGATTGCGCTTTGCTCAGGCAATCGACCAGTCGCTCGCTGTCAACCCGGCGCGTCGCTGCAAGTGCTGTCGCATAGTTGCGCAGCTTTGTGGATAACTGGGCCGGGCTAATCAAGTCTGACTTAATCGGAATTGCGCCTGGCTTGACGGTTAAGTCGAGCTGTTTGTTGACTGGTTTGGGTGGCTTTTTAACCTTTACGGTTTGCTCGACTGGATGATAATCGGTAATGCGCCAGAATGGAGTGGGTATAAACGGAACGCCTGAATCTGTTTGAATTCTGTCTGTATTTTCGGTGCCACTTGCTTCTTCATTGTTGTCTTGTTGCTTGCGTCTGTCCGGTTCAGATTTTTTTTCAAAACAGAGCGACTCGGTCACTGCGTCAAACAGCGCATCATCCTGGAATTTAAGCGCTCGGACCAAATCGGCATAGCCAGTCAGTGTGGTATTAATCGCGGTCTTCCGTATGTTTGACGATGACGTATTCCTGAACCTGTTGAATGGCATCCAGCGCGTCGAGATGGTGGTCCTTCAGCTCATTGGCAGCACGTAACAAATCCAGGTATTCAGCCTGACCTGGGAGAGGTTTGAGCATTTTTTCCTTGCAGCGTTGGCGCTCAGTGTAAACCAGATCAGCGGCTTTCTGGTAGACATCGTCTTGCAATTCAGCGCCAAAATGAATTTGACCGCGTTCGATCAATTTGTCTTTAAATTTCTGCTCGTTACCAGGCATTGTTATGTGGCGAACCAGACAGCGGCGAGTGAATGCAGCAGGTAGATCACGCTCTTCATTGGTGGTGATCATCACCAGTGGCGCAGGTCGATCAGTTAATTCAACACGAAGCCCTGAACCAAGTGGCGCTGTGAACTGGTGCTCGGCCAGCACTTCCAGCAAACCGTTGGGCACATCGGACTCGGCTTTATCGATTTCATCGATGAGTATCACGCAGCCATTTTGTGGCTTGCAGGTTTGCGGATCAAAACCTGGTGGATCCTGATCCTTGTTTTTTGATTTGGCATCTGTCCAGTGTAATGCCCACCAGAACGGCCCGGGGTTGATAAAGTTGCTGATATCCAGCGCTTTCCTGGCCTTGTCGCGATCTTTTTCGATGTGACCGAGAATTTGTGCTTCGGCCAGCCTCTCCACAGCATCAAACGTCCATAGCAAATCACGCGCCTCGGTGCGTGAATCGACAACCATCGGCAGCAGCGGTCGTTCGAGTACCAGCGCAGCCGCCTTAGCCATCTGGGTTTTACCGATTCCCGGCTCACCTTTCAATAACAATGGCCTGCCAGTTGCCAGCGCGGCATTGATAGCTTTAATATCAGGTTCCTCAAATGCATGATGTAAAGAACCGCCCTGCTCCTGGTGTTGTTTTAATCGCTGGTTGGCGTTGTTATCGATAAATTTCATGGGTTTAGTTCTTAAGTTAATTCTGTTTAGGTTTTTTGTACAGCGCCTGGAGTGGACGGTAGCGATTGACTTCTTGTGAAATTGTATCCTGATCGTCACTCAGTTTCAGCAACAGAAAATACGGGCATTTTGCCGCCAATAGTTCGAGGTGTTGATCATTTTTGTCATTGTCGCTCACATAATAACGAGTTTGTCGCCTATCCTCGCTTTCAAACTTCAGTCGGTCCGCTGCTGACTTTTGTAAAGCCTTCACAGCCTCTATTTTCTGTTGTTGATCCAACAGTAATCTTGGAAATTGAAGTCTGCGAGTATAAGGATCAGCGAATGTGGTATAAAAGCCTGATTCTGTCTCAATCAACTTTGTCTTTAGGTTAATCTCGCCACCAGCCGCTTCCGGAAAAGTAATTGCGTTCATGCCACGCAATTCTTCAATTTCCTGCTCAGAACCAGCTGGCTGATAACTGGCAGGACGACCGTCATAATGCGCCATATGCGATTCTACTTCTTCAAATGTCGATGCAGAATGCTCAAACCAGACTTGATCAGATTGTCTTTCGAGAGACTGATCAATCATATGTTGATCTGAAGGGGTAACCAGTTTTGGCAACAAGTGGTTGCAGAATTCAATAATGGAGTCCAGTGTGACTGTATGGTTGCTCAATGAATCTCTGACATATCGATGGATAGCAGTCAAACACGCTTGAGTGGACTGTGAATCGATTTTAGCTGTCAGGCTTTCGATAGTCTGATCATCTATATCGAATGCTTTGTATAAAAACTCCAGCATTTGTGGTTGATTGCATGGCCTGGACTCAAGCACTGTTTTAATCGCTGTATAGCGAGGGCTTTTTTGTTCGGGGGTGAGTAAACAATTGAAATTCTTGTCTTTGAGAATTGATTCTGTTGATAAAACCCAGACTGAGCTACCATCCAATCCTTCTGGAATCATGGCAAACAAGCCGGTTAACTGGCCATTACTGTTAAAAACAGGTGAACCTGACATGCCACCCGCATCTTTCGGATTTTTATACCCGGCAACCGTATCGACTTGAAAATAATTTTGTAAATCTGCTTTGGAATGAGCATGTCCTTGATAACCAATATGTTCTATTCCTCCCGGGTTTTTGTGTCTGGTTGCCGGAAAACCCTCGGATACAACCAGGCTGTGAGCGCCTGGAGGATGAGGACAAAAACAGACAGGGTTGTGAGAATTTGAATCAAAATCGATCTGGATCACCGCCCAATCCAGATCGGAGTCACTCGTGAAAATAACTGGATTTTCAACTTTCAAATATTTCGCATGGCTATTTGAATCCTTATCATGCACCCAGATGAATCGCCACTCACGATTGCGATCGATATCCAGCTTGTTAATTGCGTGCCAGGCGGTCAATAGATGATTTTTCTTAAATGGATAACCTGTGGCGATATAATCCCCGCCATTACTGCCCGGCACAATGATTTTGACCAGATAATTCTTCCAGTTAGATTGCGGCATGTTCAAACCTTAATGCATTCAGGATTTGTTTTCCGATGGAACAGTGCCACCAACCTTAACATCATCACCAGACTGTAACTCCGGTTTTAGTTTCAATCTGACAGTGTGCGAGGTTTGATCGCTGAGTTTAGCCTGACCTTTTACACTCAACACCCAGGCACTCCCACCAAATTCACCTGCATATTCACCTGTACTCGTCACCTTGAATTCAACGTCGATCTCTTCAACCTTGAATTGCAGGTTCTCGTTTTCGGCTTTTTCTCTGGCCAGTTCAATGTCTTTTCGCAAACTGACCAGGGCTTGCGCTAATGTGATTGGTTGAGTCACGGGTATAACCTCCGGTTTATAATGAATTTAATCAACTTGCAGATAGTAACACTAATCCTGCCAGGGGTTATATGAGCCAAAATTCCATAAATGACCTTCCGGGTCACGACACGAATACAAGCGCCCACCATAAGGTTGATCTTCTGGTTCCATGACAATCTCAGCGCCTTGTGCCAGGGCACGCTGAAAATGAGCGTCGACATCGTCAACGATAATATATGGACTTTGGGTACCGACTCCGCCGACAGCACTGGGCGTGGTTTGCAGTGAGTCAAATTCAGACTCGCGCACTGAACCAAGCATGATCATACTTGCATTGAAAGTCAGTTGCGCATGCTCGATTAAACCGTTTTCTCCAGGCACTACAAGGTGTTTCTTGAAACCAAACGCCTGGCACAGCCATTCGATCATTGTCTCTGCATTGTCATACTTTAACGTTGGAATAATACAATTTGACATCAGCAATCCTTATTGATAAATCCTGGTTTTAAAATCTGCTGGCAATTAGTCCTGATATAATTTCAATATCACAAGGAACCTGCAAAACCCCAGAACGCGAGTGTTATTATTTAGCATGAGTGGATAAAAATAACCCTGCTCATGAGGGAAAATATATGGGTTGTTGAAATCCTAAAAACCATTATCAAATGAACAGGTTAAACCGAACTTTATCACAACTGTAATTGACCATCCAGGACACTTTATTCCCCTGGTTGGAGAACGAGCTGGGACCAATGACAGTTAAAAAAGCGATTGCCAAGAAACAACCCGCGAAGCGCGGTCGTCCCAAATACGGCGAGATTCGAATCCATCCCAAAACACGGATTGAACAGCAGGTTGATAGCATTCCGTTGACAGACATGATTGCAGACTTTCCCTCGGTATGTGGTGTCGAAACCAAGCGCAACAGCATTGGGCAAAACCAGCTTGATTTGTACACCAAGCTTTTATCTACACTCACTCGTCAAGTGAATGCTGATACGTTTTATCATTGAGCAACCCGACTCAGACTATCAGTTTAATTCGCTAACCCAACAGGGATTTAATTTTTCACCTTTTCCCAAAAACTTCTTTTCTTGCCATGTTCGGCTTTGAGTTGACTGAGAAACAGTCTATGGTCGATCAATGGTGTGAAATCGTTGATTTCACAAGCAAGTGCATCGAGTTTTTTGAAGTATCGGGCTGCGTAGTTGTATGCCTTGCTTTTGCCGCGATTGAGGATATCCAGTAGCAAGGCCCGGTAACATGCAGTTGTGGCGAGAGGGCAATTGGCTTGTTCACATGTTTTAACCAGCCAGCTGAGTTGGGTGTAATAGACTTCTTGCAAATCGTTATAGTGGTTAATGATGAATTGTTGTGCGCGTTCATGTTCTCCAAGTTGAAATAACAAGTCAGCGCTGTTCACAAGGTTGCGGCCTTGTTCAGCCTGAATAATTGCTGTTTGGCGAGCGGCTTGCTGTTGTTCTGGATTCAGGGTTTCCAGATAGCGCTGGAAATTATGGTAGGTTCCTTCGTCTTGATAGATCTGGTAACGTATTTCACGTAATTGCTCTGTATCGCCGTTTTGTTGGTACACTTGCTCCAGTAAATGCAAGCGATCACTTTTAAACCGGTCATCCCATTCCGTATCAAGCCAACGCATGGCACCATCGAGCTGTTGAAATCTGAGATACATGGCAACAATTTCTTTCTTTTGCAAATCATTCGGGTCTGGGGAGTTAAGCACTATCGAATGTTCATATAACTGAGGATCCTGCAATGCCTCTGCGACAGAACTCAGAGCGACCTGTGCCATTAATGCATCCATGTTGAGTTTCTGATCTGAATCGTTATTTTTCAATGATTGCAGTAATTCAGTCTCATAACGATCCGCAAGTTGTTGCAGCTGTTGTTTATCAAACAGGACATGACTGTTGGGAAGCAACGAGTCGTAAACTCCAAAATCGTTTTTCTGATACAACTGATAGACGCGCTCCAGCCAGTCAGTTTTCTTATCATTCCAGGCTTTTGCTGCATGCAACCAGAGTATTGTGGCGCCCAGATAGATTTCTCCAATCTCTCCCGATGAATCATCAACACGATTCATCACGCCAGCAGCAGTCACCAGCAACTTGTCGATCAATTCAAACGCATATTCAGGCGATGTATCAAGCAAACCCTGTTCAATATCGTTGACGATACTTTCCAGCGTTTGCGCAAATCCTGCGACTTCAGCCCAGTCGATAAATTTACGCCCCCGTTTGACTGACTGGATGCGTTTGGCAATGGCTTTTTTTAATTCAGGCGGGTCGTTATATAAAACCAGTGTTTCGATGGAGTCAGATACCCCGGGATGATGTTGATACAGGTCGAGGATAAAATTCTGTAGAACTGATCGATCCAGTTTGGATAATTTAGTTTCAAGTTCGTCTGTTTTCATACCTGATATTGTGTATGTTTAAATTCTTGAGAGCGTGAACTCAATTGATCTGCTTATACTACTAACAAATTCTAATGGCTAGAAACATTATTGTGATGTTAAGGGGATTATTGGCGATGATAATTGATAACCACCCCAATTTGAACTGTTAATTCAAAAAATACCCGACATATACTCTTGACAAAATAAAATTAATATGGTTGACATGTCAAGATGTGGTGTTAGCCTAGAAAACGTAACCATTACGGAGATGTGAAATGGAACACACATTGTTTAACCTAGGATTTATAACACTAAAGATCAAAACTATCACATTGATCTTATTTTTAGTTATCGCAGCTTTAATGTTAAACAACCCCGGATATGCCAAGGATCATTCGAAAACTGAATCGGCATGTTTTGACTACGTGCAAGACAAAATCAAATGGGATTATAATCACCGATCTCGTTGGGAACCTCACAACATAAAACAGCTATGCAGAGGCACTGATAACCCCAAAGAACCTGGAAATTGTTTTCATGAAGTGATGCATGGTGGCTCATATAATAACGACGGCATTAATTGGGGTGGCGGCACTCGATGGGATTGGCAAAACGCACTCTCTTTATGCTCTGGAGCAAACAGCACTGAGAAGCGAATCGGTTGTTTTAAAGGGCATATTAAAGAGGGCCACCAATGGCAGGAATCTATAGCTGCCTGCATACTCGATGATCGTTGATTTACCTTTATTTGATTAATTTCAATGCTTTCATGGGGTTGTTTGATTGACGCACTGTTTGTTTAAACCGAATAAACAGCGTTCAAATCAACCCCACATAATCGGGAGAATGTTAATATCGAGAAATCGTGAATGCCTCTGAATGTATAAACCGAGCAAACATCAGCATATCCTAACCTTATTAATAAAAACATATGCACACATGCGAAAATTTCTCTTTCTGATCACATTGGCGATGTTCTCCTCCATGACCAAATCCAAGGAATTGGAGGTTGCTACCTTTGCTGGTGGTTGCTTCTGGTGTATGGAGGAGGCGTTTGAAAATTTAGACGGTGTTGAGGAAGTTATATCCGGGTTCCAGGGAGGAGTTACTGCTAATCCTACCTACAACGAAGTATCTTCTGGCAAAACCAATCATTTTGAATCTGTGCAGGTGATTTTCAACCCTAGAATCATCAGCTACGAGCAATTACTTAATATATTCTGGAAAAATATTGACCCGACAGATGGTAAAGGGCAATTTTGTGATGAAGGCTCTCAATACCGATCAGGCATTTTCTATCACAATGACAAGCAAAAAAGACTTATCGAAAAATCCATTTTACTGTTGCAATCAGAAAAACCTTTCGAAGAAAGCATAAAGACAATTATTCGACCAGTTGTTACTTTTTATAAGGCAGAGAATAAACTTCAAGATTATTACAAAAAACACCCTTGGATTTATAAGTTTTATAAATATACTTGCGGTCGAAATGAGCGATTGAAAGAAGTATGGAATATGCAATAAGGTCCAGTTTTATGACAATTGCATTGACAGGTTAAGAGCTAGCAAACCAGTTCTTGTTAATTAATGAAATTCAGTGAATGGTAAGTTAAATGTTAAATTTCAGCAGTAACGCAGAAGCTGAAGAAGAAATCATCATCGAAAAAAAAATCGATGAGGTTTTTGAGTTTGTCGCAGTTAACTTTTTGACAAAATACCCAAAATGGTCACCTGAAATCAAGGAAATACACGCATTATCAGATGGACCAGTTATAACCGGGTATCAATTCAAGCAAATTCGCGAAGAAAATGAAGAGACAATTGAAACAATAATGACTGTTGCCCAATTTATTCCAAAGACTCATTTTTCATATCAGTCAATCACTGAACCCATAGCAGGTTATTACTATTTTGAGAAAAACAACGACGATACAACAAAACTCACATTTAAGTTTAAACTGAACGATATTGAATTAAGCATGAGACCCTTTGCAAAACTAATTAAAGCAGCCATTTCTGAAGGAGTAAACCAGAGTCTTAAAAATATCAAATGTTTAATGGAAACTAATAATCAGGTTTTACCAACCCAATAACTTTTTTAGGCATCACTCAGGTAATAAGGATGATTTTTAGCGTAAAAAAAGATAATGGAATTATTCCACGCGTTTTAACCCAGGTTCTGGATTCTTGTATCAATGGAGTCACATTATCCGACCCTGATATTGAAGACAACCCGGTTATTTACGCAAATCAAGTATTCGAAAAACTAACTGGCTATTCTCGTGAAGAGATCGTTGGTCGCAACTGCCGCTTTCTGCAAGGCAATGACAAAGACCAGGAAGGAATCAAAGAAATCCATAAAGCACTAAAAGAACACAAAGAAATTGAAGTGACCCTCAGAAATTATAAAAAAAATGGAGAACTTTTCTACAATCATTTATTAATCAGGCCGTTATTCGACGATCAAGGTAATGTCATTTACTATATGGGTCTACAATACGACATCACCAAGCAGGTCATGGCAGAAAAAGAGATTGAAGAACTCACCAATCAACTGAATTTGACAAATAAGTGAACCATGCAATTTTTATTTTCATTATTTACGTAACACTTGGACTTTATAATGGATGACATCGAGTCAAAAATTCCTGTCGTTAATGGTAACGATCTGTCTGTCGCATCTGCAATGAGTAATGGGCAGGATCCTCAACAATTCTTAACAATTGCAATGTTAGTCTTGTTTGTTGCTTTCATCGTCCTGGAATTGATAAAGCCATTTGGCAAAATCAATAAGAAAGCATATGGTTCATCATTCTTGACGAATACAACTGCATTCATTTTCAATAACATTATCTTGTCGCTGCTTTCCGCGTCTTCGCTGTTTTTGATTGCACAAAACTACTCATACCTGGGTTTACTTGGAAGAATGGATGAAAGTTTTGTCAAATTTTTGATTTCATTCTTGTTATTCGACTTATCCATTTACATCTATCATTATTGCAGTCATCATAACGAATTTTTATGGCGATTCCACAAAATTCACCACAGTGACAAAAGCTTCAACGTAACAACAGGTTTTCGCTTTCATATATTCGATAATATTATTGAATTGCTATATAAAAGTATTGTAATTGTAGTACTTGGATTAAATGCA
>JAHZJL010000063.1 GCA_022600935.1 Gammaproteobacteria bacterium
CATATACTTATATGCTCACATTCTCCGTGCGACAATGCCTTGTTCTGGGACAAAATCTAAACACGCTGAACAGTTACAATGGTATTACCTATTTCAAAGGGAATCGAGCAGGGTGCTGATCAATGTTGGTCACATTCTTCAAGAAACGTTAGTAATTGCTCTCGGTAGCTGTAGTAGTCCGGGTGTGATACCAGCGATTTTCGGGTTCTCGGTCTTGGCAAATCGACTTCCATGACTTTACCAACCTTGGCTTTGGGGCCGTTGGTCATCATGACGACCCGATCCGCAAGCAAGATGGCTTCGTCCACATCGTGGGTGACCATGATGGCCGTTACCTGGGTTCGGGTCCAGACTTCCATCAATACTTCCTGGAGCTCCCAGCGGGTCAGGGAATCGAGCATGCCGAATGGTTCATCAAGTAGTAACAGTTTTGGTGATAGTGCAAATGCTCTGGCGATACCGACCCGTTGTTTCATGCCGTTGGATAATTCCGAAGCCTTTTTATGCAATGCATCGCCAAGTCCGACCCTGCTCAGATAGTATTCGATGATATCACGGCGTTCATTAACAGAAGCATGGGGAAACACGCGCTCGACGCCGAGGGCTACATTTTCGAACGATGTCATCCACGGGAACAGACTGGGGGCCTGGAACACCACGGCGCGGTCTGGCCCCGCGTCATTGACTTCTTTTTTATCGAGTACGATACCGCCGTCGCTGATTGCATTAAGGCCCGCTGTCATCGACAACACGGTTGATTTTCCGCAACCGGAATGCCCGATTATGGAGATAAATTCACCCTTGCTGATATTCAGATTGAATTTTTCGACGACGGTTAACGGACCTTTCGGGGTTGGATAAACCTTGCTCAGATTAAAGTATTCAAGATATTTGTGTTCGCCCAGATTGTCCTGATACGGTTTTAACACGTCTGGCGTTAGTGGATCTGGCTCGGGCTGGTTGGCAGTGATGGTTTCAGTGCGTTTTGGATGTTCAGCTTGGTTATCAAAATCACTTGCGGTATTGGGTTTGATGTTAGGCAGTTGTATCACATTGCCTTTAGTGTCAGCACTTTCCTGAATACCGACTTTCATCAGGTATTGTGTAATCTCGCTGCGTAATGATTTAAATGTTTCGTCATGATTCATTGCGGTGCGGTCACGTGGTCGCGGAAGATCAACCACAAATTCAGGGCCGAATGTTGCGTTAGGTCCGGGATTGAGCGGGATGATACGATCCGCCATGATCAAGCCTTCATCAACATCATTAGTGATTAATACCACTGTTTTCTTTTCGTGTTCCCAGATTCGGACAATTTCATCCTGCAAATTAGCGCGGGTTAATGCATCAAGCGCGCTTAGCGGTTCGTCCAGCAATAATACTTTAGGTCCGGCTGCCAGTGCTCTGGCGACATTGACCCGTTGGCGCATTCCGCCTGACAGTTCAGCTGGACGACGTTGAATAGCATGGCTCAGTCCAACCAGTTCGATGTACTTCTCGGTGGTTTCCCGGACTTGTCGTTTACTGTATTCAGGATAAACCGCTTCAACAGCCATGGCGACATTACCGTAAACCGTCAGCCACGGCATCAACGAGTAACTTTGAAACACAACGCCGCGCTCAGCGGAGGGTCCGGTCACTGGTTTATCGTTTAAAACAATGCTACCTGAATCCGGTTTAATCAAACCGGCTATGGTTGAAATCAAAGTCGTTTTCCCGGTGCCTGAAAACCCCACAATGGCGACAAATTCACCCTCGGAGATGGTCAGGTTGATATTACTGAGTACTTCGGTTTTATTGGTACCAGTACCATAGGATTTGTTAATGTTATTCAATGCTAGAAATGACATGGTATATCTCCAATTTATCGGGCATCGCCAAAGCTGAACAGTTTTTGTAATGTCAGCATGATTCTGTCCAATAGAAAACCGATAAAGCCGATGGTAAATACTGCAACCATAATTTTGCCCAATGAATGTGAACTACCATTCTGGAATTCATCCCAGACGAATTTACCCAAGCCCGGGTTCTGGGCCAGCATTTCAGCCGCAATCAATACCATCCAGCCGACTCCCAGTGATAATCTCAGTCCAGTGAAAATCAGTGGCAATGAACTGGGGATAACAATTTTTCGCACAGTTTGCCACCAGCCTAACTGCAAGACTTTGGAGACATTTATTAAATCCTTATCGATGGTTGCAACGCCGACAGCTGTGTTAATCAGTGTCGGCCATAACGAACACAAGGTTACTGTGATAGCCGATACCAAAAACGATTTAGTGAACATCGGCTCACCTTCGACAACATACAACGCGCTGACAATGAGCGTGACAATGGGCAACCAGGCCAGAGGTGATACCGGTTTAAAGATCTGGATCATCGGGTTTAGTGCAGAGTTGATCAGGTTACTGGACCCGCATAGTATCCCCAGTGGTACAGCAACCAGCGTTGCCAGAAGAAACCCGGCAAAGACAGTCCACAAGCTGGTCAGGATTTGTTCCGGGTAAGTCGGTTTGCCGGTATAAGGTCGAATTCTGACTTTTGCGTTCGGGTCTTCAGCCAGTTTTTTGGCATTTCGTTTACGCTGACGTTCAAAAAACGCTTCTTTCTTTTCAGCTTCCTTGTAATGATCATCAACCAGTGATTCGGCTTCCTGCCAAACTGCTGTTGGGCCGGGGATTTCCCCAAGACTGGTGTGAATTTTGGAGGCGCTGAAACCCCAAAACATGAGGAATATGATGAACGCAAGTACCGGGATGCCGATCATCAGAAACATCTGTTTGAACTGCTCGGCGGGATTTTCACCAGCAATCAGTTTGACAATCGGGATAAACCAGTTGAATCCGACCAGGTCGAGAAAATTAACGATTCTGGTTGACATGTGGGTTCTGGTTTCGCTTGGGTTTTGATCCTGTTTATCCGCTGGTTCAGGATCGGGATAAATTTCAGCTGTTTGAGGAGTATCTGTTAAATCACTATTCGCTGGTTTGTTCCTCATTTCAGGGTTTTCCGGATCCGTATTCTCTGGATCGTATTGTTCATTTTCAACATATTCTGCCGATTGTGCGACCATGATGACACCTGCTTGATTGATTAAGCGCAGACACTGGTCTGCGCTCGTTTTTATAGGTTATTAGTAACTACTCAGCGAAAGCCGTAACTGCTCAGATTGCTCTCTCATGCTCAAGAGCAAGGCAAAAGCGCGGAGTTTATAGGTATAAATGAGCACTTTCAACGCAGCTATTGGGCATGAGAGGGCAAGCTGAGTAGCAACTATGTCAAAAAGCAAGAAAAAAATGAGTTTTTCTAATTGATTTTTGCTACATAATTGACTTGCCACTGCGTGTTGTTTCGTGCCATTGCATTCAAG
>JAHZJL010000064.1 GCA_022600935.1 Gammaproteobacteria bacterium
GGAATAGTGTGGCAATCTGGCAAGCGCTGAAGCAGAAGCAAACGCCTCCCCTGCCATTCAATCAAAACAATGCCTGGTTAATCTGGCGCAACAAAGAGCGGCTCACCGAATTTATGTCTCTGGATAACTGGCAATTAATCATGTTGCAAAGCATAATCAGTGGCCAGAATTATGCAGCCATCTGCGAGAACCTTGCCGGGGAGTTATCCGTTGCACACGTCAGTGCAACATCGTTACAGTGTCTGGTCAATTGGTTACAGTCAGGCATTATCAGCCAGGTTGTTATCGACAAGATATAATCATGTTAACTGATTCAATACAAAGTTGTATTGAATCAGGCTAAATCGGGGCTTTGATAAAGACATCAGCTACCCTCTTTTTTCACACCTTTTGATCATCAAGATAATATCAGGATTTGACATTCCGGCTTCTTCGCCAACCTAACAGACTTAACACAACGCTTAGACTTAGCAAAGACCAGGACCCTAAAGCTGGAACAGGCCGTGAAGGTTGAATTGCTGGATTAGCGTTACATTGTGCAGTAGTTCCACCATTTGATCCTGAACAACTCCAGCCCCAGGGACCAGTTCCATTAACCACGGACGCTATGCCGGAGCTGCACAGGTTGGTTGGCGTACTTGTCAATGATTGACCATGATCAGTTCCACAGGCCCCATCAGTGATTCTGGCAAAATTGGCAATCACCGCTGACGGATTCATAACCCCGTTCAAAGTACAGATGTTGCCACTACACGCACCTGACCACCCGGTGAATATAAAACCCTGATTGGCTGTGGCATCACAAGACGATGTCGCGTCGTGGTTGACCGGATTCGGCGTACAACTGATAGTTCCACCTTCTGGTGGATTGGTCGTTGAAGTAATTGAATAGGTTTGTATGTTTGCCGAACAGTTTGTGGTTGCGCCACCATTGTCGCCGTTACAACTCCAGTTCCAGGGGCCTGAGCCGGATACCGCGCTGACGGTACCTGTCTGACACAGGTTTACCGGTGTTGCAGTTAAAGTCTGCCCGTTATCAGTTCCGCAAAGACCGTCAGAGATTCTAGAAAAATTGGCCACCACATTAACCGGATTCACAACTCCAGTTAATGTGCAAGAGTTACCGCTACACGCACCTGACCATCCGCTGAACAGAAAATCCTGGTTGGCAGTGGCAACACAGGATGATGTAGCACCGTGATTGACCGGGTCAGGCGTACAACTGACGCTTCCGCCTTCGGGTGGATTAACTGAGCTGGTAATTGAATAGGTTTGTATGTTTGCCGAACAGTTTGTGGTCGCACCACCATTGTCGCCGTTACAACTCCAGTTCCAGGGGCCTGAGCCGGATACCGCGCTGGTGGTACCTGTCTGACACAAATTGACCGGTGTTGATGTCAGAATTTGTCCGTTATCAGCGCCACACGCGCCATCAGCAATTAAACCGAATTGAGCGACAACATTTACCGGACTGGTGACGGAACTCAATAGACAGCTTGAACCTGTACATTGACCGGACCATTGGTTAAAGACATACCCACTGTTAGCAGTGGCTGTACAACTGCTGTCCGAACCATGATTGACAGGGCTGGGACTGCAATTGACCGATCCACCCGAAACAGGGTCAGCGTTCGCTGAAATGGGATAGGTCTGTATTGTAGCCGAGCAACTGGCGTCATTCCCAGTATTGGCGCCCTGACAGGCCCAGGTCCAGGGGCCATTACCCATGACAGCGCTGGCGGTTCCTGATGAGCACAGGTTTTGGGGTGTTGCGGTTAATACCTGGGAATCATCTGCTCCACAAACTCCATCGATGATTGTGGCAAAATTGGCAGTTACTGAACGGGTGCTGTCGACTGCATTCAAATCGCAACTTGAACCTGAACAATCACCGCTCCAGGAATCGAATATAAAACCGCTATTTGGAGTTGCTGTACACGACGAATTCGAGCCGTGATTGACTGGATTCGGCGCACAGTTCGTATTACCACCGGTGACCGGATTACTGGTCACTGTGATCGGGTAAGTCTGAATTTGAGCGGAACAACTGGCTGGATTGCCACCATTGAGTCCATCACATGTCCAGCCCCAGGGGCCAGAGCCTGTAACTGTACCGGCTGTGCCGGTAGTACAGAGGTTAACCGGGGTTGCAGTCAGGGTCTGGTTATGATCAATGCCACATTGCGCATCGATAGATCCGGCTTCAAATGCTCCAATGTCCGCTTGTCCGTTGATGACTCTGGGAAAACCAGTACCACGTTGATCATCTGTCAAGGTAAGCGGGTTGCTGCCTGTATTCAGTGCAGCACTTGTTAAAGTTATAGCATGGGTGAGGACGCAACTTGAACTACCAGTTGACCCGGCAGGTGTTAGACAGCCATTATCAGCTAAAGCAGATAAACCAGGAGTATTGTTCAATATATTGTTAGTGTTGGCACCAGAAATCTCACTGACCGGATCGCCAAACAGGCTGAAATTCACATCAAGAGTCGGCGAATTCGTCGTATCAAATGCAAAATTATCGTCGATTGCTGGGTTGATCGAGTTACCGGCAAGTATTGTACTGTGTAATGTCAATGTTTCATTGGCATACCCGACATGATACAAGCCACCGGAGGGTGAGTTCGGACCGGTGGTTTGATTCCCGGTGATTGTACTGTTGTTAATAACAGCACCTGCGAAAATATTGACACCACCTCCAGCTGCATTATCACCAGCAGTACTATTGCCGGAAATTGTCGAATTGGTGATTGTCGCAGACCCTGTATCGATACCGCCCCCTTCTGCATTATCGCCAGTGGTGCGGTTCCCTGTAATCGTAGAATTTAAAAAACTGGCCGACTCTCCAATATTGATTCCACCTCCTTCTGCGGCATCACCAGATGTGGTGTTCAAAGAGATGATACAGTTTGTGACATTAGCGTAACGGGTATCGATACCACCGCCTTCAGCTCCAGCTTTGGTAGTATGGTTGTCTGAAATTATACTGTCTGTAATATCGAGAAAGAAGGCATCAATCCCGCCTCCATCAGAATCAATTCCATCCGTATTGTTTCCGGAAATTGTCGATGTGGAGATAATCACCGATGGATTTGGTAATCCAGGCGCACCACCTTCGGCGCCGGTGTCATAGATACCACCGCCATCTGCATAATCTCCGGTTGTACTGTTATTGGTGACAGAACTGTTTGACAGTGTCAGCGTTGAATAGGAATGAATGCCACCACCTGCGGAGGCATATCCGGATGTACGATTGGCAGTAATGATTGCATCGTTGGTGATCGCTGTATAAACATTCAGGCCACCGCCGTATGCATAGCCATTTTCAGTCTGATTGTTGGAGACTGTGCTGTTAATCAGATTAGCGGAATATGCATCGATTCCGCCACCTCCCGCATAGTAACCATAAGTCGTGTTAGATGTAACAGTTGAACCTGTCAGGGTCAGGTATTGTGCTGCAATGCCTCCACCAAATGAATAATAACCTCTGGTTTGATTCGCTGACACTGTTGAATTTGTTAAAGTCGCAGTTTCAAGTACAAATAAACCCCCACCGTACGACTCGTATCCAGTTGTTTGATTTGCAGTGACTGCCGAATTTGTCAATGTTGCATTTTGTAAGACAAATAGTCCGCCGCCTGATGCATTATCTCCGGATGTAGAGCTGTTTGTGATTGTCGAATTGATCATAACCAGATGACCAACCGCACAGACTGCACCGCCCTGTCCCAGAGCTGTCGAGCAGTCTGGGGGAAAATCACCATCTGATGTTGTTACACCATTTGTCAGGGTTAGGTTATCTAGTGCTAACGTTTCATCAACGCTGGTCAGGGCAAAAATTCTTGAGTTGTCATTTCCACTGATTGTCTGGCCCCCGGCAGGGCCAGTGATTGTCAGAGATTCAACGATTTCAATCTGCCCGGTTGTCAAGGTAATGATACCCAGTCCAGGGTCAAAAGTAATATCATCCAGCCCTGCATTCAGGTTAGCACTGTTGATTGCATCTCTCAGACTATCTGGGCCACTGTCACTATTGTTAGTTACGTTAAATGTAGCTGCCTGATTTGATTGAGCGCTAAATGCAAAACACAATGCAATGGCTTTGCTAAGTGGTTTTAGACAACCCCGGTATTTCAGATTTCTGCTCATATCCCCTTCGCGTAACTTATCGTCACTAATATCCCTATCTAATCAGGATAGATGAAGAATGCAAAAATTCAAGAAACACTTCATATTGCGGTGTCAGTGACAGAGGTTTTCCGATTCAAGAGTGTCAGGTTGAAAGGGCTACGTGAAGCTTTGGTTTTGAGTATTCCTCTTGTACAGTGCCAGTGTCAGATATAGATGGTTTGAGCGTCAATGTGACACTAAGAAGCCGTCAGGTAAAAAAGATTTCCGCTGTGATTTCATTGAAATCTGCGTCTGTTTCGCTACTTCTCGTGAAACAGCACAACCAGTCGTCTCGAAGCACCAAAAATCAGTCTCGATTCAAGAGCTTTTTGCTTGGTCATTTTTTTTCCTAACAGCGTCTAACAACAATACTATTGCCTTGCTGAATTGTGCCAGTTTCATAGACATCTTATGGAATTTCATGTTTTCTAATAACTTTCTTCAATAGAGCACAGCTTTTGAAAATATCAGAAATAGACTATAGTAGAGGTTTTAGGCTTAATCAGTCAGGAATTTTTAGTGTCAAACCCGAAGGGGTAACTGGAACGCTTATTGTCCTGCTTACTCATATATGGCTTATTGATATTTAGGGTATTACATAACAAGTAAACACTGTTTGAACAACCTGACTTGGCTTATGAAATAATCTGATACTAAATACACTTTTTGCAGCTGTTATTGAGTTTTTTTAAATACCGCATTCAAATTAAAACTGGTATTTATATATTCTAAAACTACAAAGATAAAATAATTTTAGAGATAGATTATGATGCCTTCAATGGATCTTATATCCCATTACCACAATTTTTTTTATGTTACCCAAGCCGATACTCCTGAACTTCTTGAAATCGCTTACAAGTTAAGATATGAGGTCTATATCAAAGACTGTGGTTATGAGTTTCATAACCCCTATGCTTCTGATGAAATTGAAAAAGATAATTATGACAAATGCTCTCTGCATTGCTTGTTATTTCACAAACCATCCAACACAGCAATCGGTTATGTCCGCCTGATACCATTTCAGGACAATAATACCTATCATTTACCGATAGAAAAATTCGGCATTCAGTTTGATAATGAATTTAACAAGAAAATAAGAAGTCCCGAATTTGGAGAAATATCGCGTATGGCGATCCATCCATCTTTCAGGCGCAGACTGAGTGACAGGTTATATCTTTTCGAAGACAAAACGGACACACAAGGGTGCCGGTTTCGCGTCAATTATTTACCCGTTTGCCTGGTTCTGGCTTGTGGAGTCTTAATGAATGATAACCAGCTTGAATACTCGGTAGCGTTAATGGAACGCAAACTGGCAGTGTTAATTAAAAAATATGGAGTAATGTCTAAAAAAATTGGCGAGTCAATTTCACTGAATGGAATCAGGTCTCCGTATATGATGAAAACCAGAGAATTTAATGCGAATTTGAATACTGAGTTCAAAAAATTGTATGACATCATTCATCAAGAGTTAAAGCCAGATACCCTGACTAACGACGCATGTCACTAGATAATAATCAGAAAAGCCGATTTATCAGCCTGGTATGGAGAATAACGCTGGCTGTGAGTATTGCGACACTGGCCGCGTCAACAAGTGTTTACGTCATTGGGAAACTCACACTGGATAAAAATTATTCCCAGGAACGGGAAAGACGCCATGAGCTTTACAAGCAGGCATATCAGGCAATCCTGAAAAAATCCAGTGTTGACGATATTACAATCAGTTGGTTGATCCCTGCGTTTCTTGATCCTCAAAGTACCCCTGAAGAGGCGTTGCATAAAATTAACGAATTAATTGATGAAAACTGGTTCAAGATTGGGCTTGAGTCGGATATCGAATCAGCATACCTGTTTTCCAGAAGCGCCGAATTAATTGGTAAATGGGGAGTGACTGTTGTCGATGTCGATCTGTTTTCTGATTTATTCAATCATGTTGTCGAAAACGAGCAACCTGTGGACCAGATCATTTGTACACATGTGTGTACTCATGTCTACGTGTCACCATTCTTACATAATGGCAAATTTGTCGGTGTGTTTATTTTTGCGATTGATCTTGCCAGTACTGTACTGCAGATGAAGGCAATCACGGGTGCCGATATTGGTATTCTCATCAAGGAAACCAAATTAACTGACAATAAGCTGGCTTATCTTGACAAATATTCATCGCGGGTTGTTGCACTGACAGGTTATGACAGGAATCTGCCTTTACTGCGCAGCATGATGGAAAAATTTTCCATTGAACAATTAAAAACCAGACAAATATTTTCCTATCAACACAGACAATATGAAGCCTCTACGATTCCGTTTATTGAGGGAAATGCGACAGCGGAACTGATTGTCATCGATGATGTCAGCAAAGATCTGGCCGATATTCAAAAAGCCACGAGATTGTATGCTGTTAACGGGTTATTGATTCTGCTGCTTTCAG
The DNA here is from genome assembly GCA_022600935.1 of Gammaproteobacteria bacterium. Lineage (GTDB taxonomy): Bacteria > Pseudomonadota > Gammaproteobacteria > Methylococcales > DRLZ01 > DRLZ01. The sequence goes on from JAHZJL010000064.1 coordinate 6,596, forward strand.
GAGGCTTGATTCTGATTCTGTTAATAGGTCCAAGCAGACGCTTGCGTGCACTGAGTAGTGTGATGCCGATGATAGCTGAAAAACGTTATGACAAGGTGTCCGAATTATTGCCCAAATATGCCAGCGAGGGTCATTTTCAGGATGAAATCACGATACTGGACAAAGCAACTCATTATTTGACAGATACACTGAAAAACCTGGATGGTGAAGTCGAAAAACGTACCCGGCACCTGTCTGAAAAAACCAAGGAATTACAAAGAGAAAAAAACTTCGTATCCAATATCCTCAATACAGCCCAAGTCATTATTATGACGCTGGATGAAAATGGCAAGATTGTCTCTCTGAATAAATATGGAGAAAGATTGTTGGGTCTTTATGATTTTGCCAATTTCTCCATTAAGTTTACCGATTTAATCTCTGATGCAATCGATTTTAAGGAAATTACCAGTGCATTGAAAAATTTTTCAGAAAACCAGCAGGAGAATTTTAATTACGAATGCAATATTGCTTCTGAGCGATACAACAAGCTGTTCATATCCTGGTATTTCACTCAAATCAGGAGTCCGCATAATGCACTGGAAATATTAGCCGTCGGACTTGATTTAACTGAAAGAAATCAAATCGAATCCCAACTCACCTGGCTGGCCGATCATGATCCATTAACCAATCTGTATAATCGTCGCCGTTTCGAACACGAGTTGAAGCGATCTTTATCAATTTCCAGCAGATATGGTCAAAGCGGTGCTTTGATCTACTTCGATATTGATCAGTTCAAATTTGTCAATGACAGCAGTGGACATAAAATTGGCGATCAATTATTGGTCAGAGTTGCGGATAAATTGAGATTCGTGACCAGAGATACTGATATTGTGGCTCGGGTTGGCGGGGATGAATTCGCGGTTCTGGCTCCACAGGTTACACTTTTGGACGCCAAACGTATTGTTGACAAGATTTGTGCAGAAGTGACGACCATTGAGGTAACAGAGGAAAAAAGTGTACACCGTGCTTCGATCAGCGCCGGATTGCTGATTTACCCGATTCCCGGTTATTCAGAACAGGATTTGATGGCCAGTGTCGATCTGGCCATGTACAACGCCAAACAGACCAATCGCGGTGGTTGGTGCCTGGCTTCGGTCAGAGAGTTTCACAGAGATGAAATCAGAACCAAAGTCAACTGGAAATTCAATATTCAAAAAGGCTTACAGGATGATCGCTTCCTGCTATACCTGCAACCGATCAAACAAATATCCGACGGCACCATCGCACATTACGAGTGTTTGTTAAGATTGAAAAACGAGGAAAACCGTATTGTCTCGCCGAGCATGTTTCTACCGGTTGCCGAACAGACAGGATTGATGAGTCTAATCGACAGAAGAGTACTGGAGCTGGCTTTTCAACAACAAGCGGAATTCATGGACAGTCAGCTAGACATTATCTTGTCAGTGAATTTGTCAGGAGAATTTATTTCCAGTCCGGAAGCCATTGAAACAGTCGTCAAGTTATTGAAAAAATATAATATTCCTGCATCGAGATTTATATTTGAAATTACCGAGTCACAAGCCGTTACCAATCTCTATTCAGCACAAAATTTCATGCGCCAGATTCATAATATCGGTGGCCAGTTTGCCCTGGATGATTTTGGAGTTGGCTTTTCATCTATGAGTTACTTAAAGCATCTGCCGGTTCAGTATTTGAAAATAGATGGCGGATTTGTGAAAAACCTGGATATCGATCAGGAAGATAAACTGTTTATCCAGGCAATAAACAGTGTCGGGCGAGGAATGGGGTTAAAAACCATCGCTGAATTTGTGGAAAACGATCAGATCTATGAAACCCTGCGTTACATCGGTATTGATTATGCTCAAGGTTATGCGATTGGTAAACCGCTGGCTACACCAGAATTTCATGTTCATACGGCAAAAGGTTTACCATTGGACAACTTGAAATCTCAGGGGTAAGAAGTACAATCAACTTATAACTGATTGTCGACCTCAGAAGCTGCCTGGCAAACAATATCCACGCGAAAAAAATACATCTGTTTACAAGGCCTTACAGCTGATTTCTTTTTAAGCAGTCTGCGTCATCAATGTCAAAAGCTGTACGACACCATCCACAGCAAAATATTCCAGCGTTTTTTGGTTTTTGACAAGTCCTTGTTTTCTATTTCAGCCAGCCAACCAGTACCATTGATACGATGATATTCAGCGCTGAACAGTAAATTGGGAATCAGAGTAAAGCGTACCCCAACAGTGATATCCTCGGCAAATCGTGAATGCGATGGTCTGGTGCCTTGTGTCAGAGCAGAAAAACGTTTTCCATCCTTGTCGTTTTTATCGGTAACAAGCTTATCGTAACGAACAACACCTTCCATCCAGTCCGTGAATTTGTATACCCCCTGAACATAGTATCCAATCCCTGTTGTATCGGAGTCCGGCAGGGCGACAAAGTTGCTGAACTGGCGACGATTGAATTCATATTCCCCGGTTAATGACCAGTTTTCTCCATTGTACTGAACTGAAAAAATCAACGGATTGAAATCGATTTTTCCGGATTGAAAAAATGGGTTTTTAGAATGATACTTAACGTTATAGTCGCTATAAGTAATTGAAGTTCGTACACGTCCGCCCTGCCACTCGTAGGCAAAACGAGTCATCAAGGATGGTCTGCCTTCTAGTTTGCCAGGTAAATTACCTGTTAATGAGAAGGACGCATCTGGATCATCAGTGCGGGGAATGACCCCGCCAATATCGATAAAAAAATCGCCGAAATCGGTGCGTTTTTCACCATGGATGTAACCACCATCTGCGGATAACGCAATGTTTCTGTTTCTATCAAAATAAATTGATTGTGGTAACAGAATAGTCGGCCTGCTTGATAAAACATCACGGGTTTCGTTGAAAAAACCTAAAGGAGTCGGAATTCTGCCGCCTTTAATTCCAATTTGAGTCGATTCGCTTGAGTAGACACTGAAATCCGCCAGCCCATAATCGACACGAACTGTTTTATCATCGGTTTTGCCAGCATCTCTGTAAACAATCTGCATGGCCAAGCGTAATTCTGGGGTCGCTCGCCAAGAGCCATTCAAGCCTAATTCTCGATAATCCGTTGACACGCTATCCTGGCTTTTGCCAAAAAACTGATTGTTGGTGGTATGTACAAATCCTTGTGAAAAAAAACCGTGAATTTGCAAAGATTGGGGTAACCAGCTGGTATCCAGCCAGTCGGTCCCTATCCAGTGATTGTTTTCCTGGTTTTCGGAGGATGACTTTGAATAAACTGAATTTGTCTGGACAAGCAACAGACACCATAATACAAGGCAGATTGAATGTCGGATAGAATGCTGTGTCAGTATTTCCAGTTTTGAATAGTCAATGACTTTCATGCGTAAAATAATCATTGAACCTGAAGAATTTTAATATTTTCGGTCAGGTTGTTGGTGCTGACGAAGCCGATTGCTCCTGGGGTATTCGCAACCTTGTCTATCATTTCCTCCTGACTGTTAAGCACAATGGGTGCCTGCCCGGAGCCACTGAAAACAGCGTTATTCCAGATACGTCTGAGCTGATGTGGAAAAACATGAAGGATTTTTTTGCTGAATTCTCTATGTAGCTGATGATCATCAGGAAGCACGTAAACTGTCACCGGTGTACCGTCATTCCAAAGCGTTAAACGCATTTTGAAAATTGCGCTCAAACCATTGCGACTGATTTCTGTTTGTTTATTATCTGAATTGACGACAGGAAGAACCTGGTCAGGAACAGGAAGAGCATTGATTTCAGCCTGTGCAAACCCAAGCAAAATCTGGAATGACACAGCTAAGCAGACAATCTGATGCAATGATTTGTACTTTTTGTTGAGAAAATGCTTGCTGGAAATTTTGAGCTCAACTCAGAATTTCAGTTTGCATTTACGATTTAAAATGCCTGACTTTTGTCGTAACTAATAACTGGCAGGTGTTACACAGCAATCAATGCTTTGAACTGCCTGCGTGACACAGAGTGTTCATACTTGAGTGTGATCACAAGATTATATTTAAACAGCTTAATAGACACAAAACACGCACTTGTGACTCTTGGCTGTTCAGTGACTGCTCATATAATCCTGAGATGTTTAACTCAAATGTAACTCCGAAATTAACCAAAATGGTGTCAGGTTTTTATAAAACCAGGTGTTTTGACTGAGTGATGTAACCGGAATATTAACCAAGTCATGCCATATGTCAACAAATTTTACACAAAATAAGGGCCAAGACGGTCAAAAATTGTATCGAGTCTAATTGAAACGTTTATTAATGTTAATCAGAGTAACGGTCAATTGTTTGTTAAACAGACTGGAGAATTGTCCAGTCTTTTCATTCAAGATAGCCATATCCTGGGTAGTCAAGAACTGAATTATCTTTAGAAAACTGCTGAATTCGTGGTTTGATTTAATTTTATAAAAAAACTTGCTCTTTTTTCACAATCAGTTACAGTTGATAGTTGATGTTGTGGCTTAGGAATATGCCGATCATCTTGGCTGGAAAGTAAGACGATCGAGCCTGTTATTAACTGTACGATTGTCGAATACACGCTTAAAGAGCAACTGTGTACTTTCAACTATTTATAATAGTCGATATCAAAATTTTAAGGTTTAGTACGTTATATGATAAAAAAAGACCGATTCAATCATTAAGTCCGTCAAACAACGAGAACTTTGAATATGTTGAGCGATCAACATATGGGTTAACTCGAGACTTAACATCACTCCAGACTATTGAATACAGTGTGTTGTTTCTAACAGGATCGGTTGTCAGCATTGCTTATTTCAAACAATTAACCATGATTAACAAGATCAATAACCGAAAAACAACAGGTTAATACAAGGTAAATTCAAATTGTCAACAATTATGTTTTAAAAAAACCATGACAAGTTGAATCCATAGACTTATGCAAAACAATCGTATTGAATCAGAAAGACAGCGATCCAGTTCCCAGGGAAAAGCTTACTATCAGTGCCCAAGCAGGCAAATAATCTTTGATGACATCAAAACCAGACTGTTATCCGGCCATGGTGTTCTGAGTTTATATGGAGAACAAGGGATTGGAAAATCCTTTATGTTACAGGAGCTGACAACAGTGTTATCAGAGCAGGTGACATTTATCAGTTTGCCATCCCGCAACCAAACGTTTCAGAGTCTGATCACCGAATTATGCGATGACCTGGGGTTGACTTCCGGTAAGGAAATTATCCTTGTTTCACTGCAATCGATTTATAAATTTCTGGAATTAAACAAGCAGGCAAATCAGCGTTTTGTCGTTGTTATTGATGATGCCCAGCACTTAACCCGAGGCATTATCGAGAAGCTGTTGTTGTTATCGGTCCCACCAACTGATAAAAGCGCTCCATTGCAATTATTGTTCAGTAGCGACATTGAAATAACCTCCATGCTTGAAGACAGCAAGCATCCACATGTCAAAAATACAACTTTTTTCAGTTACCAGTTGCAGCGTTTGAATCCATCGGAAACACTGGATTTGATCAGACATCAGCTGAGTATTGCCGAATTTAAGTATTTGGATTTGTTTACCCCGGCTGCAATATCAAATATTGTTGACTTATCCAGTGGGGTCCCAATCAGGGTAAAATCAATCTGCGAAACCGCATTGACAGCAATTGGCGCCCCGGAACAACCAAGAATCACTGAAAAACTCATACATTATGTTGCTAGAGAATTGTCACTGGTTCCAGTTGATTCGATACCGGATATAACCGATGAGGACATCCGGTGTATTCAACCAGAGACACTTCAGGAGTCTCCGGTCATGACAACTGAGCGGATGTTAACAATTGCGCAGTCAGAAGATTATGATACTATTGAGGGTCAGTCCAATAAGGCAGCATCAGAATCGGGGTTACTAAGTCAGACAATTGAGAAGATCACTGATCAGACTGAACATTCGCATGATAATACAATTGCCGATGCTCAACCAGACGTGGAGAAAGACAGAGTGACTTCAATACAGAATTCTGAACCAAAACTGCGGTTGACATGGGGAATTGCAGCGTTAGCAATACTGACTGTGATTTTATTCGCTTATAAATCCTTACGATCAGGTCCGGAGAGCGGACAGAATTCTGTTGTTGTCACGGATGCAGACAAGACTCTGATTTCTCAGGCTGATCAACCCAGTCAAATTCAACCAGGCAAAGGCTTAAATCAATCCAGATCTGATAGTCCTCAACAGGGTTCCACACAACGCCGTCAAACTACAACGAGTCAACCAAGTCATGATTCCGGAACCACGCAGCCAGGATCGTCTGCGCGTGCATTTATAGCGGCAATGGAAGCCAGTGGTCAAACCATCAACCTGAATCTGATCAATGACCAGGCATTGATGTTATCAAAACAAAATCAACCGGTTGATGCGTATTTGCTGGATTTTTATGCAGCAAGACGCGGTCATGCTGAAGCAGCGTTCAGGCTTGCGCAGTTATCTGATCCGGCTACACAGTCACAACGTAATGGCCGTTCTGAATTTGCCAAGGCTGATATTACTCAGGCCCGTAAATGGTATGAACAGGCCCGACTGGCTGGACACCCAAAGGCTGAACAATTCCTCAACCAGATGCGTAAACAGCTTCGCGACAAGGCGGATACCGGTGATGAATACGCTCAGCGTTTAATGTTGCAATTCATAGAAACTCAATAACGGGATGTCAATGAACGCTCAATTCTCGGTTGTTTTATGTCTGGTTTTAATGGTGACTGTGTTTGACAGTCATGCAATTAATAACAAGCCTTTACTGATGGAAGGCAAGAAAAACCTGTATCAGCGTATCCTGACTTTGCCAGATGCGGCGCTGTACCCCGGTCAGACACCATCGACCAGCAATCCGATTCAACTGCCACCGTTTTCTGCCTATTATGTCTATAGCCGAAAACAGGATTCTGACAAACATTTATGGCTTCAAATTGGTCTGGACAGGAGTGGTCATGTCGTTGGTTGGGTGGACTCCACAAAAACCATGGAATGGAGTCATGGATTGACTCTGAGTTTCAGAAATCCGACACCGGATACTGGACGGGCCCTGTTGTTCAGAGATAAAGAATCCCTGAAAAATATAGCCCAAAGCCACAACAAGAAACGCTATAAAAAAATTTATAAAGCGGCATCTACCGGTTCGGTAATGAAGGATTCACCCGTTGTCGCAATTCAGCCACTGCACAATATAGACATACGTAAAAATTTTTATTTGTTACCGATTCAGGATTACGAAGAAATTTATTTGAACTATTCAACAGCACGTTTGTTGAAAGTCTCCAGCATCTCGCTGAAAAACAGCAGAACAGAAACAAGCCAGGCTAACAAATCAAAGCGGACTTCTGCCTTGGCTCATCCTGCAAATATCGTTTTTGCAATTGATTCGACCTTGTCAATGGGCCCGTATATTCAGCGTACCCAACAAGCAGTCAGCAAAGTTTTAAACGCTCTCAAGCAACAGTCACTGATTGGTGCTGTACAGTTTGGATTGATTGCCTTCCGGGATAATGTCAGCGCAGCGCCATCTATTGACTACCTGGCCAGGCAGTTTGTCAGTCTGGAGCAGGGCAAAAACAGCAATACATTTCTGTCTGCTGTGGATTCATTGAAACCTGCCAACTATTCTTCACAAGACTTTGTCGAGGACAGTTACGCCGGTATTCTGCTGGCCTTGAAAGAGATGGACTGGTCACCTAACGCAGACCGCTTTGTGATCCTGATTACCGATGCCGGTGCAAGGGACTTTAACGACCCGTTGGGCAGTACCGGTTTGTCAGCTAGCGAGTTGAACAAGCTTGCACAGAACAGCAATACAGCCATTTTTGTATTACATCTGCGGACATCAGACCCGATGGCTGATCACGAAAACGCGGCCCGTCAATATCGTGAATTATCAAAATTTCAATCAGTCGGTAACTTGTATTACGCAGTCCCAACAGGCAATCTACAAGAATTCGGTACAGTGCTTGACAGCCTGTCCAGTCAGATCACCAACCAGATCACCAAGAGCACTGTCATTGCTGAACCAGATTCAGAAGCCTCTGCAAACAAGCAATTAGCCGAACTCAAGGCGAAGGTAAAAAAACTTGGTCATGCCTTGCAGATCCGTTATCTCAAAAACAGTTTGAGTGAGCCGGTTCCTGACTTGATAGACGCCTGGTTACTGGATAAAAGTTTTAACAATCCGGAGAAATCAGTTGTCGATGTCAGGGTTTTACTGACTCGTGATCAATTATCCGACCTCTATACTGTCTTAAAACAAGTGCTTGAAACTGCAGAGCAAGGCTTGATTTCTCCCAATACTTTTTTGAGTGAGCTGAAAAGTCTGGCAGCCACCATTGCCCGCGATCCGGAACAGTTAGGTGGAACCACCGCACTGACCGCAGGACAGGGCAACAGTCTGGCTGAAATGGGTTTCGTACGTGAATACATCGAGGATTTACCATATACCGGTGAAGTGATGAATTTATCGCTTCAGGACTGGCAGACCTGGTCGGTAGCCGAGCAGACCGAGTTTATCCGTCGTCTGGAAGAAAAAATCACCTATTACCAGGCTCTGCATGATCATGTCGATCTGTGGGTCAGTTTAAGTGGGGGCCCTCTTAATGGTGACTCGGTATTCCCGGTTCCACTGGATATGCTCCCCTAGATTCAATTATTGATGTCATCAGCAGTTAGTTCATCAGCTGTCAAACAGCAGGACAGGGTGTCGTTGTACAATCTGTCCGATATCACCAAAACCATGGAGTCCGGTGGTATTCGGTTTCAGCTGTCAGTTCCGCATCTCAACATAGCCCGAGGTGAAAAAATTGCTATTATTGCAGAAAGTGGCTGTGGCAAATCCACGTTACTGGATATGCTGGCTTTTATTTCACAACCAACAACTTCAGATCAGTTTGAGTTTTATCCCTCAGCATTGACAGATCCGGTTGAAGTTGACAGATACTGGCAGAACAATGACCAGAACAGTATTAGTGATCTGCGTAAGTCGCATATCGGTTATGTGATGCAAATCGGTGGTTTGCTTCCGTTTTTAACCGTGAGGGAAAATATTAATCTATCCCGCGATGTGCTGGGGTTACCAGACGATGGTACTGCTGTAGAACTCGCCCAAAAACTGCATATTTCCAGCCATCTGAAAAAGTTACCGGGCAATCTTTCTCTGGGTGAACGTCAACGGGTTGCCATCTGCCGCGCTCTGGCTCATAACCCGTCTGTGGTGATCGCTGACGAACCAACTGCGTCACTGGATCCGTTCAGTGCCGATATTGTCTTGAAGATGTTTGTTGATCTGGTTGAAGAACTCGGCACGACTCTGATTCTTGCAAGTCATTCATGGCAATATGTCAAACGCTTCGGTTTGCGCCGCTTGTCCCAGGAAAGCCGCCGTGACTCCACAACACGAACTATGTTTACAACAATTAAAGGATAATGTTTCTTTCCATTCCCGGTATTTTCAAGCTGGCGCTGAAAAATTATTTACATGACTGGCAGTCCTCAAGCGGCCTGGTGCTGGCATTAGCATCCATTCTGGGGCCGATGATGATTGTATTCGGAATCAAATACGGTGTGATCAGCGGAATGATTACCAATTTGGTCGAAGAACCCCGCAACAGAGAAATAACAGCTGTCTATAGTGGGCGTTACTCGGAACAATGGTTCGAGGAGCTGGGAAAATTGCCCAGTGCCGACTTTTTAGTGCCGCGCACACGCCGCATTGCCGCGACGATCGATCTGAAAAGCAGTTCTGCCCCACGGATTTTACACACCGAACTGATCCCGACGAAACGCCGCGATCCCTTGCTCCCGAAAATCGTGATTCCTGAGAACAGCGACGACTGGCTGATCGTATCAGAGTCAGCTGCACGAAAGCTTGCTGTAAACACAGGAGACAGTATAGATGCCAGTATTTCCAGACGCTACCGGGGAAAACTGGAACGTGTGCATTTGACATTGAGAATAGCCGCTATCGCTCCGATTCATGCATTTGAACGTGACGGTGCATTTGCCTCGGTTAGCCTGTTACAAGCAGTTGAAGCATATCGAGACGGACTGGCCGTAGAAGCATTCGGCTGGGAAGGCGATCAACGCGATATTCCTGTCAATTTTACCGGGTTTCGTTTATTTGCCAGGTCTATCTATGATGTTGCCGATTTAAAACGCTGGTTTAATGAACAAGGCATTGAAGTCAGTACTCGCTTTCATGAAATTTCCACTGTACAGAGAATGAACGAGAACCTGACGACCATTTACTGGGCAATTGCCGTGATTGGACTAGTCGGATTTTCAATGGCGCTGGGAGCCAGTTTATGGGTGGATATCGAACGTAAACGCAAGGAGTTGTCAGTATTACGACTGGTCGGTTATTCAACGATGGATATCACCTGTTTTCCACTCATCCAAAGTATGCTCACCGCTTTGCTTGGATGGGTTCTTGCAGTTATCTTTTTTCACCTGGTGGCAGCAATCATCAATTATCTGATGCTCTCCGAATTACAGGAAGGACGACAAGTCTGTTATTTGTCCATCGAGCATTATTTTCAGTCGTTTCTGTTGACATGTGGAGCAGCTTTTCTGGTTACGCTGACAGCAGGATTACGCTATGCCAATATCGAACCTGCTGAGGGTTTGCGGGACCGTTGATCACTTAATCAACCAGCCATCTCTGACGTTCGCTTTTCAGTTCTCACCATCTGAACATTCCATTTTTTCTTCATTGTACTTTAATGTCTTGAGCAGGCTCTCTGCCCCGGACATTTAACTGGTTTTATCTGGCCAACCTTTGTTTTAACCAGACAGCTTTTCTACGTCATTAAACCGGACGATCAGACAAACAATACGGATTTTTGGTAGCTTTTTTTATACACCTGATTGATAGCATACATACAAGCCCGAACGGGTTTAAGAAATGCTCATTTTGTTTTATTCAAATCAATCAGGAGATACCAATGTATAGACTATTCATATTATTCACACTGAGTTTAGGAATGTTGTTTTACAGCATGACTTCAAATGCAAATACACGACATCAATCTAATAATCCCTTTGTCGGTGCAGTCTATGCCATGAGCAATGATGCCGATCGAAACATGGTGGTTGCTTACGGACGAAATGCTGACGGAACGCTGGATTTAATCGGCAAATTTCGAACCAGTGGCGCAGGTGGTGCGTTTGATGGTGGAGAAGGTCTGGATCCACTGATTTCAGCCTATTCAATTCTGCTCACTGACAACAAACGTCATCTGCTTGTCGTCAATGCAGGTAGTCGTTCCATTACAGTATTCCGTATCAATGATGATTTTTCTTTGCGACGGACTGACAGAAGACGGGTAGTTGGCGTCGGTCCCAATTCAATCGCCTATCATGATGGCCGGGTTTATGTTGCCAGCATCGATGCTGATGGCCAGTTTACTGGAGAGCCAGATCAAGAAGGCGCGTTAACCGGGTTTACATTGTCTCCACGAGGAGAACTAAGGCCAATTCGAGATTCAGTGCGCATTTTGGAGAATCGTCCATCTGCAATCCAGTTTTCTCCGGATGGTAAATTTCTTGTGGTCACCTCTATCAATGCCGGTTCAGCAGCGCTTAACAGTGCTAGCAATGATGAAGTCGTGGTTTACCAGGTCAAACGTAACGGTCTTTTATCTGAACAACCTGTAGGGCGTTCGGCTTCAACCTTGCCAAACAATGCACAAGGTCGTAATCTGGCCAGTGCAATCGGATTCGAAATTGTTGAAGATGCCGGCAAGCGTTTTGTGGTTGTGACAGAAGCGCGGGAATTTCAACCGGATGGCACACCACCGGCTTTTCCCAATCTGCAAACCGGTTCAGTTTCAACCTGGCAGTTGCTGGATGATGGTCAGCTAGAGTTGATCAATCTCGATGTACTGGCCGGAGACACTTTCAGTGATGGGGAACGCACAGCGTGCTGGATCGAGTTTTCCAGAGATGAAAAAACATTCTGGGTCTCCAATGCACTGGATTCAACATTATCGTCTTATTCGTTTAACGAAGGTCAGATCAGTTTGATTGAGCAAGTTGAAGCTGCTGGTGCGCAACCGGATAACTCAAGCCCTGAAAATGCATTCGCCACCACTGATGGATGGATCGATTTATGGCTCAGTGCTGATGGGCGCTATCTGTATCAGTTGTTTGGATTGAGCGGAACAATTGGTGTATTCAGGGTCAACGAAGATGGTCATGGACTAACAGAAATTCAGAAAGTGTCTGATCTTCCACAAGTCAATACCCAGGGTATTGTGGCATTCTAGTAAACTGTTTTTGGGATGTTATTGATTCATTTCAATCCCTTAGAACCTGATCAAGATCTTGATCAATGGAGTGCAAGGCAACAGTGGGCGAAAAAGCACAGCATACTGGAGTATGTGAGCATTTTGAGTCCCACGTTTAACGCCGTAATACGCCATTCAGTGAGATCTTGAACTGATCCTTAATCGAGATCACGAGGATTGTGGTTAATAAGCCTCAATCCTTGTTTTATGCAATTCAGGAAATCGATGACTCTATCATTGTCATTAACCGTAAACGGCTCTTTAAAATGAAGACATTTAACTTTCCATATTGTTGTATTGCATTACTGACTGGGCTATTGATTCAATTCCAAGCAGACGTTGTTTATGCTTTGAATTCCGATGTCTGGAATGTCAGTAACGACAATAATACAGCTGTTATAGATCATTCCAAATGGCAGCAGATTCTTGACAAGTACCTGGTGACAGATCACCCATCCAAAATCCACTTGTTTCGTTATGCAGACATGCAACCAGCAGACAGGAAAATATTAAAAAGTTATTTGCAGGATCTCCAGACACTCGATCCGCGTCTTTATAGCCGAAAACAACAAATGGCCTACTGGATCAACTTGTATAATGCCTTGACAGTGAATCTTATTCTGAACCACTATCCGATCAGCACTATCAAAAAAACCGGAAAAGGCTGGTTGAGCTTTGGCCCCTGGGATGACGCAATTGCTGAAATAGCGGGCCAGTTATTAACCCTAAATGATATCGAGCATAAAATATTACGCCCGATCTGGAAAGACCCCAGAATCCATTATGCCGTCAACTGTGCCAGTCTGGGTTGCCCAAACCTGGCAGCCAGAGCATATACCGCTGAAAATGTCGACAGATTGCTTGAACAAGGCGCGGTAGATTATATTAATCATACACGCGGGGTCAAATTTACCGATAACAAGCTTATGGTTTCCAGTATTTATCACTGGTATATTGAAGACTTTGGAGGTAGTCAGCAAGGCTTACTCAGGCATTTGAAGCAGTATGCCAGGCCAGATTTGAAGCAGGCATTAACTACATACAAAGGCTCGATTGACCATGATTACGACTGGTCGTTAAACGAATATTCTAAAAACTACTGACCCAACCGATGAAAACAACCAAACTCCTGTTATTACTGATTCTGGTGGTCATGATCATCAGCTATTTTGTGTTTGATTTAAACCAGTTTTTCAATCTGGAATACATCAAATCACAGCAAGCTGGAATTCTCGAGTTTTATCATTCCAATCCTGTGCAGACTGCGGCAATTTTTTTCCTCATTTATGTCGCAGTAGCCGCATTGTCTTTGCCAGGCGCCGCAATCATGACGTTGATTGGCGGTGCGATTTTCGGGCTGGCACTGGGTACGCTGATTATCTCGTTTGCCAGTTCAATCGGTGCCACGCTGGCTTTTCTGGCATCGCGTTTTATCTTCCGGGATTCAGTTCAGCACAAATTCAAGCAACAACTGACGTCTATCAATAATGGAATTGAAAAAGACGGTGCGTTTTATTTGTTCGGACTCCGGCTGGTTCCGGCCTTTCCGTTTTTTTTAATCAACCTGTTGATGGGACTGACAACGCTGAACACCTGGACATTTTACTGGGTCAGCCAGATCGGGATGCTGGCTGGCACCCTGGTCTATGTCAACGCTGGGACCCAACTTGGCAAACTGGACTCGCTGTCGGGTATTTTGTCCCCTGCTCTGCTGTTTTCATTTGTATTGCTGGCAATATTTCCATTTATTGCCAAAGCCTTGATTGCAACACTCAAAGCCAGAAAAGTGATGAAGAATTATCAGAAACCAAAGCAATTTGACCGTAACCTGATTGTCATCGGAGCGGGATCCGCGGGTCTGGTGACGGCGTATATCGCTGCCGCAGTAAAAGCCAGGGTGACCTTGATCGAAAAGCATAAAATGGGAGGTGATTGCCTGTATACCGGATGCGTTCCTTCAAAGGCATTAATCCGCTCAGCCAAACTCATGCATCAGGCACGTAATTCAAGTCATTATGGCATCAAGTCAATGGATGTCGAGGCAGATTTCGCCGATATTATGGATCGTGTCCAAACCGTCATCAAAACTATAGAACCCCATGATTCAGTCGAACGATATACAGAATTAGGCGTTGAATGCATCCAGGGAGAAGCCCATATCACCTCACCATACAGCGTGGAAGTAAACGGACAAACCCTGTCCACACGCAGCATTGTGATTGCCAGCGGCGCGCGACCGTTTGTCCCTGACATACCAGGTCTTGACACGATTCAATATTACACATCAGATACCATCTGGGGTTTAAGACAATTACCCGAACGCTTGCTGGTACTTGGAGGTGGGCCAATCGGCTCGGAACTGGTCCAGGCCTTTCAACGCCTGGGAAGTCAGGTTACACAAGTGGAAATGTTACCGCGCATCCTGATCCGTGAAGATCCGGAAGTGTCAGAAACGGTGATGCAGCAATTGACAGACGAAGGCGTCGATGTCAGGGTGAATCACAAAGCCAGTCGCATCATCACAGGAGACAGGTTTCACCAACTGATTTGTGAGGATTCCAGCAGCGATCAAAACAAAGAAGTAATTATCGAATTTGATGTTTTGCTGGTCGCAGTCGGGCGTATCGCCAATACCACCGGTTTTGGACTGGAAAGCCTGGGTATCCCGATAACACCGAAACGCACCATACAAACCAACCAGTTTTTACAAACCCTTTATCCCAATATTTATACCTGTGGAGATGTTGCCGGACCGTTTCAGTTTACACACACAGCATCTCACCAGGCCTGGTATGCAGCGGTTAATGCGTTATTTGGTGACTGGAAGAAATTCAAAGTGGATTACTCAGTAATTCCGTGGGCGACATTTACTGACCCGGAAGTTGCACGAGTCGGCTTCAATGAAGCCGAAGCCAGAGAGCAAAACATCGACTATGAAGTGACCCGCTATGATATCGATGACTTGGATCGCGCGATAGCCGATGGCGAGGCGCATGGGTTTGTCAAAGTATTGACCGTGCCCGGAAAGGACAAAATACTTGGCGTGACAATAGTTGGTGAACACGCCGGAGATTTGATCGCAGAATTTGTCAGCGCCATGAAAAACAATATTGGACTGAACAAAATTCTCGGTACCATCCATATCTATCCGACGTTATCTGAAGCCAATAAATATACGGCAGGAGTTTGGAAAAAAGCTCACGCGCCGCAGAAATTATTGGAATGGGTGGAGCGTTATCATCGCTGGCGTCGGAGATAGTTTGTTCTTAAGCAGTATAATGTGGCTACACCCCAATCTTCAGCTAAGTACCACAGACATTCATGTCTGTGGTATTGGTACACACCAGAAGGGATTCTCACCACAGCTGCGCCTTTGATGGGTTAAAACAACTGACCCATTCAGCATGAATGTGTATTCCAGTCAATTTAATGTGGCAAGGAACGCCAGTGAAAGGTGTGGATTGAGATAATCGACAAGGCGGGTATTCAGTAAATCGCTTTGACCGCCAGGCTCCTGAGATTTTGGCGTCCTTTTATAGAATTCATTTGCAAGAAACCAGGTCTTGTTTTCCATTACCCTGCAATTTGTCCCCGGGAATTTGTGGGGACACTTTCTTTATTTCAAAATGTTAAGTTATATTCAGGGGCGACTAAAGACAGCTTAACATTTTCACTTGACCAGAACACTGCGAATCAGACCTATCTAGTTGACAAGTACAGGAAATTGAACGGATTTTGTGGACTATTCCTTTCACAAAAGCTTGTCAACCATAACAAAATCAACCTTTCAAAGGATATTGATGTGTCAATCACTTTTCATAAACCAGTCAACTGTCCAATCGTATTTCTGCGTGTTAATTCCAGTTTCAATAATTGTGTTATTGCCACGCATTTGCTGGGAATTGTAAATACTGATCAAATATAGTCCCCGATGTATGCTTGCCTTTATCCTCGACAAGCAGGATTAATCATTGACTGAATTTGAAAAAGACCAGGGTGTTTGTATTGCTTGACTAGCATTATTAAAAAGTCTGTTTCAATTTTATTGTACACACCGATATTTTGGTTTTATATTCACCTGAAATAGCGTGATTTAAATAAAGTGAGGGGAAAGATGAGCGACTTGAACTGGAAAATGTGTCTTGAGCAACATCCGGTATTTTCTGAATTATCTCAGGAAGATATTGCACAAATTCTTGATGACAATGTATCTGTCGAAAAAATCGTTGAGGCAGGCCAGACTATTGTTAAGCAAGGTGATATTGACCAATCTATCTATTTGATTGGGCAGGGGGCAGCTGATGTTTACTTAACCAGCAATAATCAGAAAGTCTTTCTGAATAACCTGGGTAAAGGTGACCTGATTGGTGAAATGGCGTTATTTGAGCAGAAAAAACGATCTGCCAGCGTCATTGCTTCTGAGCAAAGTATCTTATTGGAATTCAAGGGCAATGAATTCATTAAATTACTTAAAACACGTCCCGAAATTTGTTTTAAGTTGTTGATTAAATTCAGTGAGCGGTTGCGGAATTTAGGTCAGGATGTGTTGACTGCCAGGCTTAAAGATGTTGATGATAAAATTAATCATGTCAATGCCAAACTCGACACAGAAATCAAGATCATTGACGCTTCTTTAAAAGCAACGCAAACCGTGTTTGATCAGACCAGTAAACGCGCCCATGAAGTGATTGAAAGTGCTGACAGAAGTCGCAGTCGGTTCACTGTTGCAGCATCAACAGTCGGTACCATTTTCACGTTGTTGTTATCAGCTTTGAGCTATATGGGGTATAGCAAAGTTCAGAATGTCAGCGCCATTACCGAGTCTGTTGAGGAAAAATCAGAAAAGCTGGAACAACTGTCCTCGAAAGCGATAATGGATATCGAATCGATAAAACAAGCCAGGGAACAAATGGATGATCTGCGTTTAAAACTTAATAACACCGACCAGCACATGAATGATTTTTATATAAAATCCATGATTCCCCAATTCTTTTCAGAACTTGACTCAGACATTGAAAAAGCCAGACAAACATATCGCATCATATTGTCTATAGACGACAGCAAGGTGAGCGATGCGCTATACAGGCAAATACTCGTCGAACTATTGAGTGCCGATGCGCAAAGACGGGACATTTTAGCTGAAACACTTAATACTGACCTGGATGATAGCAATCAATCACTCAGTGAGAGACAACGGACTCTATCATTTTATTTAAGATTATGTGCTTTTATCTTAAATGGGAATAACACTCAATTCGATAAAGAATACAAGCGTTTTGAGAATACAATATCGTCTTTTTCCAAAGACGAAATAAAAAAACAAATGGCTGAAGTCGACTTAGGACCTCAAGTCTTTGCTGAATTTTTGAACCAGGACACAGGCTCTGGCAAAGGTTCCAATAAGGACAAACTCGAAAAAATACAATTGATCTGGCAAATAATTCCTTAAATAACGGCTGCAGTGAATTCTATTCAGCACGCCATATCCCACCATACCATTCCACTCTTTTTAAACACATTATCGTTATCCGTTCTGTTCTCAACCTTGCATCGCTCAAGATCTGTCCCTATTTTTCTCCAGGGACCGTCTTGAGACTCTCTTTTTTTACAACAACCTGATATTGCCAATGCTTCATTGTTAGCTTCATACGAAGCCCAGATAAAAACAAGCATACAAAAAACACAAGCCATTAAAATTGATTTTTTCATAACTTTTAATACGTTAGTTATTATCTTTTTTGATAAAAACGTTTTGTTTAATAATGAAAGCAGTCTCAATCCTACCACTTTTAATGTGTGTTAAAAACAACTTTCTCATCAAGTATTGTTAAACACTTACTCAGAGTTCTACATTAGCTTGCACGGACCAACATAAAACTGGTTGACCCCAATGTGTGCGCAAGTCATTTGTTTGATTCAGTCCTGAATGCCTCAATAATTTTGAATGTAAGTAAAATGTCCCTTAATCAACCACCGATGATTTAAAAAAAGCAAAATGTGTTAGTTAAAAAGAGTTTTGACTCAGTCTCAAACAGTACATTGATTCACCTATAAACATATCAAACAAGCGAACGCCTGAACTATTTCAGTCACATAAACTTCATTGTCAAGTCACGCGCGTGTAACAATCACTCATTACGATCTTCCTCATGCTTATTAACTGACAGGTGCTGAAGTTCTTCGTGCTCCTGGATATCAATTGTTAGCTCTGTTTCCTAAAACGTATTTAAAAACAAGAGGATGGATATGCATTTCAATAATAAACTCGGTTACCTGTCTGCATCAGTCATGCTGGCTGTGTCGCAAATGGCTGATGCAGGTACTGATATTTTTTTCAATCCACTGACTCAATCTGCTGCTGTGGCAACAGTTGTTGCAAAAGATGAAGAACTTTCCATTTCTACTACACAGAATCACCCCTGGCAA